>DATNBB010000126.1:0-7497 GCA_035607335.1 Binatia bacterium | reverse complement strand
GTTTTTCGCGAATTTTGCACCGTGAACCGCGGCACCGTAAAAGGCGGCGGCGCGACCCGCCTCGGCAGCCATAACCTGATCATGTCTTACGCACACATCGGTCACGATGGCCAGATCGGCGACCATACGATTTTTGTGAATAATGCGTCGGTTGCGGGCCACGTTACCGTGGAAGATTACGCGCAGATCGGCCCGTTCTGCCAGGTGCACCAATTCTGCCGTATCGGCAAATACTCTTACATGGGAGCAAACAGCATCATCTCGCAAGACGTGCTGCCCTACTCGATCGTCGTCGCCCCACGTGCAACAAAATGCTACGGCACCAATAAAGTAGGCCTGGAACGCAATGGCTTTTCGCCCGAACGCATTCAGGCCATCGAACAGGCGTACCGTCTCTTGCTCCGCTCCAAGCTCAACACCTCGCAGGCAGTCTCCAAGATGCGCGAAACCCTCTCCCATTCCGAAGACGTCCTATCTCTGGTGCAATTCATCGAATCGGCTGAGCGCGGGCTCACAAAGTAGCGAAGATGACGGACGCCGCCGCCGGAAATTGGGGCCTCATCGCCGGGAACGGCGACTTCCCTTTTCTCGTTCTCGAAGGCGCACGCAGCCGCGGCATCGAAATGGCCGTGATCGCGATCCGCGAAGAGGCTTCGCCAAATCTCGAGCGGGCCGCGAAACGGCTGCACTGGGTAAGTCTGGGTGAATTAAGCCGAGCTATCGAATTGCTCCACGCCGAGGGCGTGAAGCGCGCGGTAATGGCCGGCCAGGTGAAGCACAACAAAATATTCAGCTCGATCCGTCCCGATTGGCGTTTGGCGAAGCTGCTCTTCTCGCTCAACACGAAGAATACGGATGCGCTGATCGGAGCTGTCGCTCGCGTTCTCGAAGACGAAGGCATCGAGTTGGTGAATTCGACCGAATTTCTCGGATCGCTGCTGCCGCAAACGGGCATTCTGACAAAGCGCGCACCCGACGAATCCGAACGGGCTGACATCGAATATGGCCGGCACATCGCTCGGCAAATCGCCGGTCTCGACCTCGGCCAAACGGTCGTGATTCGGGATCGCGCCTGTGTTGCGATTGAAGCAATGGAAGGCACCGACGAAACGATCGAGCGGGCTGGAAGAATTGCAGGCGGCCAGCGCCTCGTGGTGGTAAAAGTGAGCAAGCCGAAACAGGATATGCGCTTCGATGTCCCAGTTGTAGGGCGCAAGACAGTTGACGTAATGCAGCAAGCAAACGCAACGGCGCTCGCTATCGATGCAGGCCGAACGCTGCTTTTCGAGCGCGACGACCTAATCCGCGCCGCCAATGAGGCCGGAATCGCCATTGAAGCCTTCGCTGTCGAGAAAACGGACGCAAAGAAAAAATCGTGACGGAAAAGAAGATTCGCGTAGCAGTGGCAGGCGTCGGCGGCTTCGGCAAAAACCACGCCCGCGTCTGGGGCGCCATGGAAGGCGTGGAACTGGCCGCTATCCTCGACGAAAACAAAGAACGAGCGGCACAGGTCGCGGCCGAGTTCAACACGAAGGCTGTCGATGATCTCGACGATCTCGCTAAAGCCGGAATTGACGCCGTCAGCGTGGCAGTTCCGACTACGGATCATGCGGACATCGGTTGTCGCCTGCTCGACGCGGGCATCGACGTGCTCGTCGAAAAGCCAATGGCCGCATCGCTTGCCGAAGCCGACAAGCTGATCGCCGCGGCAAAACGCTCAGGACGCATTTTGCAGGTCGGTCATGTCGAACGATTCAACGGAGCCGTTACGGCGGCACAAAAGATCATTTCCAAGCCAATGTTTTTTGAAGTCCATCGGCTGGGCATCTTCACGCCGCGCAGCCTGGATGTAGACGTGGTATATGACGTGATGATCCACGATCTGGACATTCTGCTGGCGCTTGTCGATGCGCCGATAGTTGATTTGAAGGCGGTCGGTATCCCAGTAATCACGGACAAAGTGGACATCGCGCACGCGCGCGTGGAATTTGAAACCGGCACTGTCGCGAACGTCACGGCAAGCCGCGTCTCCACCGAGCGCGTCCGCAAAATGCGCTTCTTTCAGGCGCATGAATACGTCTCGCTCGATTTCGCGCGACAAGACGTGCTGCGCATCCGCGTTCAGCCCGGCACGCCGCAACCGGGCATTGGCTTTGAGAAGCTGCCGGCAACGGCTGAAGAGCCCTTGAAGGCGGAGCTAGGCGCATTTGCCGATTGCGTCCGGACGCGAAAGGCTCCTGTGGTCGATGGAGCCGCGGGACGCCGTGCCCTCGAACTAGCCGATCGGGTCATGGCTGGCATCCAAGAACATGGGAAGCGCGTCCAAGCAAGCGCCTTCGCGTCTCTATCGACTCCGTGAAGAAACAATGATCAGCCGCACATTGGTGCCCCGCGACGTGAAGCCCGTCAATGGCGACGAGCTCAGGAAATCGGGCAGCCGTGTGACCACGGCTATGGACGATCGCATGGTCGTCCCCGCCGGTCCGTCCGATGCGCCGCCGCTGAACGGAAAATCGAATATCCCGCAGCACATGCCGCTCGGCGTTCTCGTGGAGCGCCTGCTGGTCGCGCGCGACATGCCGGTCAAGCCGATCGAGCGATCCATCGAAACGCAAGAGAAGGGTGTGATGGCTCTTGAGGTTCTCGATGCGCGCATGGTCGTGCCGGCGCAGATCAAACCACTCGAGCCGGAGCAGCAGGAGCTATTCGCGCCCATCGACACCGCAAAGTTCCGCGACGTGATCGAACCGGACATTTTCATCACCGGCGACGCCAACCTCCTGATCGAGCCCGAGGAAAAGCACGACGCGAAATGGGACAATCTCGCTCGCATCGGCTCTATTGCCGCTCACATCGTTCTGATTCTCTTCCTCGTCAACATAGGGAAAATATTCAAGCCGAGGGTTCCGACGCAGGCAGATCTGGATCGAGCTAAGCAGGCGTTGAATTTTGTGTATCTGCCTCCGGAAACGACCACTCCGCCGCCGCCCGTACCGAAAATGCCGCGCATCCCTCCCAAGCTGCTCCAGCCCACTCCACCTCCGGTAGAAGCGCCGGTTCAGCCTGCGCCACAACCCACGCCACAACCCGTGAAGCCACAGCCGGATTTGCCCGAAGCTCCGACTCCGCATGTGGCAGCGCCACAGCCACCTGCGCCGCAGCAACAGCAACCTCCGCCGCAAGTAGCCGAGAACCTGCCGCCGAAGCCTTCAGTACTGGAGCCGATCAAGCCGCAGAACAATCACTTGAATCTACAGCTCCAGAACCAATCGCCGGGCCAAATCCTCCAACAGCAAGAGCAGGATGCATTGAAACAACAACGCAGTGGAGGAACGTTCTCAAGCCAAGGGCAATTCCCGGCGGGTCCTGGCGGCCAAGGCCCTTCTGTTGGTAATCAGGTTCAGATCCTGACGCCAACGGAAGGAGTTAACTTCCAGCCTTATATCCAGCGCATGCTCGAGACCATAAAGCGCAATTGGATGGCGGTTATGCCGCAATCGGCAATGCTCGGAGATAAAGGCGTCGTCTACGTGACGTTCCAAATAAATCCTGATGGCAGCATTCAATCGTCCGATCCGCAAATGTTGGGCACATCGGGCAAGCCCCCGCTCGATAACGCCGCAATGTCGTCCATTCGCGCGTCTAATCCTTTCGAGCCATTGCCCAGGGAGTTCCACGGGCCTTACATGCGGTTCGGAATCTACTTCCTGTATAATTTGCCTGTCGAATACCTCAATCATCACTAGACGATTCCTGTGCAAATCAATCGCACGCAAGTAGCCGGCGCACTATTGCTCGCTGGCCTAGTCCTTTTGATCGTTCTTCTCCGCTATTGGAAATTCGCCGGATGAGCGGGTCGTCACCCTCGTTAGCCCCGTTGATTGTCGTACTGGGACCAACTGCGTCAGGCAAATCGGCACTCGGAATTGCGTTGGCTCGCCGCTTCAATGGCGAAGTCGTTGTCTGCGATTCGACGCAGGTCTGTCGTTATTTCGATATCGGCACGGCCAAAGTACCTGCCTCCGAACAGCATGGAATCCCGCATCACCTCACCGATCTTGTCGAACCCGACGAGGTCTTCACCGCAGGCGAGTACCGTAGGTGCGCCATCACTGTGCTGGACGATCTAAAGCGCCGAGGCAGGTTGCCCGTGCTCACCGCGGGCACCGGTCTATATCTCCGCGCGCTGCTGGAAGGGCTCGCCGACGCGCCAGAGCGTTCCGAAGAACTGCGTTCGCGGCTACGCGAAACAGCCCAACATCGCGGCGCCGAATATCTCCACCGGCTGCTCGCCAAAATCGATCCAGATGCCGCGAAGAAAATTGCCGTTCGTGATGCGCAGAAGGTGATCCGCGCAATCGAGATACGCATGTTGGCGCGCCAAACAGTCGGCGAGGTTCATCGCACCGGGCGCGAAGCGCTTCAAGGCTTTCACGTTACCAAAGTTGGCCTCTCACCAAACCGAAAGGCTCTTTATGCGCACATCGAGGCGCGTACGCGCGAGATGATTGCCGCGGGCTGGCTTGAAGAGGTACGAGCGCTCGTAGGCAAAGGAATCTCGCCAGACGCAAAGCCGTTCCAATTCATCGGCTATCGCGAATTAGCGGACCATATCGATGGAAAAATCAGCCTCGAAGAAGCCGTCAGCCGCATCCAGCAGGCGACGCGGCAATTCGCGAAGCGCCAAATCACCTGGTTTCGCCGCGAACCGGACGTCCACTGGCTGGAAGGATTCGGAACCGAGCCTGCAGTAATCGCAAATGCTGCCGCGGTGGTTGGAGACTTTTTGGGCCAGTTTCAGCGCGCAACAGACTCCAGCGGCTGAACATCGCGTTCGACCTTCGACCCCAACTCACCTTCGGCAACCTGCAACTCGTAGTGCAGTTGCATGTTCAGCCAAAATTGCGGCGTCGTTCTGAAGTAACGGGCTAATCGTAACGCTGTGTCGGACCGACGCGCTCCACGGCCTTGAACCGCCGCACCGGTTCAAGACGAAACAGCCGCTCGGTATCGCGGCAGCGAGAGGACCTGATCACAAAGCAAGTCTATAACGCTGAACGTTATACTTTAACTGCGCCAAACCCGTGAGCAAGCTCGTGTGCTTGCGCAGTCGTGAACCCGGAATCCCAACGGGCACTCCAAGTCGCTTGACCCATCGTTCCAGTACGAGTATCTTTCCAACGTACATACGCCCACGTATGGCTAGCCCATCTCCTGTTCGATCACCACTTCATCCAAACGACTGGATACGCGCCGGCATTGCTCGGCTGGCGAACGACGGTGTCGAATCGGTCCGTGTCGAAGTCCTCGCGCGTGACCTTGGCGTCAGCAAAGGCAGCTTCTACTGGCACTTCCGTGATCGCGACGAACTCCTGATGCAAATGCTCCACTCGTGGGAGACTTCCGAATCGGAATGGTTATCCAGCGAGGAAACCGAAGCCGCCGAAAAGCCGAATGCCGCGGCACGCTGGGCGCGATTCGTCGAGCGAAGCGCTGAATCGGAAAGAATCCGCGAAGAAATCGCCGTTCGTGCATGGGCTCGCCGTGATGACCGAGTGGCAGCTCGCGTGGCTGACGTCGAAAAGCGCAAAGCCCGCGTAATAGCGAACATTCTGGGCGAAGTTGGCTTCGCCCGCGCGACAGCTGACTCCTGGTCTGAAATGGTGTGCCTGGTCTATTCGGGTTGGCTGGACCGGACCGCTCGTGATGGCGAGTTCAGGCTGGCGGGCAGAGGCTTGGGCGACTTCCTCTCTGAATTAATATTGGCCGCGTCCGCGAAGGCTACCGCTGCAAATCGGTGAACCCCGGCAGATTTTCACTACGTCTAAGAAGACGGGAACAGTGTGGGATGTTAAAGTTTCTTTACCTATTGTCACCTTCTGTCACGTTTCCGCTGATGTCATAATATCGGAACACGAAAGTTGCAGCCTTAATGCGGCGAGAAGTGTCCCTTCCGTCTGCTGCCGGCGAGGAGCTTAAGAAGGCATGTGGATCGTCCGGCTTGCGCTACGCAGGCCTTATACATTTGTCGTCGCCGCGATCTTGATTCTGATCGTCGGCGTCGCTTCCATCATCCGCACTCCTGTCGACATTTTCCCCAATATCGACATTCCAGTTGTAAGCGTCCTCTTCAATTACAGCGGCTTTTCTCCCGAGGACATGTCGAACCGGATCATCTACATCTACGAGCGCATTCTCACCACGACGGTCGACAATATCGAGCACATCGAATCGGAGTCGCTGGATAGCCGTGGCATCGTCAAAATCTACTTTCAGCCCGGCACGCAAATCGCCACGGCTATTGCGCAAGTCACTTCGGTTTCCCAGACGATCGTCAGGCAGTTGCCCACCGGGACCACACCGCCGCTTGTCATTACCTACAACGCCTCCACCGTTCCCGTGCTGCAACTTGCGCTCTCTGGGCAGGGACTAAACGAGCAGGAGCTATTCGATTCCGGCGTCAATTTCTTGCGTCCGCAGCTTGTGACCATTCCCGGCGCGGCTGTGCCATATCCCTATGGCGGCAAGCAGCGGACGATCATGGTCGATTTGAACTTGCCGGAGCTACAAGCAAAGAATCTCTCGCCCGTCGATGTCGCAAGCACGATTGCTTCTCAAAATCTGATCCTGCCGGCCGGCTCAGCCAAGATCGGTCCATACGAATACCAGGTCGACATGAACGGCCCTGCAGAGAACATTCGTGACTTGAATAATCTGCCGATCAAAACCGTTAACGGATCGACGATTTATATTCACGATGTCGGGAATGTCCGAGACGGATTCACCCCACAAACGAACATCGTTCGCGTGAACGGCAATCGCGCGGCGCTCATGTCCGTCCTCAAATCAGGCGCCTATTCGACATTGGACATCATTAAGGACATCAAAGCGAAGCTCCCTCAGATCGAAGACGCGCTTCCCGTGAAGGTCGATATCCGGCCGGTATCAGACCAATCGATCTTCGTGCTTGCATCGATCAAAGGCGTGATTCGCGAAGGCGCGATCGCCGCGATACTCACTGGGTTAATGATCCTGCTCTTTCTGGGAAGCTGGCGCAGCACGGTAATTATCGCTATTTCCATTCCGCTCTCTGTTCTAACGTCATTGATCGTATTGAGCGCGCTCGGCGAGACCATCAATATCATGACGCTCGGCGGGCTCGCGCTCGCCGTCGGCATTCTCGTCGACGACGCGACCGTCGAGATCGAGAACATCCATCGCAACCTCGGCATGGGAAAGCCGATCGTACAGGCGATTCTCGACGGTGCGCGGGAGATCGCCACGCCGGCTTTTGTCTCGACGCTCGCCATCTGCATCGTGTTCGTGCCCGTCGCTTTCCTCTCGGGTGCGGGGAAGTATCTCTTCACCCCGCTCGCCCTCGCGGTCGTATTCGCGATGCTGGCGAGCTACCTGCTGTCGCGCACCGTCGTTCCGACTTTAGTGCGCTACCTCTTGCCGGGCGAGCTGGACCGCCACGCCCAGAGCGGACACTCGAAT
>DATNBB010000236.1:0-2015 GCA_035607335.1 Binatia bacterium | reverse complement strand
CCGTCGGCGAGTACTTCCAATCGACGTTGACTGGGTTTCCACCACTCACCAGGTACAACTCACCAATCACTCGGATTCTAATCGCCAGTCTGCCGATTAAAATCCGGCGTAACCCTAACGCCCTCAACAAAAATTCAATCTCTAATCGACCAAAAACGGGCGTTTTTCAGCCACCTGTCACCAACAACCTAAAACCCGCAACCTACGTTTCTAATCGCAACTGCAAAGAATTAAAAATCGACGCAACTCTATGAAAACAAACGATGGCGACCAGTTCTAATCGCAATCGCCAGAGGAGGAAAGCGAAAGGCGAAAGCAAAAGAAAATAATCGAGGATGAGGCCCTTCGTGGCTCGGGGTTACGAAGCATCGCGAGCGCGGGTGCCCTAAGCGGCAAGCCTTACACGTTTAGACATGGGCGTACGGGGCGTTCCATCGCCTCGCATTCGCCCAATGGTAAATTTGTTCCACAGGCTTGCCACGATGCGATGTCGCCGGGGCCGACTCGCTCGGGCAAATGCCGGTGATCCGAGAGGTTACCTCGTGCGAAGTATCCGCTTACGGACAAAGTTCCTTCTGTCTCTGCTTGCGGTTTCCGCGATGCTCACGGCGGGAACCCTCATCGTGGTCAGCAACGTCGTGCGGATGCGAATGCGCGACAATTTACGCACAGATCTGCGCGCTTCGGTAAACACGTTCGAAATTTTCCAGAAGCAGCGCGACGAAGCATTCACGAGTTCTTCGCAGTTGCTTGCGAATCTGCCGAATGTGAAGGCGCTCATGATGACGGATGCAGCCACCATTCAGGACGCATCCGCGGAGACGTATCGCCGAAGCGGCGCCGATCTGCTTGTAATGGCGGACCGCACCGGTCAAGTAGCAGGTCTCCGGAATTCGGATTCCAGCCTGACGCGCGAAGAGGCGCAGCGATTGCTGCGCGGTTCGTTGCAGCGCGGCGCGGCGCACGACTGGTGGTATGGCGGGAACCATCTCTATCAGGTGTGGATCCAAAAAATCTCGACCGGCCCCGACGAAGGCACGATTGGATTTCTCACGCTAGGGGAAAGAATTGACGATCGCGCCGCCAGGAATTTTTCCGTGATCGCCGGAGGTGACGTCGCCTTTTTCGAAAACGATGTGCCGGTCGCAGGCACCCTGTCCGGCCTGGATGGTCCCAGCCTGCTGAGTCAGCTAAACGGCGGTGCAGCGAGCAAGGCTCCGCAGCTTCAAATCGGGAATGAGCACTACGTCGCCGCCGCGGTCAACCTTTCGGACGATCCGCGCGTCACGCTGGTCGTTTTTAAGTCACTCGACAAGGCGACGGCATTTCTGACGCGCTTGAATCGTGTGCTGCTCTTGCTTGGAGTGTTGAGCTTGTTGGTGGGCAGCCTGATTGTCTTCCTCATTTCGGATACGTTCACGCGGCCGCTCTCCAATCTAGTCCTGGGAGTCCGAGCGCTTGAGTCCGGTGATTACGGATACCCGTTAACTGTGGCGCAGGGTGACGAAGTCGCCGAAGTAACTACCGCTTTCGACCGAATGCGTACAACGCTACAGAAAAATCAGGAGGACCAAAAAGATCTCGAGGGCCGCTTGCGGCAAGCGCACAAGATGGAGGCAATCGGCCGCCTCGCAGGCGGAGTGGCGCACGACTTCAACAATCTGCTCACGATCATCGGAGGAAATAGCGATCTTCTGCTGGATCGCGCCGGAGGCGATGACTTTCATCGGCGCTGCGTCGAACAGATACAAAAGGCCGCACGGCGCGCAGTCTCGATGACGCGGCAATTGCTGGCTTTCAGCCGCATGCAGGTGCTTCAGCCGCAGGTACTCGACTTGAACGCGATCATCGCGGATATGGGCAAGATGCTGCCGAGGCTGATCGGCGAGCACATCGAGTATGTTTTCGCGCCCGATCCGAAATTGGCCGCCGTGAAAGCCGATCCGGGGCAGATCGAGCAAGTTCTAATGAACCTGGCGGTGAATGCGCGCGATGCAATGCCCAATGGCGGCACA
>DATNBB010000233.1:0-8217 GCA_035607335.1 Binatia bacterium | reverse complement strand
CTCTATACTCTCTACTATTATCCGCAGCCGAATCCCAATCGCGGGTGGCGGGCCATCACCGTGAAGCTCAAGGGTCCGGGTGAAGGCAAATACCGCATCCGCGCGCGCAGCGGCTACCGTCCACTGCCCGTTCATCAGGCGACCGGAGAAGACAGCGCGACAAGCTAGGCCTTCTTCTTCGCCTGCATTCTTTGTGTTCATCGCAATACGCTTCTAACGCCTCATTCAAACCGCATCCAAGCGAACTTGGGACTTTTACAAGGAACACCCGATTGTTCCGCTTGAGCCACGCGTCTAATTTGAGACCGAAAGTGAGGCAGAATTCATGGACAGCAATCCGGCGAACGAACAGATTGAAGCACGCGCATACGAAATTTATCTTGAACGCGGCCGCGAAGATGGCCATGACGTGGAAGATTGGCTGGCGGCGGAGAAAGAGCTTTCGCAGCGGCGCAAGGAAGTAAACGCACTCTTCGAGCAGGAGCAACCTGAGTCCGCGAGACTGGGATACGCTGCCAGTGCGGCGGGGCGGCGGAAGTAACGAGACCGATACGCTCGCTGAATTTGACTGAGTGCGGACGACTCTTCCCGGCGGATTCTGTTATGCTTGTTTTCCGTGCGGAAACCGTTTTTTCTTTGCCTCGCCGTTCTTTTTGTGCTCGCGGTGGCAATTTGTGCGCCGCTGAAAGGCTCCCGCCTTTCTCAGACACCTGCAGCGCCTTCTCAAGTACCCGTCTCTCCGACTTTGCCCCCCATTATTTCGACTTCCCAGATACCTGCCGAACCGCCGGTGACTATCGTGATCGATGCGGCCCATGGCGGAGCTGACGACGGAGCGCGTGGAGCAAACGGCCTGAAAGAGAAAGACATTGTCCTTGCCCTCGCCCGCGGATGTCGCGCTGAACTTACGCAACGTGGCTATCGCGTGGTAATGACTCGCGACGGCGACTCCGACCCAAGTTTCGACGACCGAGCGGCGATTGCCAACCAGTTCTCCAACGCGTTCTTTGTCACTCTCCATATCGCGTCAACCGGCACATCCAACACCGTGCGCGTTTATTACGACCGCATTGCCGCGCCGTACACGATGTCTGCTGCTGCGGGATCGTCAGTCCCGATAGCTCCGCCGCCGCAGTCGACGCCAATGGGAGCCGCGTCTCAGATCGAGCTTCTGCCGTGGCGGCAGGCACAGGCATCGTTCGATGACGCCAGCCACCGCTTCGCGGATTTAGTTCAAACCGAGTTGACGCAAAAATTCTCGGGTTCGCCTGCGAATAGCATGTCCGCCGCGATTCGCGACTTGCGCTCGGTCGCGACGCCGGCCATTGCAATCGAAATCTCAAATATCGGCTCACCCAACGTGAGCGCGCTTGAACAGATGAGCCCGCCCATCGCTTCGGCGATTGCGCAGGCAGTGGCTGCGATCCATTCCACAACAAGTGCAAATAGCGGTTCCAACGCCATGGGGGCGCCCCACTGATGCCCCGCGCCGCGAAGATTGCGCTCCTCGTGCTGGCAGTGGCCGTCGTGATCGGCGTCATCAGTTTTCGCGGCCTGCGCCGCCGCGTGAGCGTTCTTAAGGACCAGGACCAGACCGCCGATGAACAGGCGCGCCAGGCCGTGCTTGCTCCACCAATTTCGACTCCCACAGACCAGGAAGTGGCCGCCACGATTTTCTGGGCTGCAGGCGCAAACAAGATCGCTCCTGTGCAAGTACAACTGCCGCTTTCCGCCGATCCGGTGCACCGCGCGCGTCAGGTCTTGTTGGCTTTGATCGATAACCCACCCACGTCCAGCCAACGGACCATTCCTGCGGACACAGAACTGCTCGGTTTTTATGTCTTGCCTGATGGCACGGCTGTGGCGGATTTTTCCGATGCGCTTGCCTCGGAAACACCATCTGGTATTTTGAGCGAGCAAGAGGCCGTGGATTCTATCGCGCAAACTCTCGCGGCGAACGTACCGAGCCTACACAGGCTGAAAATTCTGATTCACGGCCAGGAGGCTGAGACGCTGGCGGGCCACGTCGATCTGACGGGATTCTTCGATCTGAATGCCACGCCAACGAGCGCACCGACGTCGCCGTCCGGCGGCACTGGCACGACTTCGCATTGATGAAAATTTCGCAGCCTGTGCTCAGATTGGGGAACGCGGTTGACACCGATGATTGCGCTCGTCAGACTGTACGCGCGAGAACACCGCGTAATTTCGAAAGTGAGGCCTACGAGTGGCACGATCCGATGGACGCTCGGCCGATGAGCTTCGGCCCGTAAAGATTACGCCGGATTTCATTACGCAGGCTGAGGGCAGTGTACTGATCGAAACGGGAATGACGCGCGTGATCGTAACCGCGACAGTCGACGATGGCGTGCCGTCGTTCCTGAAGGGCACGGGCAAAGGATGGGTGACGGGCGAATACGGGATGCTGCCGCGCGCCACCGAAGAGCGGACGCCACGCGAATCGACCAAAGGTAGGCAATCCGGGCGTACGCTGGAGATTCAGCGGATGATCGGGCGCACGCTGCGCTCGGTGACGGACCTGAAGGCACTGGGCGAGCGTACCGTCTGGGTTGATTGCGATGTGATCCAGGCCGACGGAGGAACTCGAACCGCTTCGGTGACAGGAGCATTTGTGGCACTCGCGCTCGCATTCGAACGCATGAAGGCAGCAGGCATTCTGCGCGAGGTGCCGCTTCGCGATTCGATTGCCGCCACCAGCGTGGGTATCGTCGACGATCAACTCCTGCTCGACCTGGCGTACGAAGAGGACTCGCGCGCCCAGGTGGATATGAACGTAGTGATGACTGGATCGGGCGATTTCGTCGAGGTGCAGGCGACAGCTGAAGGCCGACCTTACACAAGTCAGGAACTCGAACGGTTGCTTGATCTAGCGGCACGCGGAATACGCCAACTTCGCGAAAAGCAGCAAGAACTGCTTCACATGAAATTCGCGGTGCGAGCCCGCTAGAGTCTTTCAGGGCATCTTGCGTGCCGCTGCGACCTAATTTCTTCAGTGGACCTCGATGAAAATCGATCATCTGGTTTTGGCAACTTCGAATCCGGGAAAGCTGCGCGAATACCGGCGGCTGGGACCGAATTCCGCGGTTGCGCTCGATCTAATGACCGGCTTTGCAGATTTGCCGATCTTTGAGGAGGCGGCGCCCACGTTTGCCGAAAACGCCGCCGGGAAGGCTCTTTACTACAGCCGTTTTGCGGATGGCGTAGTCCTTGCGGAGGACTCCGGGCTGGTGGTGCCCGCTTTGAATGGCGCGCCCGGCGTGAAGTCGGCTCGGTACGCGGGAGAAACCGCCACCGATGCCGATCGCGTTCGCAAACTCGTCGATGAAATGGCCCCGATGCGCGATCGTGAGCGCGCCGCGAAATTTGTCTGCGTCATAGCACTGGCTTGCCGTAGACGCGCGATCGCGATCATGTCGGATGAAGTGCACGGATCGATAGCGCACGAGCCCCGCGGCGCGAACGGATTCGGCTACGATCCAGTATTCTTTGTTCCTGAGATCGGAAAGACGTTCGCGGAAGCAACTGCCGAAGAGAAAGATCGGCTAAGCCATCGCGGCAAAGCGTTTCGCAAGCTGCTGGCTTTTCTCTTGGGCGGCGATATCGGAATAACTGTCTCTCAGGGGAGTTAACAACGCGATTTTAGCTGCGATATTCCACTGTGATATAGTTTGCCGCTCATGACACTTGCGCAAAAATTCGAGAAGAAGCTCAAGCCTGTGGGACGAGGTACCGCTCCAGCCAAAGGACTCCGCGGGTCTGACCCTACGCGCGTCCGCACCATATTACAGAAGCTCGACGAAGCCTATCCGGCCGCAACGTGCGCGTTAAAACACGCGAATCCGTTTCAATTATTGATAGCTACGATCCTTTCCGCGCAGTGTACCGATGAGCGGGTGAACATGGTTACGCCCGGGCTTTTCCAGAAATACAAGGACGCGAAAGGCTTTGCATATGCGAACCCTGCGGAGGTCGAAAACGAGATTCGCTCCACGGGATTTTTCCGCAACAAAACCAAATCCATAATGGGCGCAAGCAAAAAGATTGTCGAAGATTTTCATGGCGAGGTGCCGAAAACGATGGAGGAATTGCTCACGCTACCTGGCGTGGCACGAAAGACGGCCAATGTCGTTCTCGGGACTGGATTCGGAATCGCCTCTGGCGTCGTGGTGGATACCCACGTTCAGCGGCTCTCGCAGAGACTTGATTTAACCAAACACACTGACCCAAAGAAGATCGAGCAGGACCTGATGAAGGCGATTCCGCAAGAGCGCTGGATTTCCTTTGCTCACCAATTGATCTGGCATGGCCGCCGTGTCTGCATCGCACGCAAGCCACGCTGCATTGACTGCAATCTGAAGGCGATCTGCTACTCAAAGGACAAGACGATTTGAATGTAGAAGCGCAAAGAACGACGATTGCGCCATTGCTCTCGGTTCGGCGTGGTGCGCAAGCTGTGGACTTTTACAAGGCTGCGTTTGGAGCCCGCGTGTTGTTTCGCGTGGATGCGCCGGATGGAGCCGTCGTCGCCCACCTCGGTGTGGATGACGCCGATTTCTGGGTTGCGGACGAATCGCCGGAAAATTCAAACTTCAGCCCTGAGACGCTGAATGGAGGAACTGTCCGTATGGTTCTGACGGTCAATGATCCCGACGCTGCTTTCGCGTGTGCGGTAAAAGCCGGGGCGAAGGCCGTGTGGCCTGTTGCCGACCAATATGGATGGCGCCTCGGTCGCATCGTGGACCCTTACGGCCATCACTGGGAAATTGGCAAACCCTTATCAGATTCCCAATAGCCACAGTGCGTTGCGGCTCATGGCCCATATCCGGAGCTGGGCGGCGGAACATAGTCTTCGCCGTACTTGTTCTTGTGGTTGAGTGTGACCTCGGGCATCACTGCAATCTGAACGCTGTCGATTGACCGCGCCTGTGGTGAAATCGTGACCGTGCGTTCCAGGCTCTTCAGCTCATCCGCAGTGCTTCTTTCATAGAACGCGTGAAAAGCATATCGTCCGTTCGGCACATCTGTAATTTCAATGTTGCCCGAATGATCCGAAACGCCATAGTAAGGAGTAGCAACCGTGATAACGACCGCGCTCATGTTTTCGTGTATGTTGCAAAACAAGTAGCTGACGCCGAGCTGATCGAAGCGCTTGGTTCTCGTCGTGCCCGCCTCGTACAACCCCAAATCGAAGCGCTTACCGTTGTAAAGGGAAAATACGTTGTGGAAGAACGGATCCTCGTTTGGAAAAGCGATCGACGAACCGACCTGCACAATCGTCACGTGCGGTTCAAAGGTTTTGTTCTTCTGGATGATCACCGGTTCGGCTTTCGTCGATTCAGCTGCCGAAGGCGCTTTCGTATCGAGCGGTACGAGCCATGCCGCAACCCCCGAAGAGTCGGGCGGCGCCTTTTTATTTTTCGCTGATGGCGGCGCGACAACATTCACGTGAACCGACACAGGCCCTTGCGCAAATGCGGAAAGCGCAAAAAGCGACATTGCCAATCCTGCTGAACTGCGCGTGAGCTGTTTCCACATCGCTGCTCCTAGAATTTGTATCCGATTGTTGCGTTGTAGTGATTCGCCGATTGCGTATCATCGTTGAGGTACATCGTGCTCAAGCGCCGATACTCGACGGAAATTTCCACATCCGAGCGAATCTGGTAAATGAAATTCACCAGCGGGCTTTGATTGCGCGTATACAGATAACCCGAGTACGTATACGTGTTCGGGAAGCGGTCTAGCTCGCCCGCAAATGGATTATCCTGGCCGTAAGCCGCGTTAATCTGAAAATTCTCACGCGGCTGGAACTTCAATTGCATCCAGCCGCCCGTTGAATCGAGTCCTTTGATCACCGATGTTGGATTGAAGACCGACCCGGACATCACCACATTTTGCCCGATGCCTCCCCACAAACCACCGACCGCGCGGCCGCGATAATATTCGCCTGTAAGCGAGAACATCTTGGTCAGCGGAATCGATACGTCCAGCATCGAAGCCCAGCCATCGACGTTGCGACCGTATCCCCAGAATTGCCGTCCATAGTAGCCGCCTGCACCAACTGTCAAGTCTTGGCCATTCAGCGCGTGCGTCCATGCAACGCGTGCCGCATATGCAGGCTGCCCTGACTGCTCTCCCCATGACGGATTCGCGTCTTG
The DNA here is from genome assembly GCA_035607335.1 of Binatia bacterium. Taxonomy (GTDB): domain Bacteria; phylum Acidobacteriota; class Terriglobia; order Acidiferrales; family UBA7541; genus Palsa-295. Next base: position 2,041 of record DATNBB010000233.1, on the reverse strand, counting down.
GCGATTTACCGGCTGTACGTCTCCCGAAAGCGAATCCAACATGCCGACTTGCAGCATCATTGAAGACTTGTCGCTAAGCGGAATCTTGTGTTCCACGCGCACCTGCGGCGTCCAACTCCAGAGATTGCCTGCGTATGAAAGAGCAGGCGTTGCCATTGTAGCTATCGAAGTGGGGGAAAGCGGACTGAAGAAGAGAAAGTCTTGCCCGGCGACTACGGATGTATTCTGCCAATCGAAACGGATCACTGCCGTGCGCAGGCGCAGGATGCCCATCGATTCGCCATTGATCGTGTTTTGTGGAAAGCCTCCGGCAAAATCGAAATTCGCGCTTGCGCTGGTCCGCGCTCCACCAATTTTTGGCCCAAAGGCTTCAATTCCAATTTGCGACTGGCGTACCGAACTACCGAACGATGCACTGGAAAAAGGCTGTTTGCTTTCGAGCGCCAGACTCGGAAAATCCGTACTGTCTACGACGCCGCGGTTTTCAAAGAGATTGAGCAGCACGATGCCTGAGAGGCGGACTCGATATTTCGAGCCGCTCTCGACTTTCGTCTGGCTTTGGTCAATCAATTTCGAATTCAGCAGGTCCTGACCTTCTTCTAAATCCGACACGCGATCGGCAAGACTGCGCGTCTGATTCTGATCGCTTGCCGCCGTCTGCGCTGAGTTCATCGGCGTCGCTGAAATATCGGGTTCCGATGGAGGACCGTAACTCTGCTGTGGATTGGAAGCGGCCTGCTTCGTTGCAGCGCTCTCCGCCGCGTTGGGCGTCGCCGGTGTGGTTGATGGCTTGATTTCCGCGAGGCGCAATTGTTCTTGCAACGCCCGCACTTCGTCATTCGAGTGCGCTTGCGCGGCACGCAAGTCCGCGATTTGCGCCGTCAGCGCACGGATTTGTGCCTGGAGGGCCTGCACGGTATTGGCGAGGCTCTGAACGTCAGCCGATGAGGCTCGAGCGGGATCACTCGAACCAACGGCCGCAGGTGAATCGTCACGCGATGCGACGTTGCGGCTCTCCTGAGCGCGCACACAAATGGCGGATAGTAGTAATCCCGCTGCGCTCGCGCACAGAGGACGCGCCCAATTTCGCCGTATTATCTGTCCGACCATGATTTCTCGCCCCTGCTCCCCTCTCACCTCGTTAAACGGTGCGCGCGCCCTCCGGCTCGTCGGCGCGATCGTCCGCTTTCTTGGCGAGCGCTTCTCGGACAATGCCCACGAGCGAAGCAGGTGAAAACGGTTTCTGCAAAATCAACGAGCCTGGAAAAACGTCCGTCAAATCGCCCTTCAAATATTCCGAATAGCCGGTCATAAAAATCACCAAGATCTCTGGGCGCGTGTTCCTTAGTGCTCGAATCAGGTCAGCACCACCAATGCGCGGCATCACCATGTCCGTCACCACGGCGTGGATGAGTCCCTTGTGTGCCGCAGCCAATTCGATTGCCTCAGCTCCATCTTTCGCTTCGAGGACGCGGTACCCCTTCACGCGCAAGAACCGGCATGCAAGCTCGCGAACATCCGGCTCATCCTCCACAACGAGGACCGTTTCGTGTCCGCCCACAGCGGCCGACGGCTTAGCGTCTGAGTCGACGCGCATGACGGGGCCGGAAGCAAGTGGGAGGTATATCTCAAATGTCGCGCCTTTGTCGGGCGCGCTCTCCACCCAGATAAATCCGCCGCTCTGCTTCACCACACCGTAGACAGTTGCGAGTCCGAGACCAGTTCCCTTGCCGACTTCTTTCGTCGTGAAGAACGGCTCGAAGATATGCGCTTTTGTCTTCTCGTCCATTCCGTGGCCTGTGTCGGTCACGGAGAGCCGGACGTAATTGCCGGCCGTCATGGGAGGCCGCTTCGCCGCATCGGCTTCGGACATTGCGATATTTTCTGTGCGCACCGTCAGTGTGCCGCCATTGGGCATTGCATCGCGCGCATTCACCGCCAGGTTCATTAGAACTTGCTCGATCTGCCCCGGATCGGCTTTCACGGCGGCCAATTTCGGATCGGGCGCGAAAACATACTCGATGTGCTCGCCGATCAGCCT
>DATNBB010000206.1:0-3948 GCA_035607335.1 Binatia bacterium | reverse complement strand
CTCAAACCTTCCCGGTTTGCTACTGTCTCGGTCTCGGCGAGAAGCGATTTATGCCTTTGGTAGTGGAAGCCACATTCCACAGGATTTTTCGTTTTCTCTCATCATCCACTTCACGCCGGGAAAACAGCACAAGCGGCGCTTTCCGCAGGCAAGCATGTCGCACGCTTTCGCGATCCGACGCGTGCGTGTTTCCGGTAGCTTGGCAGTGATGACCGAGAAAATCCAGTCGCGGCGCGCCATGGGAGTGATGTCCTCCCAGCACGCTTGCGCCACCGGAGCGGCTGCAAGGGCTTTGCGCAGATCTGTTGGTACCCTCATCTCCGGTTCGTCTCCTGCGCGCGCAATCTCCACCGTTACCGTGTCTGCATCGTCCACACCCGCGCCATCGCGCATGGTTTTGTTAACGCTGAGCGAGTGACTTCCCTCGCCGTCCGGTTCGAGAGCAGCCCGAAAAGGGAAAGCATTGATCGCTCCCTCCACCATCGTCGTGCCTCGCGATGGAAGCTTGGCACTCGCGCTCTTAGGCAGAATGAGTGTCCACAATTCAGTTTTGCCGTTCGCCTCGGACCGAAGCAGCTTCGCACTGAAGCGAATCGTTGGCTTGGTTCCGTGCGGTTTAGCCAATTTCATATCGAGAGGAATCTACGGCGAAATGGAGAACCTTGACAGCTTTGCTGGCGCAACCCTAGCCAAAGATCATTTATCGGAATCAAGCTTGCTTATACGCTGCTTACGGTTCGTAAACAGCAGCGAGCACTCGGAGTTCTTTTCTTATAGTTCTCAAACCTTCAGCGCGTGGAGATAATCGTAGCTGACTTTGATCGCCTCGAGCGGCGGCATCTCTGAAAACGGCGGCTCCTGCTCGACGAAATAGTGCTGGATCTTCGCACCCTTCGCCGCCTCGAATACCGCTTTCCAGTCGACCTTACCCTTGCCGACTTCGGTAGTCGGCGCGCCACCGCCGCCGATACTCGCTGGGTATCCTGGCTTCTCGTCTTTTACGTGGAGCATCTTGATGCGATCGGGATATTTTTTCAGCAGCGCAACCGGATCGTGGCCGGCGTAAACGACCCAGCCGCAATCGAGTTCGTAATTGACCGTATCCTTTTCGGAATTTTGGATCAACACGTCGAGGCCGGTGCTGCCGTCGGTGAAACTCTTAAATTCGAGCGCGTGATTGTGATAAGCGAACTGCATGCCGGCTTTATTGATCTTTGCTCCGATCTTGTTGAACACTTCGGCCGTTTTCTTAAAGTCATCGGGCGTGAGCTTGTTGAGCCGGTCTTCGGCGGCGGCGCGACGCTGTTCAGGCGTGAGGCCTTGCTGGGGAGGTCCCGGCGGCGGACCGATAGGCGTCGTAGCGCAAACCATGTACTGAAGTCCGAGGTTATGGCAGAAGTCGATGAGCTTATTCATCTCATCGTCGCTCATCGTCGTTTGCACCACGTGGGCACTCGGGCATTTCAGCCCGGCATCTGAGAACAATTTACGCAAGTCTGCGGGAGACTTGCCTTGAAAACTGGCGAAGCTCGCGCCCTCAACCGACTTGTATCCGATGGCGGCGATCTTTTTCAGCGTGCCGTCGAAATCCTTCTGTAGGTCCGACCCGACGGTATAGAGCTGCAGACCGATAGGAAGGCCCAGCGGATCCGCGCAAAGATCGAAAAGCGCGCCCGACAGACCAGTGAGCGCGACCGCCGCTGTCGATGCTTGAATGAATTGACGCCTCGAAACAACGTTTTCGGACTTCATCAGTACCCCCGGGAAGCTTCACTGAAATTCTTCGGCTGCATCGCTGAGCGGGCGGAAGCCGTTGCGGGCCGCTCGACATCGGCGGCCCGAGCACGCTCTATCTAATGCGAATACATCATGACGCGCAAGCGAATTATTGACGCCCGTCTGTCTGGCAGGCCTTTACGCAATCTTTATCGCCTGCTTATCACTTGTTTAGAAACCCTGTGCAACAATCCACCAACAAATCACGACCGGGCGTTCGCGCGCATCCCCCGACTCCACCACATCGCGCGAGCGTCCCGGGACACTCGTGTGCGACATGCACGTGCGTCCTGCCGGAAACTGCGGGAATATTTTCACGCCTCGATTACCGGAAAAAGCTAAGATTTAGTTAGGGATAGCGACCTCATGGATTTCCAACTCTCCGACGAACAGCAGCAGCTCAAGAAGACGGTCCGCGAATTTGCGGAGCGCGAGATTGCGCCCAATGTCATGAAATGGGACGAAGCGAGCGAATTCCCGCTGGCCACCATCAAGGAACTCGGGAAGCTCGGCATCATGGGCACGATTTTCCCTGCCGAACTAGGCGGCGCGGGAATGGGCTACATTGAATACGCCACTGCAATCGAGGAGCTTTCTCGCGTTGATGGCTCTATCGGGATTATCGTGGCCGCGCATACATCACTCTGCACAAATCACATTTTCAAGGCTGGCAACGACGCACAGAGGAAGCGCTTTGTGCCCAAGCTGGCATCCGGCGAATTTATTGGTGCCTGGGCTCTCACGGAGCCTGGATCGGGATCGGACGCGGCGAGCGCTATCTGTTCAGCCGTGCGAAAAGGTGACGCTTGGGTGATTAACGGCACAAAGACATTCTGCACGAATGGTCACTACGCGGACGTGATCGTCGTCATCGCCGTCACGGATCGCTCCAAGGGGACGCACGGGCTCTCGGCATTCATCGTGGAGAAGGGAACGAAGGGATTTCGCCCAGGCAAAAAGGAAAACAAGCTCGGTTTACGGGCGAGCGATACGGCCGAGCTGATCTTTGAGGATTGCCAAGTGCCCACCGAAAACCTGATCGGCAAAGAAGGCGAAGGATTCGTCGATGCGCTGGGAATCCTCGATGGAGGCCGAATTTCGATTGCGTCGCTCGGACTGGGAATGGCGCAGGGGGCATTTGATGCGGCGCTGAAATATTCGAAAGAGCGCAAGCAGTTCGGCAAACCGATCTCGGATTTTCAGGCGATCCAATGGAAGCTGGCCGATATGGCCGTGCAGATCGAGGCCGCGCGCGCGTTGATCTGGCGCGCCGCAACGATGAAGGACGCCGGAAAGAATACGACGATGGCTTCGTCGATGGCGAAGCTCTACGCAGGCGAAATTGCCGTGAAATGTGCGAACGAGTGCGTACAGATTCACGGGGGCTACGGATTCATCAAGGATTATCCGGCGGAGAAGTTTTATCGCGATGTGAAGCTCTGCACCATCGGCGAAGGCACGAGCGAAGTCCAGCGCATGGTGATTGCGCGCGAGATACTTAAGCGGTGACCATCCTCGGCAAACTTCGCCGCCGCAGGGCTCTTCCTCTCAAATAACAGACCGGCTGAAGCCTGATCAGGAATGAGGTGGCTTCCCAACGCCCTGCGCATGTCCGCTCGGCGCGTTTGCGGGTTGCATGCCGCTCGGAGCTTGCGGCGCTTGCCCATCGGACCCACCGTTCGGCGTGGTGACGGAGATGCCTTCAATATCCAAGACTTCTTTCGTCGATTTCAGCGTGACGCTTTTCACGTTCGACGAAACGCCGTTGAACACGAGGATATACCGCGATTTTTCCCCGTACGGCAGGTCAATCTGCATGCGCTGATCGCCGACATTATTTTCGAATATCGCCATGCTGCGCATGTGGTGGTCGCCGCGATCATCCAGCAGATACACATCTTTCCACTGATCCATGCTTTTGATCTGCGTCACGCTCTCGTTCTGGTTGCTGAGGTCTGTATCGCACGTTACCTGTGTTCCCATGCGGCTGCATCCATAAACCGTGAGAAGCGTATCGCTCGATTGCCCGACGCCGAGCGCGCCCGACGCAAATGCCGCGCCGACTGTTCGCGAAGGACCTTCGGGAGCAGGCTCCTCATGGCTGACCCCAGCGGTATTGTTCGGCTGGCCGCCACTTCCCGCAGCGTGGTTACCACGGCCGCTCGCGTTCGC
>DATNBB010000201.1:0-4309 GCA_035607335.1 Binatia bacterium | reverse complement strand
TTTCGATTTCGATCGGCGCGCCGGGTTCGGCCGACCCTGCCGGCACGTACGCCATGCCGATATTCTTTTTTAAGAAAGGCGCGGGACCGCCGCTTGTCACGCGTCCAGTTTCCTCGCCATTGACCAGCACGCGGTAGCCGTCACGACCAATCCGTTTATCCTGCATTTCAAAGCCGACCAGCTTGCGCCGGACTCCGCTCTTCTTTTGCTCGCTAATCAACTCGCTGCCGAGAAACGGGCCTTTGCCGAGCTTGCAAATCCATGACAAGCCGGCCTCGAGTGGCGTGGTCGTTTCGTCGATCTCATGGCCGTAGAGAGCCATGCCCGATTCCAGGCGAAGCGTATTGCGCGCGCCGAGTCCGCAGGGAATCAGGCCAAAAGACTCGCCGGCAGACAAAATCTGATTCCATAATTTTTCGGAATGGGCCGGGTCAAAATAAATCTCGAAGCCGTCTTCACCAGTGTAACCCGTTCGCGCGATCAGGCAATCGACGCCCGAGACCTTGCCGAACGCGAAATGATAATAGCGAACCGGGGAGATCGGCACCGATGCAAGCGGCTGCAGAATCTCAAGCGCGCGCGGACCTTGAATCGCAAGCTGCGAATATCGCGGACCGGCGTTCTCGACGTCCGCGCCGTAACGATTGTGCTCGACGATGTGGGCGAAATCGCGGTCCTGATTCGAGGCGTTGACGCACAGGAAATAGTGCTCATCCGACAGCTTGTGGACTAGGATGTCGTCAACGAAGGTGCCGCGATCGGTCATCAGGCCTGAATAATGGGCTTGGCCGATGGCGAGCTTCGAGGCGTCGTTGCAGGAAACCCACTGAACCAGATCGAGGGCCTCACGGCCGCGAATCTCGATTTCACCCATGTGGCTCACGTCGAAGATGCCTGCGCGTGTGCGGACGGCTTCGTGCTCGGCAAGAATGCCGCTGTATTCGAGCGGCATGTCCCAGCCGCCGAAATCGACCATTTTTGCGCCCATGCGCCGGTGCACATGGTTCAAAGCTGTTTTGCGGAGAATGGCGGTTGCCGTTGTTGTCACAGAATGGTTCTCACGGTGCGGAAAACCGAACGTAGCATGTGCGTTTCAGGAGTGTCAAGGAAGCCAAACAGGTACCGAAGACCCATTGCTGGGAGTCGGGCCGCCGGCCTATGTTATCCGCGAGCGACCTGGGCAGCCCGCGCTTGTGGAATGAGCGTAAGTGGCATAGCATGTAGCGAGAACTAGGCGCATCACGGGGGATAGGCGTGGTGGCAACACTCTGTTCGCAATGCGATAAGACCGAAACACAGTGCACGTGCTCGAAGTATTGTTGTTTTTGCCAGTCGCAGGAGCACATTCGGCTCTGCGTGGACGGGCTCTATTACTGTCCCGAATGCCGTGAAGCGGTCGATGTTCGCGTAGCGGAGTCCGATGCACACTAAAGGCGCTCGCGTGCAATGTACGCTCCGCAACGATCCGCGGCTTATCGCGGGCGTTGGCGCGGTGGTGTCACACGCAGCCGGCCGTGCCGGGTTTATCGAGTGGGATCAAAACGAGTTCGCAACCGTTGCCGAAGCGGCCTGCCGAGAGACTCTTACTACCCTGAATAGAGTTGAGAAGGGCGACCATGTCGTCCAGCTTGCGGTGATTGAATATTCTGGCCGCGTGGAAGTGACGATCGAGCCTGCCGCTGAACGAGGCGCGCGGGGCCTTCACGGGAGCGCGGCGATCCACGCCGTCGAGGGCGTTTGCCACAGCCTGCGATGTAAAGGCGTTGACCGCGTCCTCTGTGAAAATCTGCCGCGATCGTTCCGCATGAAGCTGATCAAGTACTGCACCGGACCGAAGACTGCAACCGGCGACTGAACCTGCCGCAACCTGCGCTTTGACTTAGCCGCGCTTTTTTCCCCGCTCTGCTTTCCTTACTACATCGATGTGGCAAGAGCCTTCGAACGAATCAACGAAAGCAGTTGGTCCTGGCTTACCGGTGCGTCCACTTTGAGGCGGTCGCCGCTAGGCGAGACGGTCACGTGGTCGAGTGCGCCGGCCAAATCTGGTTGATCCTTCGCTTCTTGATAACGCCGCATCATGAGGCCGGCCTGAAGCGCGGCGGCGAGCAATTGCGAATCATTGGGCGATCCGCAGACGGCGTTGAACTGCGCATCGAGCCCGCTGTCGGCCTGCACGCTGATCGTCATCGCCTGCATGCGCTTGATGATGGCCGCGGCCTGCGGGAACTGGCTCGCCTCGGGGACGAGTTGTTGCATGGCGATGTGCGTGTAATTCTGATCGAGCACCGCCCAAACCATACCACTGCCGTTGGCTTCGCTGACGAGCGGAGAGAGCTTGTCATTGAGGTTCAAATTCTCAGCGACGCCGGTGCGAACATCCAGAAGCTTTTCGAGAGCGCTGCGCTGGCCAAAGGCGGCGGTATTGGAATCGATGAACGTGAAGAAAATGTCGCCCGCACCGGCGCCACTGCCGAAAGCGTAGAGATGAAAGCCGGCATAGTCGGTGATAGGAAGCTTCTTGGCTTTGAGATGATCCTCGGTTGTGGTGGGATCAAAGCTGCCGAGCGCAACGCCGACGATCGTTTCTGCACTGTTCTTGGAAGCCGCAATGGCAGCCCAAGCAAGCTCATCGACTTGCGTATTGGGATCGATACCCGCAGTGGTGAGAAATTGCTCAAACTTGCGGAAGTTGCTGGGGAGCAGTTGATCGCGCAACTGCGGGAACCACGGAAGCTGTCTCGCGGATTTCAAATCCGCGTAAGCGAATTCGCCGATATCCTTGGGGAACATACCAACGACAGAGTTATCCAGCGTTCCCGCGAATGTCGCTCGAGGCGTAAAGGCCGGCGCGCCGATGAGCATAGCCACGCCCAGCAGTATCGCCACGAGCCGAAACTTACAAATGGACTGTTTCACAATTTCCCCCAGTTCTACTGCGTCCGAAAACTTACCGGCTGGCGGTCACAATGCTTCGTTTTGTGCCGCAGCCGAACCCGCGAGTGGGTCCGGGTTCATTTCGAAAAAGCCCAAAGCTAGTTGGCGCGAGAAAATGGCGACCTATCCGGCGCCTCAGACAGTATTAGGAAGGCTTGGCGGAGCCTTCCGTTGCCCGAACCAACGAGAGATTTCCACGGTAGCAAGGGGCTACTTCGGGCGAAGTTCCGGCCGCGCGATCTCCAGATCCTTGGTTGTACCGTTCGTCAGTCTATTTTCCGCCCATTGCAGGCGATTTTCAAACACCTGTGTAGCGGAAAAGTTCTCAAGGCGGAGGTAAGAGATGGCGTCGGGATCTAACGCGCGCTCCGGAATCAAGCCGATGATTTCGCTGCCAGCGATTTGGCTGTTGTATCGTGCCGATTCGCTTTTGACTGCTTCGAATACCGTGCGCAGGGAAGTCTGCTCGAAATCCGTCAGATTTATCGAGACTTGCGCCAGACCACGCGACCGCAAATCGACGCCAATGGCTTTCACCCAGGGCAATCCGCCACTTGAATAACGGATTGACTTGGCAATGCGCCTGGCGATTTTTATGTCCGGCGTATTCAAATTGATGTTGTACGCGATCAGGAATTTACGCGCGCCAACGGCGGTTGCTCCGGCGGAAGGATGCAAACGCGGCTCGCCTACATCTGGCGTGCGATCTCGATCTCGCAACACCGCATCGCGCAAGCCTTCGAAATGGCCTCTACGTACGTTCGCAAGGTCTTTGCGTTCCGGCCGAATTGCCGCGGCTTCATAGAAATAGATAGGAATACGGTATCGTTCCCAGATTTCACGTCCTGCGCGGTGAGCGATTAATATGCAGTCTTGCATAGTGACGCCGCGCACGGGAACGAACGGTAGGACGTCTGTCGCGCCGATTCGTGGATGCTCGCCCGCGTGCTCGCGCAAATCAATCAGATCGGCGGCCTTGCCTACAGCGCGGATCGCCGCTTCAAGCACCGCTTCCGGCGCGCCGGCCATCGTGATTACTGAGCGGTTGTGATCCGGATCGCTGGAGCGATCCAGCAGCAAAGCGCCCGGTACGCTCTCGATGGCCCGAACGACCGCGTCAATTTTCGCGGAGTCCCGGCCCTCGGAAAAATTGGGTACGCATTCGACGATTTGCTTCATTTTGATTGATTAACGTCCGAAAAGACTGAAGATCAGCAGACCTAAAACGATCAACGTGAAAAACACGTATTTCCAGTCGCGTTCGTAAAGAAACGCGAACACGGAAAATATGACGCGCGCAACGGGAGTTGCGATCAAGAGTAGCAGCCCCAGTTGAATCAGCCCGCGGCCGGTTAACTTTGTCGCATCACGAAAT
>DATNBB010000122.1:0-5524 GCA_035607335.1 Binatia bacterium | reverse complement strand
CCGATTATTTGCGATGCAAAGGCCCGCTTCATTCCCGTTCGGTTTCCTACTCGGAACTCAAGAGTTTCGAAACGGGAAAGCATACGTGCAGTCTTCGCCTGTACTCCCCACAAGGTATTAAAAACAAATAGCTTAATCTTTCGCCCGCTTGGAACGCCTGATGCTTGGTAAACGATGCATGCGATACGGATCTTCAGCATCATCACGGATACAGACAATGCAATCGCTGCGGCGCGTCATCGAATACGCGATCGCGCTTGCCGCAGCCTTTCTAGCCAGCTACGTGATTCTACAGGGGCGATGGTGACACAAAAGGTGAAGAGCACGCGCGAACCCCAAATTTTTGCTCTCGACAAGGTCGCACCCGACCGCGGCGCGAATGGAACACTTTGCTGGGACAGCATCGCTCCCTTTGCCGATGCCGGATTCAAAGCCGTCTTCGACTCCAGTGCGGAAGCGCTGCTTGTGGTGGATGCGGCCGGCGTAATCCAAAAAGCGAACCCCAGGGCGCGCGACGTGCTGAAAATGCGCGAAGCCAACGTCGCTCACAGCTCGCTCCACGACTTTGTCGCCACTCTATCCACGGAGAAGCTCACGCGAATGGGCGTTGAGGAGGCGCGTCTTCCGCCAACCGTCGTTGACGCATTGCTTGCGAGCGGCTCGCCTGTTCGCGTAACGCTTCGAGCGGTGTTGCCTGGCAGCGGAGATATGCTGCTTTGCATTGACGGCAATTCGGAACGCGAACGCGCCGAGCGCGCCGAAGCCGAACTTCGCGCCGCAGCCGACTCGGAAGCGGTCGTATTTTTTGAAAGCACCGGAGCAGTCCGCTATGCGAGCCCGCGCTTCGCCGAACTTCTCGGACTCGATGCGCCTTCGGCAGCGAACATCGCCGCCGCGGCCGACTGGAAGAACCTGGGCGAGCGTTTTCGCACGCCCTCCGCTTTTTATGCGGCTTGGCAAGCGTTCAAATCCGGCGATCTGGCGGAGCGACACGACGAATTGGAACTTCTTTATCCGGCGCGGCGCGTTCTCCAGCGTACCGCGCGCGCCGTGCGCGATACTCAAGGCCGCGCAATCGGCTGGCTTGAATTGTTCACAGACGTGACCGGCGAGCGCGAGAGCGAAACGAACCTGCTGCAGACCGAAAAAATGGCGGCGCTCGGCCGCCTGGTTTCAGGCATCGCGCACGAGCTGAACAATCCTCTCACGACGATCATGGGTTACGCGCAATTGCTGCTCGGTCACGGCCTTTCCAACGGTCAACTCGCCGAAGCTCGCAATGTCTATCACGAAGCCGAGCGCGCGCGCCGCATTGTGAAAAACCTGCTCTATTTCGCGCGCGAAAATCATCCGGAGCGGACTCGCGCCGATTTAAACGATGTGGTCGAGCGCGCGCTTGCGCTGCGCAGCTACGAATTACGGCTGGAAAACATTGCGGTGATCTGCGAACTCGCCGCCGATCTTCCCCCCACGATGGCCGATCCGTATCAGCTCCAGCAGGTGGTGCTGAATCTGCTTGTGAACGCCGAACATGCGATGCTTGAGGCGCGTGGCAAGGGCCAGGTCCAGATACGGACGAGCTGTGTTGGATCGGGCGACGAACGCCGGCTTCGATTGGAAATGGCGGACGACGGACCGGGCATCGATCCCGAAATTGCATCGCGCATCTTCGACCCCTTTTTCACCACGAAGCCGCCCGGCGTCGGCACGGGCCTGGGGCTTTCCATCGTGTACGGGATCATCCACCAGCATGGCGGCGAAGTGACGTTCGAAAGCTATCCCGCCGAGGGCGCAAAATTCACGATTGACCTGCCTGTGGTGCCGATAGCATCGCGCGAAACCGTTCCGGTTGTGTCTGCGCCAGCGCTAACTTCCGCTGCAGCGCACCCGGGACGCATTTTGATTGTCGAAGACGAACCCACCGTGGCGCAGCTTTTAGTGGATGTTCTGACGGAAGAGGGTCACGAAGCCGAAGCGACGGTGGACAGTCATGACGGACTCACGCGAGCCTCCCGAAAAAACTACGACATGGTGATTTGCGATCTGCGTATGCCGCGCCTTGACGGCCGCGCGTTTTACGAAGCGCTCGTGAGCGCAGACAGCCCCTTGCGTAACCATATTTTGTTCATTACGGGCGATACCATCGCGCGCGGCACTCAAGAATTCCTGCGTTCGACCGGTATGCCGCATCTGGCCAAGCCTTTTCTGGTCGAAGAAGTGAAAATGTCCGTTCGCCGTCTGCTTGAGACGAAAGCCGTCGAGCACGCTGCGAGCCGATGATTGCATTCCTGGCCGCCCGAACGCACATCGAGCAGAACGCGGACAGAATGTCGTGAAATGTAAGGAGCCGTAAATGGGAGTCGTTGCAAGCAAAGCCATCGCCACCAGACAACAAATCGCGCTACTGGGAGTCTCCGACGACGCAGTCGGCCAATGGATCGCCCGCGAAACCGGTCGCGTCGCACGCACCGAATCGATGATGCCGGTTGTTACTACGCGGGATTTCGGACAGCTACGGGAGCTTAGCGCGCGCTTTCAACCGGCCGCCATTCTGCTCGATGAGGCGCTGATTGACGGAGTGTCGCTAGGGGAGCAGCTCGCACGGCTCGCGTCGCTCGCGCCCGTCGTTCTGATCGCGCCCGTGGAGCGCCAACCCGAGATCGCGGCGATTGTCGCTTCAGGCGACGTGGATTTCGTCGCGCGCACAGGCGACTACGCTAGCCTTGCCGTTGGCTTGATGGAGCGCCGCCTGCGGGCCGCTCGCAATGCGAGCTTCGCGACTGAATCCTGGAGCGACTTTCCCGAGGATCTCGGCGAAGTTTTCCGCCATGAAATCAACAATCCCCTTACGGGAATTCTCGGCAATGCCGAACTGCTGCTCTCGCACCGCGATCGACTGTCGCACATCGATACGCAGCGGTTGCAAACCGTCGTCGATTTGGCCGTTCGCCTCCGCGAGACTACCCGTCGCCTGAGCAACGCCTGGCAGGCAGGCCAGCGCCGCCCGCTAAAATCCGCGTAACAAACATCCGTTCTACGCCGCGCCCAGAGAAAAGAAATCGTCATCCTGAGCGAAGCGAAGGATCACTCTTTCTTGGTCCCATTTTGTAAGCACTCTGTCGCGCTGCTACAAACCGATTTCATCGTTGCGCCAACTATGTTTCCGCGTGGTGCCAAGCCGAAGCCAGCTTTTCCTTTACCTCCTCTGCCTCATGTGCCTCCACTTCTTCCACCTTTATCACTCGCCGCATCGCCGATCATTCTTCGCGCATACTGGCCAATAGCATGAACGGATCTCGCATAATCCGGATTCGGGTTTTGCGAGCCGCCGTTGTAAGCGCCCACAGCCTGCGTGATATTTCCGTGAAAACGATCGAGCAGATTGCGCAGGATTAGACCGGCGTAAGTAGTCAGCGTCTCCGGCTCGACTTCGTCGGGATCCTGAAATATCGTCGGACGAAGCGCCTCCGGCAGCGCGGAGTAATCTCGCGTGGAGCGGTCGCGTAAATAGAGAAGCTGGGCGTAGCGGAGCGTCTCGCGCGTGATCTGCCAGATGCCGCGCGAGTAATTGCGAACCAGCACGCGGCCTCGTCGTCGGCGAATCACCACGTCGCCGCGTTGCGCGCGCCGCTTCCACACGGCGTAGTCCAGATCGCCGCGAACGCTCATGTAATTGTTTTCCATCGCGCCGATGCCTAAGAACGTGTCAAGGGGCAGGGAATAGAAGCGCGCAACCACGATCATGTTTTCGGCGAGCTGCCGGGCTTGCTCCGGGCTGGGAACGATCGGCGCTGGATCGGCGTGGCTCAGCAGCCGGCGATCCGTCGTGGCCTTGAACAGGATGAAATCCGCAACCGGACCGATCAGGTCTCTATCGGGAATATCGGAGAGCAGCGGAGGGGGCGCGTTAAATTCCTCGACGAACTTCTCCGTTTCGCGGCGGCAGCCTGCGAGGTCGGCATCCAGCCAACTGTGCAGGGAATAATTCGGTATCAGGCCGGCGGCGACCAGCGACCCAAGGTAGGACGTGGAGTGCAGCATGTCCACATCGACGCGGAGGAAAATGACCGGGCGATTCGAATCTGTGGGAGTCGGCCCGGAGCAGAAGAACGCTTGCCTGGTATCCACCGGCACCTGGCTGCGCAGAAAATCGAAATAGAGGTAGCCCTGAAGGGTGCTGTCGTAGTCGCCGACCTCTGCCATCAGGATGCTCGTCGGCGACGCGATAGCCGGTTCTCCGTTGCGGAAGTAAATCGCCGCCGGTCCGGGCCGCTTCACGTAGGGGAGTTTGCGCGGCCAAGTGCGCCACGCGATCCATCCGGCCGTCGCGAGAGCTAAAGCTCCGCCAATGGCGGCAATCGATACGAAGATTCGCCCGATCCGCGTCATACTGAACCCGATCGCTTGCAATTTCGCTACCTTGATTTTACTGCTATGGCAACCTGCGGAAGCGAGAACGGCAAAGAGGCGGCATTGCTGGCCGGAACAAATCCGCGGACCTGGCCGTATATATCTATAGTACGCAGCGTGAGGAAGGGATAGGCATGGCAAAGTTCTTGCTTTGGTGCATTTTGCTGGTGTTGTGCTGGCCGCTGGCGATTCTTGCCTTGGTGCTCTATCCGATAGTTTGGTTGCTCCTGTTGCCGTTCCGCATCGTCGGAATTGCCGTTACGGGCGTGTTGGACCTGATTGCGGCGATCCTCTTCTTGCCGGCGCGTGTGTTGCGTGGCCCACGAGTCTAAATTGGTCGGCGGGTGTGGCCAGAGACAGAAACAGACGCACCGGGTTCGCGTTGGTTCGGGATAAGTCGAAACCGCTGAGGACGGCTCAACGTCTTAATGTCGCCCTGGGAGAAGTTTCAAATAGTAAAACTTTGGACTGTGTTACCGTCTTGTGGGGCGAATCGGATCACGGAGAGACACTTCGCGGATGAAATTCATAGTGGGAGTCATTATAGGCCTCGTAATTGTTCCCCTGCTTGTCGTCGGTTATCTCGCAAGTGGATTTGGCCCAACGGCCGCGACCGACAAGCCATTGCCTTTTGAAACCTGGATCGCTGGCACCGCGCTGCGAAAGCGCATTCAAAAAGAGGCGCCGGTACGCGATCTTTCGACGATGACGACCGCGGACCTCGTTGCGGGCGCCGACACATATAAGAAGAATTGCGTCGTTTGCCATGGCCTGCCCGACAAAGACTCGGCCATTGGTGCGGGAATGTTCCCGCCGGCGCCACAGCTCTTGCAGCCGCCGAAGCCTCGTCCGGGATTTCAGCCCGGTCGTGGACGGGAAGGGGAGCGCGGTCCTGGAAGACCCGGGGGGCCGGGTAGGGGCGGACCCCGTCCGAATGGAGACTTCTGGCGTGTAAAAAATGGCATTCGTTTGACGGGCATGCCGAGTTTCGAAAAGACGCTCAGCGAAGACCAGATGTGGCAGGTGATAGCCTTTTTGCAGCGCCGCCGCGATTGGCCGCCCGAAGTAAAAGCTGCAATGCAGCCTGAAGGAGCAGCCGCCTCAGCGCCAGTCT
>DATNBB010000178.1:0-9221 GCA_035607335.1 Binatia bacterium | reverse complement strand
TCCCACCAATGGAGGAAGCCGAAGAGGAACTTTTTTCATATGACAAAATCAAAGAAATTAAGGAGGAATTCGATAAATTGAGCCAGTCGAAAGGGCCCAAGGAAGACATAGGCGAAGAGGGAGACGAGAAAGAAAATGAATAGCAGGAGGCGGCATAGATTTCTGGCTGGCTAGGCTTTCGCCTGTTTCGTCATAGCTTTTACGGCCCTGCTACGGCCGAGGCCAGACAAAAATAATCTCGCAGTCGCCCCACGACGGATACGGCCGCCTACAAAATCGACTACAGCGCTGTAGACGAAAAACCAGAAGGCTCGGATAAGTTATTGAAAAGAATGGTCGGGGCGAGTGGATTTGAACCACCGACCTCCTGGTCCCGAACCAGGCGCTCTAGCCAGGCTGAGCCACGCCCCGAGGGAGAAACCGCAGGCACTGAAGATCCCTGCGCGGAAGAATTCAGCATAGCATATTTTGGCGAACGGCACTCTGCCGACCCTCCATTCCGAGCTGTGCGTCGGCCGTACGTAGTTAACATGTGCTTAGGAAACGGGGTCTTCGGATCGGCGTTCCGACTGATCCATCGGGCGTTGCGTAAGCGGTCTCCTCACTAGGCATTAGCGATCATCTGCGGTTTCGTTGCCTGCGCAAGAGCGTGGTCTGCTGATTCACAAGTTATTGCTTCCGCGTCTCGCGACTGCGATTAGAACGGGTCCGCGTCTTGTGTTTTCAATAGCTTACGGGAGGTTTTAATTCTTTGCAGTTGCGATTAGAAGGTCGTTTGGGAGGCGTTTCGATGACGTTTAAAGCGTTTTGGAGAGGTAATGTGTGGGCTCGGGGAAGGTTTTCAGCCGGTTTTTGGTGTTTATGTTAGACTGGCGGCGCTGTGCCTCAATTTGTAATTGAACGCGAGATTCCGGGAGCTGGCTCCCTCTCCGAAGCGCAGATTCGGGAGGTATCGTTGCGCTCCTTGCAGGCGCTCAACGAACTCGGTCCCCAGATTCAGTGGCTGCATAGCTACGTCACTGAAGACAAAGTGTACTGCGTCTATCTCGCCCCGGATGAGGACACGATCCGAGAGCATGCTCGCAGAGCAGGTGTTCCCGCAGATCGTATCAGCGCCGTCCGCCGGCTTATCAACCCCGCTAACCTCAAGTAACGCCCTCTGGACCTTCCAACGAATATTGGATAGCAGTTTCAAAATTCATCTCGGAACCTTGTTTCCAGGCCTTGCGCCCCGCATCATCACCGAGCGCGATCCAAGCCGGGTGAATCATCCGATCAAGCAACGTCTGCTCCGCCGGAGTGAGCCGAGCGCCAATGGACTGGCGCAAATGCGATGCGGCCCCAGCGAGCTTGAGCGCGCGCGCACCGTTTCCTTCGGCAAGAGCGAGGCATGCGCAACCTTCCAGAGCGCGCGCAATTCCACGGCGATGTCCCAATGCGGCAGAAATTGCCAGCGCCTCACGATATTCAGCGCGCGCCGACGCGTGATTATTCTGCTCGCAATCGATATAGCCCAGGTCCGTCAATGAACGCGCCACTCCCCACTTGTCACCCGTTTTGCGGAACATCGAAAGTGCGCGGTCATATAATTGCCGTGCCGCCGGCAAATCGCCTTCTTCCCGGACGATGTCACCTTGTTGATTTATCGACCAAGCGGCGCCATCACGATCGCCGAGTTGTTCGAAGATTTGCGCGGCCTCGCGTAACGCCCATTGCGCACGCGAATAGTCTCCGCGCGCCTTTAGGACGTTTGCGAGATTGTGCAAACAGCGCGCAATCGCCAATTGATCCGGAAGCAGACGCCAGCACGCGAGGCTACGCTCGAAATTGCTTTGCGCGGCCGCGTAATCACCTCGATCTCTTGCGGACACGGCCAGCGCATTCAAAGACGCCGCTATGCCCCATTGATCGCCCAGTTCTTCGTACACAGCGAGGCCCTGCTCCAGAAAACGCGCTGCGGCGAAAAAATCGCCCTGCGCCGTGACAATAGCACCAAGAAACTGCAATATCCTCGCCCGCTCCTTTGGGTGACTGTCCGCAGCAACGCGGAGCACAGCCTCCATACGCGTGCGTCCCTCAATAAGATGTTCTCGCATGTCCCAAAATTGAAAGAGGGCTCCGCATAGGCGCAGGGCCCAATCGAGGTCGCGCGTCTCGAAAAGCCAGTCGAGCGCACTTCGGAAATTATCGATTTCCGGATCGCACTGCGTGAGCCAACGCACCCGGTCCGTCGGGTTCAGCTCAGGATTTCCTTCTTCGGCGAGGACCAGGCAATACGCTGCATGCGCACGGCGCACGGCTTGCTGTTCACCGCTTTCATCCAATCGCTCAAGTGCGTACGCTCGAATCGTCTCCAGCATCGAAAAACGCTGTTCCATTTCGGCGCGATCCACGCGTTGAACCAGATTCTTATCGACCAGCGACGAGATTCCTTCGAAAAGATCCACGCCGAGATCGAGATTCGTGTTGCAAACTGCCTCGGCCGCTTCCAACGTGCAGCCGCCGGCGAAAACCGCGAATCGCCGGAACAATTTCTTCTCTGGCTCGTTCAACAGATCATGGCTCCAATCGATCGTTTTGCGGAGCGTTTGCTGCCGCTCGGGCAGATCGAGAGCGCCTCCCGTGAGCAGATGAAGACTTCGTTGCAAGCGCTCCAGGATGGCGCCCGGTGAGAGCACCTTTGTCCGCGCAGCGGCCAGTTCAATGGCCAATGGCAGTCCATCGAGCCGCGAGCAGATCTCCCGGATCGCTTCGGAATTTTCAGGAGTCAGGCAAAAGCCTGGCCTAACAGCGGCCGCACGCTGCACGAACAATTCGACAGCTGAATTTTGCGTAAGAGGAGTAACGGGGAATTCCTGTTCGCCATAGATTCGCAGGCAAGCTCGGCTGGTGACCACGATTTTGAGAAACGGACACGCCTCGAGCACTTCGGCTATCGCGGGCGCGGCCGGAAGGACTTGCTCGAAATTGTCGAGCAGCAACAGAAAGGGACCCGAGTTTTGAAGTTGTTCTGCGATCAACTGAGGCATCGTGCGGTTGGCTACTTGCTGGATGCCAAGTGCTTCGGTGATGGCGGTTCCCACCAGGCTTGGATCAGTGATTGTGCCTAAGCCGACGAAGCGGACGCCTCCGGTAAAATCGTCCGCCATGTTCGAGGACAAAGCCACTCCAAACCGTGTCTTGCCGCTTCCTCCCGCTCCGGTGAGGGTCAAGAGCCTGACGTCGCCGCGCCGCAACAGTGTGGCGGCGTCCGCGAGCTGTTGTTCTCGGCCAACCAGGGAAGTACGGGGAACTGGCAGGTCCCGGCTGTTTTTCACGATTTTCGGAGAGGGAGAGGTACTCTCCGTTGCCCCTGAAGGAATTACTGCAGCTAGGCGATCGGCTTCCGAGGGACACTTCGTGACGGACGCCGCAAAGAGATACCCGCGGCGAGGTACCGTCTTCAGCAGTTTCTGGCCATGGTCATCGAGCGCACGCCGGAGCTCAACGGTGCACTGCACGAGCGAATCATCCGTGACAAACGCGTCCGGCCATACGGCCTGGATCAGTTCTTGCTTCTCGATGAGCCTGCCGGGATGTTCCACAAGGTATTTAAGTGCTTCGTATACCTTCGGCCGGAGCTTTATCTCCGTTCCGCCCCTCAATACACAACCCCGCCCCACATCCAGGAGGAACTCGCCAAACCTGTAGTTGGGGGTAACTATTTCCAAGGATGACTCCCGTTCGCCAAAGGGCCCAAAGTCTCTGATTTTGGGTTTTCTTTGGGGTTCTTTCGTTACTCCGCGCCTCCACGGCTGCTAGCTTGGGCCGGTCAGGCGACGTTCAACACCGACTGCGACGCGTTCTCCAAGACGAACGAAGCCCGAGAAGAAGCTTTTGCCGATGGCATTTTAGCAAAGGCTTTCATGCTGAAGAAACTGCGAGGCCCCGGCTGGGAGCGGGCCAATTTGCGGAAAAGGAGAATTCCAATGAGTGCAGCACAGACTCCGGCTCTGGATATGAACAAACTTAACGCTTTTATCGGGCAGTTCGTCACGGATTTGGGCGCCGCCGTTCACAGCGGCATGGTCGTAATCGGGGAGAAGTTGGGCCTTTATAAGGCGCTTGCCCAGAGCCCCGCCACCTCCGCCGAACTTGCCGCGAGAACGCACACAGACGAGCGCTATCTGCGCGAATGGCTCGCTTCACAGGCGGCCGGCGGCTATATCACCTACGACGAAAAAACGAGCAAGTTCAGCCTGACCGAAGAACAGGCGTTCACGCTGGCGCGAGAAGACAGCCCGGCCTATTTGCCCGGTGCCTTTGAGCTGGCGTTGGGGTCCCTTGCCGCGGTTCCCCGTATAACAGAGTCCTTTCGCAACGGTGCGGGAATGGGATGGCACGAACACGCCGATGGTGTCTATCACGGATGCGAGAAATTCTTCCGGCCGGGGTATGCGGCCAATCTTGTACCTTCGTGGATTCCCGCGCTGCAAGGCGTGCAACAAAAACTAGAGGCCGGCGCGCGAGTGGCGGACGTGGGCTGCGGAAAGGGCGCTTCCACGATACTGATGGCTAAGGCGTTTCCGAAATCTCAATTTTTCGGCTTTGACTATCACGATAAATCGGTTGAAGCGGCACGCGAGTCTGCCAAGCGCGAAGGCGTGGCCGACCGCGCCACTTTCGCCGTGGCAAAAGCGAAGGAATTTCCGGGCAGCGGCTACGATCTCGTGACGGTGTTCGATTGCCTGCACGACATGGGCGATCCGATTGGTGCCGCCGCACACGTTCGTCAGTCGATCTCGAAGGACGGAACGTGGATGATCGTGGAACCTTATGCAAACGATTCTTTGAAGGAAAATCTCAATCCCGTAGGCCGCGTTTACTACGGTTTCTCGACTTTGCTGTGCACGCCGTGTTCACGTTCCCAGGAAGTTGGATTGTGCCTGGGAGCCCAGGCCGGCGAAGCGAGGATTCGCGACGTTGTCACCGCTGCGGGATTCAGTCGCTTCCGGCGCGCTACTGAGACGCCCTTCAATATCGTTTACGAAGCACGTCCGTAAGCTGTTTCATTCAATGAGTGCCGAGGGCTCCTGACGTTTTCGAATCGCGGAAAGGATGAGCGTGATGTTGCCAGCAAAATACAGAAATATGTGCCGCCGAGACGTATCTAAGTTCGTGAAGATCAACATCCTTTTCTGCATAGGAGCCCTTGGACTTGCAGCGTCTGTTATGGTGCTTTCGACGGCCGGTGCCCCCAATCAAAATCGCATGACCGATTCTTCGCGCTCCTTGCGATTTCCCGATCGAAGCGGAGAATTTGAAACCATTTCCACATCCGGCCCGATCGACTTCAGAAATCCTTTCTTCCAAAGCTTGGGAACGAACGGGCGAAGTTGCGCGACGTGCCATCAGCCTTCGGACGCGTGGACCGTCACGCCGGAGAATGTGCGGGAGCGTTTTGATGCGACGCGCGGAACGGACCCGATATTCCGGCCTGTTGATGGTGCAACGTGCTCTACCGACGACGTCTCAACGTTGCAGGCACGCCGTGAAGCATACAAACTGCTTCTTACTAAAGGACTGATCCGTATCGCAATGAACGTTCCGGACGGCGCGGACTTCATCATCACGGGAGTCGACACACCCTATGCATGCAACGACTTGGTCACCGCTTCCGTGTATCGGCGGCCGCTTCCCGCGACTAACCTCAAGTTCCTGAGCGCGGTCATGTGGGATGGCCGCGAGTTCCCAGTGGCGGGCGAATCGAAGCCATGGACGGAGGCGGAGGTCGACGCCGGTCTACACCAGCAAGCATTGGACGCCGTGTTGGGCCACGCCCAAGCGAGCCATCCTCCATCCACCGAAGAGGTGGATCGAATCGTAGACTTCGAGAAATCGCTGTTTACCGCTCAGACTGTGGTCAAAAAGGCGGGTTCTCTCCGCGAAGATGGAGGTCTTGGTGGACCAACCGATCTGCCACGACAAACGTTTTTCCTGGGTATCAATGATCCTTTGGGTGGAAATCCGACGGGCGCCCTTTTCAATCCCAACGTCTTTACTCTATTTGGAAATTGGCTCGACATTTCCGACCGCAACTATAGTGAATTCACAAAGCGGCGAGAGTCGATTGCACGCGGCGAGGTTATCTTTAACACTCACCCCATCGCCATCAATGGTGTAACCGGTCTTAATAATGTCCCGCTTGCCGATGGACGAATCCATTCCACCATAATGGGATCTTGTTCAACTTGTCATTCGACTCCGGCCGCAGGCGATCATTCTTTACCGGTGGCGCTCAATATCGGAACCTCTGACGCCTCCCGGCGCACGCCCGATCTGCCGCTTTTCACAATTTTATGCAATAGTGGCGCCGTGGTGCAGACGACGGATCCCGGGCGAGCGCTCGTAACCGGTAAATGCGCGGATATCGGCAAGTTCAAAGGCCCTATCTTGCGCGGACTTGCCGCACGCGCTCCCTACTTCCACAATGGAATGGCCGCGACGCTCAAGGACGTGGTGGACTTTTATCAGGATCGGTTCAACTTGGGCCTCACTGACCAAGAGCAACACGATCTCGTCAACTTTCTCAAATCGCTTTAATTGACTTACCGACGGACCATCGAAGCGTTTCATGGTTTAGAGTACTAGATCCAATCTTTAAGGACGGAGTCAGCGTGAGACCGGAAGCAATCAGCGAACTCAAATCCCAGCTTCGCGGGCAACTGATTGAGCCTGGCGACGCACGGTACGAAGAGGCGCGCAAAGTTTACAACGCCATGATCGACCGTAAGCCGGCGCTGATCGCGAAGTGCGCGGACGTAGCTGACGTAATATCCGCCGTCCATTTCGCCCGGCAAAATAATCTGTCTGTCTCCATTCGCAGCGGCGGCCATAACGCCGGCGGGCTGGGGGTTTGTGATGACGGCCTCGTGATCGATCTCTCGCCAATCAAGTACGTCCACGTCGATCCTGCAACGAAGACCGCTCGCGTTGGAGCCGGCTGCACCTGGGGCGACGTCGATCACGCAACCCACGCATTCGGTCTGGCCGTGCCTTCGGGCATTATCTCCACGACCGGCGTGGGCGGACTGACACTCGGAGGTGGTCTGGGCTACCTCACGCGCCAGTTCGGATTGACGATCGACAATCTGATCTCAGCCGATGTTGTTCTCGCCGACGGTCGCTTCTTTGTGGCAAATGCCCGCGAGAATCCTGATCTCTTCTGGGCGATTCGCGGAGGCGGCGGAAATTTCGGGATTATCACTTCCTTTCAGTTTCAAGCACATCCTGTTCAGATCGTATGCGCCGGTCCGATGCTCTGGGAACTGGAGGACGCCGCGGACATCATGAAGTGGTATCGCGACTTTATCGTCCGTGCGCCGCGAGAGATCAGCGGCTTTTTCGGGTTCCACACGATTCCGCCCGCGCCACCTTTTCCCGAGGCTCTGCATTTCAAGAAGATGTGCCTGATCGTTTGGTGTTACAACGGTCCGTCCGAAAAGGCGGACGAGATCGTCAAGCCGCTGCGAAATCTCCGGCGTCCAGCATTTGAACTTTTCGCGCCCATGCCGTATCCAATGCTGCAAAGCATGTTCGACGGTCTCTACGTTCCTGGTCTTCAGTGGTATTGGAAAGCCGATTTCGTCAACGAATTAAGCGATAAAGCGATCGACCTTCACTTGAAATACGCAGCTGAGTTGCCGACGCTCCATTCCACGATGCACCTCTACCCGATCAACGGAGCCGCAAGCCGCGTAGGCGACGCAGATACGCCTTGGGCATTCCGCAAATCTATCTGGGGCGAAGTGATCGTCGGGGTTGATCCCGATCCGGCGAAGAAGGATGTTATTACTTCGTGGGCCAAAAATTATTGGCAAGCCTTGCATCCCTACAGCGCCGGCGGCGCATATGTGAACATGATGATGGATGGCGAAGGCGAGGAACGCGTTCGTGCCAGCTATGGACGCAACTACGACAGGCTGGCTCATCTCAAGGCCAAGTACGATCCGACGAACTTCTTCCGCGTGAACCAGAACATCCCGCCAGCCGCCGCGCCGAAACCGTAATCGGCCCACACGCAATTTATTCACTCAACAGCGATGCCGAATTCTGCGCCGAGTTCACACCTGGGTTTTGCAACTTGCTACACGGTGAGCGATACTCTCCTAGTCATGTTCAGTTGACAACGACAGACCTATGGGGAACCCGATGGCACACGCCCACGTCGCATCCAAACCTCTAAGCAAAAACGATCACCTTCTGCGCTGGGTGGAAAAAACCGCGGCTTTAACTCAGCCTTCATCGATTCACTGGGTCGACGGTTCACAAGAAGAAAATGACGCGTTATGCCGCCAGATGCTCGATTCGGGAACGTTGATCAAACTTAACGAAAAGCTCTGGCCTAACTGCTACTACGCGCGATCCGATCCGGGCGATGTGGCGCGTGTGGAAGGCCGCACGTTTATCTGTTCGCTCTCGAAAGACAGCGCCGGGCCGACGAATAACTGGGAGAATCCTTACGAAATGCGGCGCCGGCTCAAGGGACTTTTCAGCGGTGCTATGCGCGGCCGCACGATGTATGTGCTTGCATTCAGCATGGGGCCAGTGGGCTCTCCCTTTTCGCGCGTCGGCGTGCAGCTGACCGATTCGCCTTACGCCGTCGTGAACATGCGCATTATGGCGCGCATCGGCTTGCCCGTATTTCAGGAAATCGATGAGGGCGAAGTCCGCGTGGTGCCGTGCGTCCACTCCGTGGGCGCCCCGCTAGCGAGCGGGCAAAAGGACGTTCCCTGGCCGTGCAATCGCGAAAAATACATTGTGCATTTCCCGGAAACGCGCGAGATCTGGTCTTTTGGCTCCGGCTACGGCGGCAACGCATTGCTTGGGAAAAAATGTTTTGCGCTGCGCATCGCGTCCAACATCGCGCGCGACGAAGGTTGGATGGCCGAGCACATGCTGATTCTCGGCGTGGAAGATCCGCATGGCGAGAAAACGTACGTCGCGGCGGCATTTCCGAGCGCCTGCGGGAAAACGAATTTTGCCATGATGATTCCGCCGAAGAGCTTTACCGGCTGGAAAGTCTGGACTGTGGGCGATGATATTGCCTGGATTCGCCCGGACGAAAACGGCCGCCTGCGCGCTATTAATCCCGAAGCGGGATTTTTCGGCGTCGCACCGGGCACGTCTGCGAAAACCAATCCGAACGCGATCGCTACCCTCGCGAAAAATACGATTTTCAC
>DATNBB010000157.1:0-4423 GCA_035607335.1 Binatia bacterium | reverse complement strand
TCCCGGCGGCACCGGGGGGTTCCAATTCAGCGGCTGCAGCTTGAACTTTCCCGTCGCAGGGTCGTAATTCCCTTTCAGATTGAACGAACCGCTTGCGCCGCCCATATTGTCCGGCTGCGCAAACGTCAGCCTTCCTCTGGCCGAACCGTCGTTGCCCGCTACGATCGCCAACTTCAGCTTGACGCTACCATTGGAGCATTGATAGCTGCCCTCATACACGCCCGTCACTACGCTGGCTGCCTGAGCTGAAGCATTTCTTGGACATAGGCAAGCGAACATCGCCGCCACAACAAAAGTCGCAATTCTCAAAATTCCGCCTTTAGCGAGCAAACCTCCGCTCTCCGCCGGAAGATTCTACAACGCGTGGCCCGGCCCTCATTTGTCCTAATTTGCGCATCCGCGTATAGTTATGTATTTAGGCGATGTCTACGAAACCCACTGAGAAGCCCTCTGAAGCGGCTGTGACGTTCGAGTCTGCTCGGACAGCGAAGGTCACTGCAGAAGTGCGTCCGGTTATGGCCGACGCCGAGGAAATTCGCGTCCGAGCCGCGCGCGTCCATAATCTGAAAGAAATAGACGTTGTGGTCCCACACAACGCCCTCAACGTGGTCACTGGCGTCTCCGGCTCAGGCAAATCGAGCCTTGCCTTCGATACGCTTTATGCCGAGGGCCAGCGCCGCTACATCGAATCTCTTTCAGCATACGCGCGCCAGTTCCTCGAACGTATTGAAAAGCCTGATGTAGATGAAATTACCGGCATTGCTCCCGCCATCGCTATCCGCCAGAAGAATTCAACGCGTAATCCACGCTCAACCGTCGCTACAGCCACGGAAATTTACGACTATTTGCGGCTTCTCTATGCGCGAGTAGGCCGCACCTTCTGCCTCCGTTGTGGACATGAAGTGCGCAAAGATACGCTGGATGAAATAGCAGCGCGTGTGCTGGCCCTGTCCGAAGGCCGCCGCTTTTACGTGCTCTATGAATTAAAAATCGGCGCGGACGGCGCCGCAGCCTCTGCGTCCGGTACGACGCGGCCTGCAGCAAAGCCGGCACGGAAAGCCCGTCCCACATCCGATGCGATTCGCGACACGCTCGTCAGTTTGCAGAAGCGCGGCTTCAGCCGGTTGTATCAGGGCAGCCGCGTATTTGAATTTTCGACGCCGCAGGATTTGCTCGATGTCGATTTCGCTAAGCCCGTCTACGTGCTTGTCGACCGTCTCGCTCTTTCGCCCGAAATCCGTTCGCGCTTGATGGACTCGATTGAAATTTGCTACCGGGAAGGCCGTGGCGAGGCAATCCTGGAGTTCGTTGCAGACCCCGCAGGGCCACAGGCAGCGGACACGGCGCCAGATCGCATGGTTTTCAACGAGCGTTTCGACTGCAAAAACTGCGGCGCTCAATATCAGGAGCCCGAACCCAGGCTTTTTTCGTTCAACAATCCATATGGCGCGTGCCCTCGCTGCCAGGGATTTGGCAACACGGTCGATTTCGATATAGATCGTGTCGTACCGGACAAAAGTAAGACGCTCGCAGACGGCGCCATCGACCCGTGGTCGAAACCTCGCTACCGTGCCCTGGCGCAAGAGATGAAGAAGTACGCCAAAGCGAAAGGCATTCCGCTGGATGTGCCCTTCTATGATCTGACGCCCGCGCAGCGCGATGCCATCATCGATGGCGACCGCAAAGAAGATTACCCGGGCGTAAAAGGTTTTTTCGCGTGGCTTGAACGCAAGAAATACAAGCTGCATGTTCGCGTTTTCCTAAGCCGCTATAGAGGATACGCGATCTGCCCGGATTGCCGGGGTACGCGCCTCCGTGCCGAAGCCCGCGCCGTGAAGGTCGGCGATCTGGCGATCACGGAAGTCTGCCAGATGACGGTGAAGGACGCCCGCCCCTTCTTCGATGGCCTGAAACTCACCGAAATGGAAGCGGCAATCGCGGAAAAGCTGGTTGAAGAAGTGCAGCAGCGGCTGCGTTTTCTCGATGAAGTCGGCCTCGATTACGTCACGCTTGACCGGCTCACTTCCACGCTTTCGGGTGGCGAGGCACAGCGCATTCAACTGGCCACATCCCTGGGCTCCCATCTGGTTGGCGCTCTTTATGTGCTTGATGAGCCTTCCATCGGCCTGCACCCGCGCGATACGGATCGTCTTATCACGATTCTCAAGGGCTTGCGCGACCTCGGCAATACGCTCGTGGTCGTTGAACACGATCCCGAAATGATGAAGGCTGCTGATCGCATTTACGATCTGGGTCCTGGCGCAGGCGAGCACGGCGGACGGCTAATTTTTTCCGGCACGCTCAAACAGATGCTTGAAGCGCCACAATCGCTCACGGGCCGATACTTGCGCGGCGAACTGAGGATTCCGGTACCGCAACAGCGCCGCAAATCCAATGGCAAGTTCCTGAAAATTGCTGGCGCGCGCAGCCATAATTTGAAGTCTGTCGATGTCTCGATTCCACTGAACATGCTGGTCGCTGTAACGGGCGTTTCGGGGTCGGGCAAATCAACCCTTGTCTATGACGTAATTCACGATGGCCTGCTTGCAAAACGCACCGGTCGCGCTTGGCAGGAGATCTGCGATCGCATCGAAGGCGACGCATTGATTGAGGCGGTGGAAATGGTCGACCAGTCCCCCATCGGCCGCACGCCGCGCTCGAATCCCGCCACGTATCTAAAGGCGTTCGACACGATTCGCGACATCTTTGCCGCAACCCCCGATGCCAAAAAGCGCGGATTCACAGCGGGCCACTTCTCCTTCAATATTCCCGGCGGTCGCTGCGAAGCCTGCCAGGGCGATGGCACGGTCACCGTGGAAATGCGTTTTTTGGCCGATGTCGAACTCGTATGTGAGGAATGCCACGGTACGCGTTTCAAGCAAAGCGTGCTTGAGGTTCGCTATAAGAACAAGAATATTCATGACGTGCTGCAGATGACCGTTCGCGAGGCGCTCGCGTTCTTCGCTTCGCATCCAAAAACAACTTCTCGGCTCCGCGTCCTCGATGAAGTTGGCCTCGGTTACCTGCGCCTGGGGCAATCCGGCACCACTCTCTCGGGTGGCGAGGCGCAACGTCTGAAGTTGGCCGCGCATCTTACACGGCAGGAAACAGCGGGCATTCTCTATATCTTTGACGAACCGACCACCGGCCTGCACTTTGATGACATCCAGAAGCTGCTGGCAGCATTTCGCAAGCTGATCGAAGGCGGAGCATCCGTGATCATCATCGAGCACAATCTTGACGTTATTAAAGCCGCCGACTGGGTGATCGATATGGGTCCGGAAGGCGGCGATGCAGGTGGACGCATTGTCGCGGCCGGTACGCCGGAGCAGGTCGCGCGAAATTCGCAATCGCACACAGGAAAGTATCTGGCTCGCGCTCTCGAAGATAGCAACTTGCTTTCACGCAATTGAGCAACGATGGCGGGACGGGAAAGATGCGCCGAATTCCTTCCACAATCGGCTTTGTGGCACTCGCGGCTTTATTAGCGTTGCCGGCGCACAGCGCCGCCCAAGCGCACGCACCTGGAAACAGCCAAGCGGAACGTGCAGACGCGCAAGGCCAAAATGATTCGCTTTTAGCGAGAGCCCAAAGCGATCTCGACAATCAGGATTACGAGGCCGCTGCCGAAAAATACCAGGGATACCTTGCCAGCCATCCACAGGACGCGCAGATCCATTTTCAGCTCGGCTATTGCTACACGGCTCTTCAAAAGACCGCCATGGCGCGCACTGAATACCAAAAGGCGACAGAGTTGAACCCACAATTCGCGCCAGCATTTCTGAATCTGGGCCTCACGGAATTGACCAGCGATCCCGCTGCCGCTGCCGACGCCTTTCAGCATGCCAGCAACCTCATGCCCGGCCAGGAACGCCCGAAGCTACTGCTCGCCACGGCGCTTGCGCATTCGGGAAAAACGGTTGAGGCCATTGCTCAATATCAGGCAGCCGAAGAGATCAGTCCCAATGATGCGCAGCTTCATCGCGATTTCGGCGCAACGTTGCTGAACGCAAATCGTCTAACCGATGCGGAGAAGGAATTGCGTTCAGCTATCGCGCTCGATTCGCAAGACCCAGAAACAAATCTCATGCTTGCTCGATGCATGGTCGCGGAAAAGAAGTACGATGAGGCAGCGGCTCAGATGGACCTCTATTTAAAATCCAAGCCGGACGACAATAAGGCGCGCTTCACACTCGTCTCAGCACTGATCGATGCGACAAAATACGACGACGCGCTTGCTGAACTCGGCCGCGCAAGCCAGTCAATTCAGGACTCCCTGCCCGCGCTGAAGCTGCGCTTTGACGCGCTCGCCGGCGAAAAGCGTTATGACGAGGCACTCGCCACGTTAGCTAAAGCGGCGGCTCTTGCGCCGCAAGAAGCGGATATTCCGGCGAAGATGGCGCAGTTGTATCTCGCCAGAAAA
>DATNBB010000099.1:0-5614 GCA_035607335.1 Binatia bacterium | reverse complement strand
ATTTGAAGGACTCGAAGCCGCTCACCAGATAAGCGGCGTGATCAGCGAAACGGGAATTCCGCCGCGCGGATACAGCGTCGACCAGGTATCAGGCGGGTTGTTTGACATGCTTCATGTGCACCCCATCCTTGGACGAGGTTTTCGGGCAACCGACGCCAAACCTGGCGCCGAACCCGTGGTGATCTTGAGCTACGACGTTTGGCGGGACCGATATAACAGCGCAGCGAACGTGATTGGGCGCGTCGTACGCTTGAATACCAGTCCGGCGACGGTTATTGGCGTGATGCCAGAAGGATTCTCGTTCCCGAGCGGCGTGAGCCTGTGGATGCCACTCATTCCGGATGTGGACTTGCAGAAGCGGACAAACCGCTCCGTGGACGTGTTTGGTGTCCTAAAGCCGGGCATATCGATGGAGCGAGCGAACGTGGAACTGAAGGCCATCTCGGAGCGGCTCGCTGCATCGTATTCGGAGGCGGACAAAGGGCTGACGGCCGAGGCGACGACGTTCAACGCCTATTACAACGGGCCGCAGATCGATATGGTGTTTTTATCGATGCTGGCAGCCGTGGGATTCGTGCTGCTGATCGTGTGCGCCAATACAGCCAATATGATGCTCAGTAGGGTGATGATGCGGCAGCAGGAAATTTCGATCCGCGTGGCGATGGGCGCGTCGCGGTGGCGCGTGATCCGGCAACTGCTGATCGAAAGCCTGATGCTTAGTATCGTGGGCGGAGCGCTAGGTTTTGGACTGGCGGAATATGGCGTCCATTGGTTCGACATGATGACGCAGAATGTGGGCAGGCCCACTTGGATCATTTTCAAAATCGATCCCACGGTTTTCGCTTACTTCGCCGTGTTGTGCGTTCTGGCAGGGTTGATTTCGGGATTGGCGCCTGCGCTTCGGTCTTCGCGCGTGGATTTGAACAGAACTTTGAAGGAAGGCTCACGAAGCGCGGGGACGCGCCACGGAGGTCTACTTTCGAGCATCCTTGTGGTTTTTCAATTTGCGCTCACGCTTGTGCTGCTGACGGGCGCCGGAATTTTTGTTCGGGCATTTCTCGCCGCGCAAGCCGTCAATCCCTTTGTGCCAAGCGGACAGTTGATGACTGGCGGCGTCTCCCTGCCGCATGAACGATACGCGGACGCAGCTTCGCACGTTCGGTTTTTCGATCAACTTCTGCTGCGGCTGCAAGCGACGCCGGGTGTGAATCAGGCGGTGATTTCGTCGAGTCTGCCTGGGATGGGAGCACGGGGCAATCACATCGAGATTGAAGGAAAGCCTGAAAGCGATCCGCTCAAGGGCCCCACGGGTTCGATGATTGCTCAATCTCCGGGATATTTTTATGCGATAGGTCTGCCGCTGCTGCGAGGGCGGGATTTCAATGAGACGGACGGCAATAGCGGGAAAGAAGCGGCGGTTGTGACGCGCGATTTCGCTTCGCATTTCTGGCCGGGCGAAGACGCGTTGGGAAAGCGATTTCGCATTTATGAGAACAACAAATACACACCGTGGCTGACCATTATCGGGATCTCAGCTGACATGCTGCAGCAGCCGAACAGAAATTTGCAGGATCCGCTGTTTTTCGTTCCTTACAGACAAGAGGGCTTTGGGGGGATGAATATAATTTTGCGCGCGTCCGGCAATCCGGCGTCACTCGCTTTGGCTGCGCGCACAGCCGTGCAAGGAATCGATCAGGATCTGCCGCTTTCCGAGACGCACACGCTTGCCGACGTGATCTATCGCAATCAGTGGTATTTGCGCGTATTCGGCGGGCTATTTTCACTCTTCGCGTTGACGGGCCTGCTGATTGCGTGCGTCGGAATTTATGCCGTGATGGCGCAGGCTACGGCCAATCGGACGCGAGAAATCGGGGTGCGTATGGCGCTGGGCGCGAGTTCGGGGAATATTCTGCGGCTTGTGTTGGCGCGGGGGATGAGGCAATTGCTCATCGGTTTCGCAATTGGATTGGCCGCGGCTTATCCGGCGGCGCGCGTGATGGCTTCCCTGCCGTTGCGCGTTTCGGCGTCCGATCCAGTGCTATTTACGGCTGTGAGTGTGCTGTTGATCGGTGTGGGATTGTTTGCATGCTATTTGCCAGCGGGGCGGGCGGCGGGGTTGGATCCGGTGAAGGCGATTCGGTATGAGTGAGGATAGGAGGTAGAGGAGGTTTAGGAGGCCGTTGCCACAGAGACACTGAGGCACAGGGAACGGTAAAAATCGTCAGGCGTGTTTGGCTTCGGCCAGGCCTACGCGTTCCAGGAAGTGGGTGTCGAGCTTGCCGGCGACGAAGTCGGGATGGGCGAGGATACGCTTGTGCAGCGGGATTGTGGTTTTTACGCCTTCGACGACAAAGCCGTCGAGGGCAACCTGCATGCGGATGATGGCTTCGGCGCGGTCGCGTCCGTAGGCAATGAGCTTGGCGATGAGCGAGTCGTAGTAGGGAGGAATCACGGCGTCGGCGTAAGCGGCTGTATCGACGCGAATGCCTGGTCCGCCGGGAACGCGGAAGGTGGTGATGCGTCCGGGCGATGGCACGAAGGTGTCCGGGTCCTCGGCGTTGATGCGGCACTCGATAGCGTGGCCGCGGAAATCGAAATGGCCGACGACGTCGCAAATTTTCTCGCCGGCGGCGATGCGGATTTGCGTTTTCACGAGATCGACGCCCGTGACCATTTCGGTGACGGGATGCTCGACCTGGATGCGCGCGTTCATCTCGATGAAATAGAGATTGCCGGATTCTTCGCGCAGAAATTCGACGGTGCCCGCGCCGGTGTAGCCGATTCGTTCGAGGGCTTTGGTGACGAGACCGCCGATGCGATCGCGCGTGGCTTGATCCAGCGCAACCGAAGGCGATTCTTCGAGAACTTTCTGATGGCGGCGCTGGAGCGAGCACTCGCGTTCGCCGAGGTGAATCACGCGGCCGTGCTGATCGCCCATGACTTGAAATTCGATGTGGCGCGGGCGCTCGATCAGTTTTTCCATGTAAACGTTGGGGCTGCCGAATGCGCTTTCCGCTTCGGCGCGCGCGGTGCGGAAGTTTGGGAGAAGTTCGCGTTTATTGCGAACGATACGCATGCCGCGGCCGCCACCGCCTTCGGCGGCTTTGATCATGATCGGGTAGCCGATTTGCTCAGCGGTCTTTACGGCGGAGTCTTCGTCGGGAACGACGCCGTCACTACCAGGAATGATTGGGAGGCCGGCTTTCGCCATTTCGGTGCGAGCACGATCTTTTTCGCCCATCATGCGGATCACGTCCGGAGTGGGACCGATGAATGCGATGTGCGACGCTTGGCAGACTTCGGCGAAGTTTGCGTTCTCTGAAAGGAAACCGTAGCCGGGATGGATGGCGTCTACGTTGGCGATTTCGGCGGCGCTGATGACTTGGGGGATATTGAGATAGCTTTCGGAGCTGCGCGAGGGGCCGATGCAGACGGCTTCGTCGGCAAAACGGACGTGGAGCGAGTGGCGATCCGCTTCGGAGTAGACGGCGACCGTGCTGATGCCTAACTCTTTGCACGCCGCGAGAACGCGGAGTGCAATCTCACCACGATTAGCAATAAGGATCTTCTTGAACATGGCCCTGAGAAAAGCTGCGGCGTTTACGACTTCTTGCCGCTGGTGCGAATGCCGAAAAGCGGCTCCCCGTATTCTACAGGATGACCGTTTTCGACGAATATGCGGGCGACCTCGCCTGAAGCGTCCGCTTCGATTTCGTTCATGAGCTTCATCGCTTCGATGATGCAGAGTACTTGTCCCGATTTCACGTGCGAGCCAACGGTGACGAATGCATCGGCGTCCGGACTCGGCGATGAGTAAAACGTACCCACTATGGGAGATTTCACGATGTGCAAGTCTTCCGTTGCGGGCGCGGAGACGGTATGCGAGTGCGCGACGGCGGCGGGTTCCTCCGCGAGCGAAGCGGGCGCCGGAGCCGCGTTGGCGGCAGGAGCGACGATTACCGGCACGGCTGCCGGTGCTGCAGAACCGACAGCGGCTTTCTTTAACCGAATGTGTACATCGTCCTGCTGATATTCAAATTCTTCGAGGCCGTGAGCCTGCATGAAGGCCAGAAGACGCTCGACTTCGGTCAGGTTGACGCCGCCGACGACATCTCCGCCTGGTTCCTGCTTCTTTTTTTTCGCCATTTATTTAGAGTTCGAGAAAATCCCGCGGGGCTGTTGTGAGATCGACTGCACCGGCTTTCGTCACAACGACGTCGTCCTCGATGCGGATGCCCCCGATCCCATCGAGATAGACGCCTGGTTCTACAGTCACTACCATGCCTTCCTGAAGAACGGCTTCTTCGCCCCGGCCAATGCGAGGCATTTCGTGAATCTCAAGGCCCAGTCCGTGACCTGTGCTGTGCGTAAAATACTTCGCTAAACGCCTGCGTTTAAGAGTGCTGCGTGCTGCTGCGTCCACCGCACCAGCGGTGATGCCTGGCTTGATGGCCGCCTTTGCCGCCTGCTGAGCTTCGAGCACGGCGGCGTATAAGCCCCTGATGCGACTCGGCGCGCGTCCCACATATACGGTGCGCGTCAGATCGCTGCAATAAGCGCGGAGTATAGCACCGTGGTCGAGGACGACCAACTCGTTTTTAGCCAAAGGCTTGGAAGACGGACGCGCGTGTGCCCAACTTGACCGGGGTCCGGCGGCGACAATTGTTTCAAAGGAGGGTCCTGAGCCGCCGAGAAGCTTGATTTCGTATTCAATGCGAGCAGCAACTTCTAATTCTGTGACTCCGGGGCGAATGCGAGGCACTATTTTCTGAAAGACGCGGCTGATCAGTACGGCGGCATCTTTCATAATGGCGAGCTCCGGCGGCGATTTTACGGCGCGGAGGCGTTCGACTGCGGCATTGTCGTCGGTCCAGCGGACGCGCTTGCCGAGGCGAGCGGCGAGAGCGTCGCGTTGCGCCACGGTGAGGTGTTTGAAAGAGGCTGCGAGAGTGATTCGTCCGCGGCGAGCGCTAAGGCGGTCCGCCGCGGCGCTCAAAAGACCTTTCTTGGCGATTACGATGCGAGCTTCTTTGACTTCCTGGCGGGATTGAAACGTGTACCGACTGTCGGTAAAGAGAGTGGAGCGCGTTGGTTCGACTAGCAGGAGTCCCGCACTGCCCGAAAAACCGCACAGGTAAAGAATGTTTGCGGGAAGCGAAACGAGTAGAGCGTCTGCCGAAAGCGATTTGCGAAGTTCAGAGAGGCGCTCACAAAAAGAAAAAGAGGAGGATTCGAGATCCCCCTCTTTGGATTTCTTGCGTTTTCTATCGTCTGCGTTACTAGTCAAAGCTCTGGGCGTCATCCCTCCATCTTATCCCGGAAGAATGCGCGGAGTGATGAAGAAGAAGAGCTCGTCGGATTTTGTGCTCACCTGCGTGTGCTTGAAAAGATTGCCGATAATTGGTAGCGAGCCTACCAACGGCACATCGTTGATCTGCGTTTGTTGGTTGGTGACATACATGCCGCCGAGGACGACAGTTGCGCCGTCATTCACGGTGACTTTGGTTTCCACCGACTGCGTGGTGATAGCCGGGATGCCCTGGACGTACGGAATACCGTTGTCGATCTGATCGTTTTCAACGGTAACGTCCATATAGACTGTGCCGTCCGCGGT
>DATNBB010000097.1:0-12208 GCA_035607335.1 Binatia bacterium | reverse complement strand
AGACGGCCGATTTGGCACAGCGGAAACGAAGAACCTTGGGAGTTGCATGACGAACAGGCTCAGTGCGGCTGGACTATTTCTATGCACCCTTTGTGGCGCGCTCCTGATAGCGGGATGCACGCGGACGGCGGAGACCGCTCCACCGATGATGGCCGCACCCGTAAAAGTGGCAAAAGCAACGAAGCGAAATGTGCCGGTTTCGCTGACGGCTATTGGCACGGGCGAGGCGTATTCAACCGTGTCGATCCGGTCGCAAGTGAACGGCGAGCTCCAAGCCGTACATTTCACACAAGGCGATTTTGTGACGAAGGGCGAGTTGCTCTTCAGCATCGATCCTCGTCCGTTTCAGGCGGCAGTCGCGCAAGCGGAGGGTTCGCTTGCCAAGGACAAAGCACAGCTCGATCTGGACAATACACAGGCGGACCGCTATCAAAAGCTTTTCGACGCCGGCGTCAGTCCAAAGGAGCAATTCGATCAGGCGAAGGCCAGTGCGGCGGCGCAGGCTGCTGCCGTTCAGGCGGACGAAGCGGCTCTGCAGGCGGCGAAGCTGCAATTGCAGTATTGCTCGATCAATTCACCAATCGACGGCAGGACCGGCGCACTCGGCGCGACACCGGGGAACCTGGTGACGCAGGGTGGGCAGCAGGCGTTGGTAGTGATCGATCAAGTAACGCCGCTTTACATTGATTTTGCAGTGCCGGAGCAGTACCTGGCGTCGATTAAGAAGTTTATGGATAAAGGACGGCTGGCTGTCTCCGCGATACCATATGGAGATACCGCGAGTGACACGGGATATCTGACGTTCCTGGACAACTCTGTTGATAACGCCACCGGCACGATCAAATTGAAGGGTACGTTTCCCAACTCCAACCGTCGCCTCTGGCCCGGCCAATTTTCGACTGTGACGTTGCAGCTTTCCGAAGACGAGAACGCCACCGTGGTGCCGTCGGCGGCGATTCAGAGCGGGCAGAGCGGCGATTACATTTACGTAGTGAAGCCCGACTCGACAGTGGAGCAGCGGACCGTCAAGGCCGTGAGAACCATTGGCGCAGACACAGTGATCGCCGGCGGTGTCCAGCCTGGAGAGACGGTTGTGACCGATGGGCAGTTGCGCCTGTTGCCGGGCATCAAGGTGGACATCTCCGCAGCTGCGGCGAATTGAGGGCCGCATGAATATCTCGGAATTATTCATAAAGCGGCCGATCATGACGACGCTCGTCATGGCCGCGATACTTCTATTCGGCGTTCTCGGTTATCGCGATCTTCCCGTCGCCGCTCTACCGAACGTCGATTACCCAACCATTCAAGTAGGCGCGAGCCTGCCAGGGGCGAGTCCCGAAACAATGGCTTCGTCCGTGGCGACGCCGCTCGAAAAGCAGTTTTCGGAAATTGCGGGCATCGATTCGATGACTTCCACGAGCAGTCAGGGCTCGACGGACATTACGCTGCAATTCGATTTAAGTCGCAATATCGATGGTGCGGCACAGGACGTGCAGCAGGCGATTGCCCGGGCGCAAGGCCAGCTTCCCCCTGATATGCCGGCGCCGCCGACAGCGCAGAAGGTGAACCCCGCCGCTGAACCCGTGTACTGGATGTCGCTGAGTTCGACAACTCTTCCCTCGTATGTGGTCGATCAATACGCCGAAACTTTGCTGGCGCAGCGCATTTCGATGGTGAAGGGCGTCGCGCAGGTGGAGGTATTTGGCGCGCAGAAATATGCGGTCCGTGTGCAGCTGAATCCCGAAGCGATGGCAGCACGGCAGCTTGGCATCGATGATGTGACAACGGCGATTCAGAACGCCAATGTAAATCTGCCGACCGGCACGCTCTATGGTGCAAACCGCCAATATACCGTTCAGGCCAACGGCCAGTTGAGCCGGGCTTCGGCTTACCGCCAGCTGATCGTGGCATATCGCAGTGGTTCGCCAGTGCGGCTCGATGAACTCGGAAACGTGGTGGACAGCGTACAGACCACGCAGCTTTACAACATCTTTGACGGCCAGCCTTCGATTGTGTTGGGAGTGCAGCGACAACCGGGCACGAACACCATCGAGGTGGTGGATGGCGTAAAAGCGCTTTTGCCGCAGTTCAAAGCAGTGTTGCCACCGTCAGTTGCGCTCGTGCCGATTTACGATTCAGCGGTGAATATCCAGGCATCGGTCAACGACGTGAAGTTCACGCTGCTGCTGGCCATGATGCTTGTAGTGATGGTGATTTTCCTTTTCCTGCGCAATCTTTCGGCCACTGTGATTCCCAGCATTGCGCTGCCGATCTCGGTGTTCGGCACGTTCGCTGTGATGTATGAGCTGGGCTATACGGTTGACACTCTTTCTTTAATGGCGCTCACGCTTTCGGTCGGCTTCGTCGTGGATGATGCGATTGTGATGCTCGAGAATATCGTGCGTCATATGGAAATGGGCGATTCCGCAATGGAGGCGGCGTTAAAAGGTTCCCGGCAGATCGGGTTCACGATTCTTTCAATGACGCTCTCGCTGGTCGCCGTCTTCATCCCCGTACTCTTCATGGGCGGGATCATCGGCCGGCTGCTGCATGAATTTTCGGTCGTCATCATGATGGCGATTCTAGTGTCGGGCTTAGTGTCTCTGACGCTCACGCCGATGTTGTGCAGTCGCTTCTTGCGACCGCACCATGAAGCCCAACACGGAGCGATGTATCGCGCTCTCGAACGCTTCTTTCAATCGCTCACGAACGGATACGACCGCTCCCTGCAATGGGCGCTGCGGCATCGCGTTTTCGTGATGACCGTTTCGGGAGTGCTACTGCTTGTAACGGCATGGCAATTTATCTCGATACCCAAAGGCTTTTTGCCCGAGGTGGATTCCTCGATTCTTTTCGGTTACACCGAAGCGGCGCAGGGAATCTCATTCGATGCGATGAAGGAGCATCAGGCGGAACTGAACCGAATCATTGGACAAGATCCGAACGTACTGCATTACTTTTCGGCCGTAGGCGGACCGGCCGGAATGTCTTCTAATTCCGGATTCGTATTTATCTCGCTCAAAGAGCCCTCTGACCGTCCTAATGTTCCGAGCGCCACGCTGATGGCGCTCGAACAAAAATATGGTTCAACTCCAGTCGTCGGAGGCGTGTTGCGAGGCGTGGGGCCGCTTTTTGCGCACCATCCGGACATCGACGAAGTTATGGGTGGCATCGCCGCGAAGACATCGAACATTTCCGGGCTGAACTTTTATGTACAGAACCCCCCGCCGATTCAGATCGGCGGCGAAATATCCAAGAGTCAGTACCAGTTCACACTGCAAAGCCCGGATACGGAGGAACTCTACAACAACGCAGAGATCCTCCAGCAAAAAATGCGGCAATTGCCGGGCATCACGGACGTCACAAGCGACTTGATGCTTAAAAATCCACAAGTGAATGTAAACATCGACCGCGATAAGGCCTCGACGCTGGGACTTACCGCTGATCAGGTGGAGAACGCGCTTTATGCCGCATACGGTCAGCGGCAAATTTCAACGATTTATGCGCCGAACGACGAGTATTGGGTTGTCGAAGAGCTTGAGAATAAGTACCAGCGCGATCCCTCGGCGCTCTCGATGCTCTACATCCATTCGGCGAACGGCAACCTCGTTCCGCTCGATGCAGTTTCGCACCTCTCGACGAGCGTCGGGCCGCTTTCCGTAAGCCATCTGGGTCAATTGCCGGCAGTGACGATTTCGTTCAACCTCGCGGGAGGCACTGCGATCGGTGATGCGGTCTCGCGTGTCCAGGATTTGGCGCTGCGTACGCTGCCCGCGACGGTGACCGCACAGTTTCAGGGAGCCGCACAAGCGTTTCAGTCATCTCTTTCGGGGCTGGGTATATTGCTGCTCATTGCTATTCTCGTGATCTATCTGGTGCTGGGCATTCTCTACGAGAGTTTCATCCATCCGTTGACGATTCTTTCGGGATTGCCTTCGGCGGCGTTTGGCGCTTTGCTCACGCTGCAGATTTTCGGCTATAGCCTCGATCTTTACGGATTCGTGGGCGTGATCATGCTGATAGGCATCGTCAAAAAGAACGCGATTATGATGGTCGACTTTGCAATCGAGCGCGAACGCGCCGGGCACAAGACCGCGGCAGAAGCGATTTACGAAGGCTGCCTCGTCCGCTTCCGGCCGATCATGATGACGACGATGGCTGCGCTGATGGGCACCGCGCCGATCGCCTTTGGATCGGGCACTGGCGCTAATTCGCGCAGACCGCTGGGATTGGCGGTCGTGGGCGGCCTCGTATTCTCGCAACTCGTGACGCTCTATCTCACTCCCGTCTTTTACACGTACATGGATACCTTCCAGTCCTGGTTGGAACGACGCTTCGGCAGAATTGCGGGGCTCGCGAAGCCGCGCATGGCGGACCAAACGGTTTCGGCAGACTAGTTTGCGTGCGAGTACTAAGAGTTTTGCGCGGCTTCGCCCGAACAGCGAAACCACCTGTCTTCTCGTACTATTGATCCGGCTAGTTCACATCCGTAATATTTCGTTCGTGCGGAAGGCCGCGGCACCGCATTTTCCCTCAGTTCGCTAGGAGATCTTCCGCGGAGCGCTTTCACGATGCCATTTTCGCTGGACCTGCCGAAAGACATTCGCTCGCGGCACAAACGCCGCGGCCCGCGAATGAATTGCCGTGTCCCTGTCTCGATCGAGTGGAACGGAAACATGGGGCCGAAACGCTTCGAATCCGCGTTTACGCGCGTCGTCAACGGCTACGGCTGCCTGCTCGTAAGCCCACGCGAAGTAGAGGTGCAGCAGGTGCTGCGCCTCACGAATTTGGCGTCGCGAAAAGCGGTGGATGGAAGAGTGGTGTGGAAGGGCGGCCAGCGTCCGGATGGATGGGACCTCGGCGTTGAATTCCTCGCATCGGACCTTAACTTTTGGGGGCTAGATCTTTGAAACTTGGAATATCCGGAGGTTCTTCGGCGAAAAGCGCCGCACTCTCTATTAAATCGCCCGCACCTGCATTACGACCCAAATCCAGCCCAACAGTAAAGACAAGCGCAGCAACCCAACAATCGAGTAGAAGCCAACGCGTGTTGTTGCGCGTACGCGCCAATATCCACGTCGCCGTGAAAGGAAAGCCGACCACTCTACACGCGTTGACGGTCAGTGTAAATCCCCAAGGAGCGCTCGTTTTGCTGAAGGAGGCGTTGCCCGTTGAGACGCGGCTTGTGCTCGAACACACGTCGACGCGTGAAAAAATCGCGTGCCATGTTACGCGCACCGCGAAAGAGATGCCGGAAGGGTTTCACGTGCCGGTTGAGTTTGATTCGCCCACGCCGGGTTTTTGGAAGATCGATTTTCCACCTGTGGACTGGCGGCCGGAAGAACTCTGATTTCCGCACTCGCCTCGGTCGGGCGCGTTTCAAACTTGAACGCGCCAGGGTCTTCCTGTTAGAAATTCCACAGAATTGCCGTCAAATCATTAAAATCATTGACCGGCTTCCGCGTGAATGACATGCTCAGAAGTCCCTTCCTGCGATTCAAATCCAGCGAAATTGTAAGCCAATAGGAGGACGTATGTCCGGTAGAGAACGCCGGGTATCGCCAAGGAAGGACTGTGCCGTGCCGCTTCGGTTTCGAATTATTTCGAATTCTGCGACAGTTTCGTCGGCTGAGCTTGGCGTGGGGCGAGGAGCGGCTGTGGCATCACGGGGGATTTTGGAAGGCGAAGCCGTGAACCTTTCAGAGCGCGGCATCTACTTTCGTTCGCGGGAAAATGTGAGCATCGGAGCGCCGCTCGAAATTTATTTCAGGCTGCCGAGAGAATTAACCGGTAGGAGCGCGGAAGAGGTTCGTTGCAGCGCGCGCGTGGTGCACGTGGAACAAGCGGAGAGCAACGGTGGTCTGACCGGCGTTGGCGCAACGGTGGAACGCTTCGAACCGATCTCGATGATCCGCAACTGGCATAACTGAACCGAATCACCGCGGCGTCACCTTTCTTCAGCGGAGGCGGATTGTTTGGGCGATTCAGTCGATGCGCCAATTGTAAAAGTCGTCTTCGCGGCCGTCTCGTTGCCGAAGCGGTCTGTGACGCGCACGGATACGGTGTGCTCGCCGGGCGAAAGGTCCGCAACGTTCCACCGATAATCTTCCTTAGGCGCGTCCGTTAACTGGCCCACGGGGAAGACGATTTGCCAATCCGACGAATCCACGCTGTAAGAAGCGCGAGCGATCGCGCCTGACGTGCTTGTTGCGCCGAAAGAAAGCGAAGCCGATGAGCCGTTAGCCCGTGCTTGAAGATTGTCGACGCGCGGCGGAGTATTTCCCACAAGGAAGCGGTCGCTTTCGCGCTCTGTCGTGAGCGCTTCGTTGGTGGGATTCGAGGGCGCATCGGAAGCAACGATCTTCAGGTAGTAGGCGCCGTCGGGCATCGTCGAAGTATCCCAAGAGTAGTATTCGCTCGAGATTTTGTCCTTCAGCAGCCGCCAATTCTTCTCCCCTTCGCCCCGATAATAAATGGAATACGTAAGCGTGTCATCGTTGTCGTCGTGCGCGCTCCAGAGGACGCTTTCGTATCCATGGTCCGCAACAGCCTGCGGAGGAACCTCTGCGCGCGATTGGCGGCCTGCGCCTTCGCTCTCGCCTGATTCGTTTGAGCCGTCCGAATCGGAGCCGGGAGTGCGCAGATGGACCGGTGTTGCATTTCCGGTTTGCTGCGAAAAACCAGAAACGCGAACGCCGGGGTCCTGCACAGCGATTGCGTCGATCACAGGCGCTACGTTTTTCGGCTGATAGGCGAGGCTTACCCATGAAAGTGACGGTTGGCCGCCACTAGCGGCATTGAGGAAGACCGCCTTCCATTGTACAAAGCGTGCCGCAGGGCACGTGACATCCGCGCCCGAAGCCGACTTATACGGCCCTGTCCACAGACTCCAATTCTTTTCGGGATTCGACGTATTGCCCGAGCGCACATAGAACTCGACGCGACCCTGAGACGTGCCGTCTTCTCCCCACCATGTGAGGCGTCCCCAATGCGAGAAGATCGAAGCATCGTACGTGCTCGATACGAAGTTTCCGTCAGGTTGCAGCCCGGGGCCGACTGTGAAAATCTTTCCGGGGTTCGCGGTAGCGGCGTA
The DNA here is from genome assembly GCA_035607335.1 of Binatia bacterium. Lineage (GTDB taxonomy): Bacteria > Acidobacteriota > Terriglobia > Acidiferrales > UBA7541 > Palsa-295. The sequence continues at coordinate 5,115 of DATNBB010000097.1, read as the reverse complement.
GATTTTTCCGTCCGGTGTGGCAACGAAGCTGGTCACTTGCATTGCCGATGTCTGCTCGATATTGGAGTAAAGCCCGTTGCCTTCGAGGCGAACGATATCGCCGTGATTGCCGGTGCCGAGCAAGAGTTTGCCATCGGGCGAAAGCCCGAGGGATAAAACGATTTGGTCGCGCGAGGACCAAAGCTGCTGCGGCGAATCGTCCGGTGCAATTTTCACCACTTGGGCACTCGTGGCGGAAGCACCCAGAAAAGATGCTGGAATATTCGGCTGAGATAGTGCGGGTTGTGGCTGCTGCTCCCGCACAGTCACCGTCACTTGCGCATTCGGAGCGGTTGGCGCGGCCGGTCTCGCAGCGGAAGCCGCGGCTTGCGGCGCAGCCGTCGTCAGCGGAACGTTGGGACCGCGCGTTTTCTCGCCAATGGAAGCGGCGTAAATATTCCCGCTGGAATCCGTCAGAAGGGAAGTGACTTCCTTTCTGCTGGTTTCGTAGAGAACAAAAGGGGAACCAGCCTCGGGAGCCGCTGAGGAATTCTTGCGGACGATTGGAATCCGCAAGATCAAACCATCAGGCTCTGTGCCGACGAGAAGGTTGCCTTTCGGGTCCAGCGCGAGCGCACGTGCATGGCGCTGGTCGCTATCGTAAAACGCTTTGCCGTTACCGTCCGGCGATACAACAAAAATTTGGCCTTTGTCGCCCGTGCCGACAAACACGTTGCCTTGAGAATCTACGGCAAGCGACCAAATATATTTGGCTTTTGGATCGAAGAAGACAGTTTTTGTGCCGTCTGGCGTTACTTTGTACACTTTACCGTCAGGCGACGTACCGACGTAGAGATTGCCCCTGGAATCGAAGGCGATTGCCTGCGCCGCGAGCTCAGAAGATTCAAAGACGGTCGTCGGCTTACCCGTCGAGTCGAAGCGAAGAACCTTCGCATCTGATCCGCCGGCGGCATAAAGGCGGCCCTGCGGATCCAGGCGCAGCGTCCAAAGGAACGACATGTTCGGATCGGCAAACGATTCGAAACGCGGCGCGACGGTGATCTTTCCATCGCTACGAACGGCCACGCCTGTAGCGGTTCCGCGCTGAAAGTCGCCGTAATCCGATTGACGCCAGAAACGCGTGTGCTCGGCTTTCGCTGCAAAAGGCAACAAGGAGGCCGCCACGACGCAGAAAATTAATCTTCGAGGAGTCATCCGCAAATTTCTCCTTGGAAAATCCAGGTTGGATGGGCAGTTCGCGTTTTGGCGCTGCGGCCCTCTACGCGCAATCTCACTTAATCGTAATCGTCACGAACTGCTGGCCTGAAATCACCTGATTCATATCGACCGACCATTCACCGGCTGCGGACTGCAGCTGGAGGCGCGCTCTTGTCGGATTTGGGCGCTCATCGAGAACATTAATCGCCGAGGCGGGCACATTCGGCATCTGCTTGTCATCGACAAGAAGCGTCGGCGTCGCCTGGAGCAGCGTCGCATAGAGCCGGTCGTTACGGCGCTCCTGGTTGACGAGAGAAATCAGCTGTTCGAGCCCTGGCAGCTTGCCTTCTGACGTGAACGCCGCGAGCTGGACATTACGATTCAGATACGACGCATCGCTCACCACGACCGCCACATTCCCTGGAGCCGTTTGCGCCGGGATTGTAATCGGAATGTCCTGCACGAATGCGGCTCCGCGGTAGGGGCGCAGCAAAACTTTAAGGTCGACTGTATCACCGGGATGCGCTTCGGTCTTTTCCGTCCACACGCTGTCAATGGTCGCCCAGCGGCGGTCCGTCAGCTCCTTCACATGCAGATCGATATTCTTGATCTGCGGTACTTCGTACGGATTCGAGTAGATGTCCGAAAAAGTCTGCTGCACCGAAAGTGCGGCAGCAAGGCCGGTTTGCGCCGTGGCATCGGTTGCGGAAAACGTATTCTCCAGCTCAACGGGCGAATGATCCTTTATCGAGATGGTGCCATCCAGTTCGAGTGTTTTGCCCCCGGCGTATTCGGGAGTGCCCGTGATGCCGTTGTACGTTGCGACGGCTATCAGCTGCGGCGTGAGCTGCGCAATGGGTGCCACTTCGAATGTGTACTGCTTTTGCTCGCCTGCCGAATCGACGGTCAGGTGAACGGGAATCATCGCAGGGCCCGCACCCAAGGTGCCCATGACGGCTGTCTGGCGGTCTTGCGTCAATGTCCCGATTTCGCCCCCCGTGTCGATGATCTTTGTCGACTCTTGCGCGGACGCCAGAGTCATAACGACGTGCGCGCGCGAAAGCCCCATGGTGACGGCGCCAAATCCGAATACCGGGTGCCCGCACGCGAGAACGTGCCCGGCGTCGATCATTGTAACCGTGCATCCCGAACTCACGGAAAAGTCGCCGCGAATCAGGTCTATGCCGACCATATCGCCGGGCTTCAGGTCCGAATCGGTCGGCGCCGGGGCGGCAGAGCCTCCGGCGGACATTGCCATGCCCCACGAAGAGAAGACGTTGCTGAATTGAGCGAGCGTCTGCGGATACAAGCCGCTGAAGATTAGGGGCGTTTCGATCGGAATCAGTGTTTGCCCCGCGCCTGCCCCTGTTTCACGGGAAAAACTTTGCGGAATGGTCGTCTGCACCGGTGGGGCTGCTGCTGTAAGGCCGCGTTTCTCAGTCGTGGCGGCAGCGGCAGACTTTTCCACATCAATCATTTCCGAAATGGGCGTCACCCCGCCGATTGCCTCCCGCGTGAATGTGCCGAGCTTCAGCGCCAGCGCGCCGGCAAGCTTGCCGTCAAAATAGACCGGGCTGCCGCTCATCCCGGCGACGACGCCCGTCTGCGCCACTTTATCCCCCAGCAGGCGAACAAGGATCACGTCCTGCTTCGGACCGACCGCATTGTGCAGGACGCCGATCACTTCCAGATCGACGCGCTCGACCGCATCGCCCGAGAAGATCGTGTCGGTATAGCCCTTCAGACCGGGATGCACTTCAGAGAGAGGAAAGATTGCGGCATCATCCGATGCAGCCGTCGCGCAAAATGCCCCTAAACACACGAGCACAACTATGACGGCGAGGCGGCTGGAAGAGCCTAAGATTCGCATGAATGATCCATAATAACCGGGGCGCAGGGCCGAAGCAAACAACCTCGGCCAGCCTGTTTCAAAGGGCCAATGCCGACGGCGCTCGACGATTTTTGCATCACTGCTGAGGGACTTCCGCACTTTGCAGTGCGGCTTCAAAAAACATCAACGGTTTGTTAGACGTGGCAACCGTTAAATCCGGTACATAAAGAGTGGCGTCACCCGGCGCCGGAATCTGGCCTGCAACATCGAAAAAGAGGAAGCCGTGAATCGTGCCTTTTGGCGGAATAATGTCCGAATTGAGCGCGAGCGGTTTCAGGATTTCCAGCATTTTGTCGCGTTTATCGTCCTTTGGAAGACTCACTCCAAGCGGGAAGCGCCGCACCTTGGGTCCGGAGGGACCTTGGGGGTGTGCTACGGCTGTGGCCACCTCGACCGGTTCGAGCCAGTCGAGGTCCTGATGTTTGCCACCACCGCCCGAATGCACTTCAAGCTGGATTGTCTCCAGATCCAGCTTTACCGGTAGATCCGTATCATTTTTGAAGAACACTTCCACCGGCAGGATTCCAACCGCGAGAGGATTCGCTTTCCCGAACTTCTCCTTGCCGCGCGCCACCTTGGTGTAGGCATCAACGGACATGGTGATGCCCTCGTGCTGATCCTGAGGCAGAGCCGGGGCAGGCGTGGCAGGCTGCGCAGCCTGGCCGAACACGATACCGCCCCACAGAACGAGCGCAGCGATCAATAGCGGGATCTTCATGTTGTCACGTTTTCCGATGCTAACGAACCGAGGGAAGTTGTGCGCGTTTTAAGCGAGTGCCACTATAATCGCGTCTTGCTGATTCGTAAATCCCATTCGCTGCAATTTTCACGACCGACCGTGCCGAGCCAGGATACCGTCTTGCTCTGCCCTATCATCGCAGCCCATTCATGATGCTCTTTTACCAACTTTTTACCGCGCTGGCGATCCTGGTACTGGCCCCCTATTATGCGGTGCGCGGTTGGCGGCGTGGTGAGCCGTGGCAAACCCTACGGGAAAGGCTCGGCCGAGTGCCAGTTAGCGTCATCCATGCGTGCGCCAAAGGAGGCGCAATCTGGATACACGCTGTTTCGGTCGGTGAAGTTCTTGCGGCGCAGCCAATCGTGACGGAACTGAAGCAGCAATATGCGGAGCGACCGGTCTTCGTCTCTACAACCACCGAAACTGGGCAGCGGCTTGCCCGGGAACGGCTCAAATCTGCGTCCGGAGTATTTTACTTTCCGCTCGACTCAAGCGGTGCGGTTCGTCGGGCTTTGCGCGGCATCCGTCCTGCAATCGCGATCGTCATGGAAACCGAAATCTGGCCGAATTTCCTGCGTGAAGCCTATGAAGCGGGAGTTCCGGTTGTGTTTGCGAATGCTCGGATTTCGAAGCGCTCGTTTGCGCGATATAGGCGATGGAAATTTCTACTCGAGGATTTTTTCACCGAGGCGCTTCATTATGCGTCCCTGTTTTTGACCCAAACACAAGAAGATGCCGCGCGCCTGACTGAAATGGGCGCTCCCGATGAGCGCATCTTTGTAACGGGAAATCTGAAATATGACGCATCACCGCCCGCACTGGGGCTTTTTGGTTCGTGGCTCGCGGAGCAGATCAAGACGCAAGAACGGTGGCCGGTAGTCGTCGCGGGCAGCGTAGTGGGCGGCGAAGAAGAAGCTGTCCTTGCCGCATACGATGCGGTGCAGCGGCAATGGCGCCGCGCGCTGATGATTCTGGCTCCACGCAAGCCCGATCGGTTTGACGAAGCGTCCCGGTTGGCGGTCGAGGCGGGTTGGAACGTGGTGCGCCGGAGCCGGTTGGACCTGGCGAAATCTCTCGATGAAAATACGGACGTGCTCGTGCTCGATTCCATCGGCGAGCTGGCTGCGATCTATTCGCTGGCGGACGCTGCGTTTGTGGGCGGGTCGCTTGTATCGTCCGGTGGCCACAATATTCTCGAGCCGGCATGGTTCGGCAAGCCGCCTGTCTTTGGGCGGTCGATGGAAAACTTCTCCGAGATGGCCGAACAGTTTCTTGCTGCCAATGCCGG
>DATNBB010000094.1:0-3512 GCA_035607335.1 Binatia bacterium | reverse complement strand
GGGCTCGCGTTTCCGAAACGCGGCGCGATCGATGATCTTCAGCCCTTCGACGCCGTTCGCTTCGCCGTTTTTTTTCAGCGTCTCAAGCCCGTGTAAATCTTCCGATGGAGCGACGACGATTTTCCCGCAATTGCGAAACGGAACGCCGTGAGCCTTGCAGAACTCATATGTGAGGACATTGCCGCGCACGCAAAGCTTCGCCTTCAAGGAGCCTTGCGTGTAGTAAATCCCCGAATGGATCACACCGCTGTTGCGCGTACTGGTCAACATGCCGATCTTCGGAAGCGCTTCGAGCACAAACACATCGCTATGCGTCTTCGAAACAGCCCGGGCAATCGCGCAGCCGATCACGCCGCCGCCAATGATTACAATGTTCGCTTGATCCACTCTATTTCCTCTCGCATGCAGTTGCAGATCGCAATTAAGCGCTTTTTGGCAATGCTTTCGGAACGCCGCCCTCTGCGTTGATCCAAATCATTCCTATTACAGACATAATTGCTGCAAGGCACAAATCGCCGACCGAAATCGGTTGGCTGCCGCTCAGCCCCAGCGAAACTTCCAGAATTACGGAAGGCACAATTATGCCAAGAAGGCTCAGCAGCAGTAAATTCACGAATCCACGCGATCTCCTCCACGCAAATCCCAGCAGGCAACCGGCTGGGAAAAACACAATTCCGTAATACGTGTACCGATAGCCTTGGAGTTCCGAGGGCCGAGTGTAGCGAACAAGTTCCGCTAACGCAGTCGCAGGGCCCAGCCTGTATCCTTCGTAGCGCAATTGCCCATCCATGTATGCCCAAAGCTTGGAGCCGTCATATGAAAAAAGCACGTTGCGCGGCCGGTTGGGTTCGCACCCCCGCGAAATAGACCATTCCAGATCGAACGGCTCAGCCGAGAGCGGCGTTCGAAACCAGAACGCCAGCGCTTCCGAGGCTTGGCGAATTTCCATATTCGGCGGTTCCCCGGCTCGTCCGATCGTCACCAGACTGGCATTCATATCGCTTGTTTCCGCTGGCGTGAATTGCAAATGGATCGAGAACTGGCCTGATCTCTGGATCGCTTCCACCAATTTCGATATAGGTACGGTGGTTGCGAGCCAGGAGTTCCCGTCCCACGTGCCGGCTGCTGGAGAAGGTGCTGCTTGTTGAATCTGCTCCAGATTTAGAAACGGTAAGTGGTGTTGCAGGTCCTGAAAAGGAGCGGCGCCTGAAAAGCGGTAAGAAGCAATGGAATCGGGACTGGGGCTCCCGCCGACCGCGGACGAAGTAATCCGCGAAGCCAGGTCGCCCGGAATCGCACGATCCCACAGCTCAAGTCCGGACATCGTGCCCTTCCATGTGTGTGTGCTCCATGGATTCGCGAACCCGCCGACCGTGAGGAACGTTTCCGCATTCCAGTCGTGCAATCCGGCCGTTCTCTGCAACCGGGCTGAGACGCCAAACCACAAGGCGAAATAACAGGCGAGGACGATTGCAACGTTTCGTGCCGTCGCGAATCTTTCGATGGCCGCTTCCGCCGATTGCACGAGCCAGAGCAGTGGCAATCCGGAGATATAAAAGAAGAGGCATCCTGCGAGCGAACCGCTGCCATTTGTGAAAATGTCCTCCCAACCCGAATCGCGGCCGGGAATAAAAAATTGCGCCAGTTCGACGCCGTAGGAAAGCAGCGCTCCTGCAAGCAGGGAGATCGCGGCAGTCGCCACTCGGGAGAAGCCTCGCCTGCGCAACAGTCCCGCGAGACCGAGTCCAAACGGCATAAAGAGCAGCACATTCAGAATCGCATCGCGAGTTCCGGCAGCCTTTGCCCAACCCACCAGTCGAAACGGATTTATGCCCGGATGCGAATGCAGGAGATCAATTTGGAAGGGATATAGCGTAAGCAGACAGATTCCGAGGATCCCAAGAATGAGGGTTCGAAGCGACCAGCGATACCTGTCCCTGAATTCCGGCGAAGCCGATGCAAATTTTGGGTTCATGCGGCGGGCGCTACCATTAACAGTCCAAGACGCAGTCTAGCACCATAAACGCGCGCTCAACTCTCCACGAATGCTGAATGGAGCTGCTCGCGCCAATCCGCCAATTCGACGCCGAATGTGCGAGTCAGCCGCGAATTTGACAGCACGGAATAGGCTGGACGCCGCGCAGGCGTTGGATATTGATCGGTGGTGATGGGCAAAACACGTTTTGCGACCAGCGGCCGTCCTTTCATCGCAGCAGTAAGCCACGGCACGTCTGCCGTCGCGCGTCCGGCTTCGTCCAGAATAGCTCGCGTGAAGTCGTACCAGGAGCCTGTCCCCGCAGCGGTCATATGATACGTGCCTTCGATGCCCCGCGCGGATTCTGGCGTCGAGCCTTTACTCACTACATCTGCCAATATTGACGCCGTTGCGCGAGCGATTTCGCGGCACCACGTCGGCGCCCCGATCTGGTCGCGAACGATCTGCAACTCTTCACGTTCAGACGCGAGCCGCAAAATCGTGAGCAGAAAGTTGCGCCCTCGCGTGGCATACACCCACGCCGTGCGGAAAATCAGGTGCTGCGCCCCAGTTTCCCGGATTGCACGCTCGCCTTCGAGCTTCGTCTTTCCGTAAACACCGAGCGGGTTCGGCGGATCGTCCTCTTCGTAAGGCGAGTGCTTCGTGCCATCGAAAACATAATCAGTAGAGTAGTGCACGAGGAGCGCGCCGATCTGCTTCGCTTCTTCCGCCATCAGGGCTGGTGCTTCGGCGTTGATCGCGCGAGCGGCTGCTTCTTCTGACTCGGCTCGATCAACGGCCGTATAGGCGGCCGCATTCACAATAATTTGCGGGCGAATTTCGCCGATTGTCCATCGGAGATCGGCAGGCTTTGCAAGATCGAGCTTTTCGCGGTCGAAGCTGAATACCTCACCGATCAAGGGCAGCAGTTTCTCAAGTTCGTGCCCCACTTGGCCATTTCGGCCGGTAAGCAGGATTTTCGGTTTCATGCGTGGATAGAATGAAAGATCACGTCGGCTGCCGCGCGATTTTGTGCAGCGAGGCGTCGCGGTTTTCGTAAAATTTTTCGTAGTAGGTGCGATAGTCGCCGGCGCGAACTCCTGCGATCCAGTCGCCGTGCGTCTTGTACCAGTCGATTGTGCGGCGCAGACCTTCCTCGAGGCTGATCGTCGGCTTCCAGCCAAGTTCGCGTTCCATCTTGCCGCACTTCAACGCGTACCGCCGGTCGTGGCCCGGGCGATCCGTCACGTACGTAAGCAGGGTCTCCGGCTTGCCCATCAGCCGCAGAATCTGCCTCGCCATGTCCAGATTCTCCACAATATCCGAGCCGCCGATATTGTAGACCCCGCCGATCCGTCCTCTCTCGAGCACAGCAATCAAGCCCAAGCAGTTGTCGCGAACGTGCAGCCAATCCCGCTGCTGCTTGCCATCGCCGTAAATCGGCAACGGCTTATCTTCCAGCGCGTTCGTGATCAGCAGCGGCAGAAATTTCTCAGGGAATTGAAACGGGCCATAGTTGTTCGACGAGCGCGTGATG
>DATNBB010000068.1:0-2873 GCA_035607335.1 Binatia bacterium | reverse complement strand
TCACGCCCGCCTTTGCCAGCGCGTCGTTAAAGCGATCGAGATAAGCCGCATCCGTCGACATAAAATGCCGGCTGTTCGGCTCGATATGGCTCACGTTGAACTTTTTCGCCACTTCGGCCGGGAACTCCGTCAGGTCCATTTTCTGCACGTTTGTCGCGCTGGCGCCACGATAGCGGCCCGAAGGGCTATTGATGTACGCGCGAAAGGGATACGACGAAACGGCAATGCGGTCGCGCGGCACCGTTGGAAACGCGATGTGCGGCTCGGACGCGTCGGCGCGTCCCGGCCGGGCAGCGCCAAACGCGCTCCCTGCGCCGCTCAATACAACTCCGCCCACCGTTACTGCCGATACCTTTTCCAGAAATGCTCGCCGCGTCAGATCTGTCATGTGACTAGTCTTGTGATCCGCCTCATGTGATTAAATCGCTTCACATCCAACTAATTTGTGCCATAAGCGATGCGCCACACGCGGCCGACTTGCGAGTCAGCCACATAGAGCGCGCCATCCGGTCCGACTGCTGCACCTGACGGACGATATTTGGCGCGAGCTCTGCTTGTGCCGGAGTGGTCGAATCCCGCAAATCCATCGGCGAAGACAGTTGGTTCGCCTGCGACTCCATCCTTGTTGAACGGAACAAAGACCACATCATAGCCGTTCTGGTTGCGCGTGCCGTGCAGAACAATGAAGGCGCCGCCACGATACTGCGCTGGGAATTTGTCGCCTGTATAGAAGGTGAGATCCATCGGGGCAGGCCGTCGCGACTGAAACGTCAGCACAGGAGTGTCGTAAATCCCGGCGGGTGCGATCGTCTTGCCGTCGCCGCCATATTCCGGAGCGATCAGGCGCAACTTCCGCACGCCGTCGTAATAGGTGTAAGGCCAGCCGAAGTTCGTGCCCTTGGTTATGCGGTGCATTTCGTCGGCGATGTTGTTGTCATCCTCAGGGCTGATGATATTTGGCCAGTATCTGTTTGAATCGTCACGCGCATGCATGATGCCGTAAAGATGCCCGTCCGTCGGCGACCATCCGAGCGCGTCCATATCGCGAATCCCCGTAGCAAGCTGCTCGCCGTCAGCAGGGAATTGCTGGTTCAGCTTGTCTGCACTGAAACGCCACACACCGGAGCGAGTGGCCAGGTCGGGACACGGTTTCAACCCAACTGGAGCCACAGACGGCGTATTCGGCCCCGCGCCAGGAGGCGCGGCTGCCGGGGAATTGCGTCCGACGCACAGATTGGCGGACCCACCGACCTCTACAAAAAGATCGCCTTTTCCGTCCGCCGCCAAAGAACGGTTTTCGCGGTTGAAGCCGGCGTCCCTCAGTGGCATCCCCTCCACAATGTCTTGCGGAATCTTCTCTGGCACGAGCTCTTTGTTATTGCTGAAGGTGAAGCGAAAAACGCCAGTGGCGTTCGTGGCGTAGAGATCGCCTTGATAGAAAAGAATTCCCGTACCGCCTTCCACGGCTCCGAAATGCTCTATCTGATCGGCCTTGTGGTTCGCGTCCAGATGAAGAGCGAAAATCCCCTTATCGAGCGTGGAAATATAGATGTCGCCATTTCCGCGAACGGCCAAGTGCCGTATCGGCCCCAGACTGTCAGCCACAACCGTCGCGTGAAAACCCTGCGGCAACGTCAAGTCAGTCGGCTCATCCGCCAGTGTAAGTCCCAACACCAGTATGAAGAGTGCTGCAATGGAAAACGCTTTCATGGGTCACCTCGTAGCAGACAAAGCTTACTACGGACGAATCGACCCAGAAGAAAAAATTCGAAGGCGCAAAGCCCCGCCCGACGAGCAGAATCAATTCACGGTCGAACCGGTGCTTTTGCCAGGGCAACCTCGAACGGCTGTTCGAGTCAGAAATGGCTAAACAATCCGATTAGGATGATGATTGGAATCGGCACGCCGAGCAGTAGAAGCAAGATCGATCTCAAAGTAATTCCTCCAAATCGGAATAAAGGTTGCTAGACCGTCGCGCGGCGCACGTTATCCCGCTGTCTGCCGCCTATTGTCGCCGCGTGGCTCGCGCAGTATGCGCCGATCAGGAGTGCGACAAAAAGCCAGTAGAGTAAGTGCGCTCCGGCTTTTCTTGCCGCGTCCGCGGCCGCCATGTCGTCCGAGAACACCTGGTTCACGCGCTGTTCAGATTCCTGGACAGTCATTCCCGTTCGTGCAGCGACGAGTTGACCAAGGTAGGTTGCGTCAGCGCTCGAAAGCGCTCCTTTGCGAAGGCCATTCAGTAGAATCAGATTCGCTTCATCACGATAGGTGGCGGAGTCGGCCCGCTGTGCAGCCGGGTTTCCTGATCTGAAAAGCTCGTCTGCAAAATATGCGTTTGGATTGAGTGCGCGCGTTTCAGCGGAAGCGGGTGCCATTCCCGAAGTACTCACTGCCGCTGCGCCTCCCGCCATGGAGGCTGCCGCAGTGCCCAAGAACGCAGCGGTAGCTGCGACGGCCACGGCCCAGACCAAAAAGCCGTGTGCGGTGTCCCTGAAATAGACCTCGTGGCTGTGAATAGAAACCCATTTCGTGCGCAGGCGTCCGGCAATGTAACCACCAACAGACGACGAAATGACTTCAATGACGATTAGCCAAATGAGGGCACCGATTCCGACCGCCGCCCCTGTGCCTCCCGCATTGGACCAGAAGGCTCCGGCGGACAGGCCGAGGCCAGTGCCGAGGGCGAGCAAAATTAATGACAAAGCCACCGCCACAAAAGCCCCTGCGATTACGGCGCCCCACGATACGCCCGAGGCTTTTGCCTCCGCAGGGTATGAGCTGCTCTCAAACTCGGAGAATGAGCTGGCAGGAACGGAACTTGGCATTGGAAGGCGACCTCCCCTTGTGATGAGCCTAGCTTCCAACGGTCAAAC
>DATNBB010000054.1:0-12453 GCA_035607335.1 Binatia bacterium | reverse complement strand
TGACGGCGAAGAATCTCGTCTTTAATTCAAAGACTCCACTCGATGTTTCCATGAATCTGATGAAGCGCCTAAACGCAACCGATCTGATGAAGCTCACCACGAATAAAAATGTGCCTGAAACGCTCAGGAGCTCTGCCGTCAAACTGCATCGCAAACGTAAGATGGGCGGGTCGGGCGAATAAAGTTCAGCGTGGCTTCGCTACAAATTCTTCCGGGTCGCCGCTTTGTCTAGAATTTCGGCCGATAATACCCGCATTTCATCGTGAACTAGGCCGTTTGATGCAAGGATGGTCGGCCCGCCAAGAAGGTATTCGCCTCCATCAAGCGCCGTAACTTTCCCGCCCGCTTCGCTGACGATTAGATTCCCAGCAGCGGTATCCCAGGCATTCAGGCCGAATTCCCAGAATCCCTCGAAGCGTCCGCAGGCGACCGAGCAAAGATCTAGCGCGGCGGAGCCGTCCCGACGAACGCCATGCGACCGCAGCGTAAAACCCCAGTAGAAATCCATATTCGTGCTGTTGTGGCGCATGTGCGTGGGAAATCCGGTGGCGACAAGACTGGTGCCAAGCTTCGGCACGGGAGACGTGTGAATCGGCTTGCCATTCAGCCGTGCGCCTTTGCCACGAACGGCGCTGAACGTCTCATTCAGCATCGGATTCACGACGACGCCGATCACGGGCGTCTCTCCTTCGTACAACGCAATGGAGGACGCGAAGCAAGGGTAACCGTGAGCAAAATTCGTGGTCCCGTCGAGAGGATCGATGTACCAGCAGTATCTAGCGCCCGCGGCCGCGCCCTTGCCGCCTTCTTCGGCAACGATCGCGTGATCGGGAAACGCTTTTCGGATGCGTCCGACGATTGCCGCTTCCGACTGGCGATCCGTGTCCGTCACAAGATCGACTTCGCCTTTGTATTCAATCCTCTTGGGCTGCATGGCGCCCGCGCGAATAATCGCAGCCGCTTCAGCCGCTGCTTCCATCGCGAATTCAAGATATTCATTCATATGTGATCGAACCAGTACCGCGTGAATGAGATTACCAATGCTGTGGAAGGTTTGTCAGCGGAATCTGTCAGGCGCAGAGGAAATTGTTGCACGTGGCCTAGTGAGGGAGATCAAGGACCTATCTGGCGGTGAAATATTCCTTGCGATAGCTGAGCGTATACGGCCCGGCGACTCTCAATTCCACATGCCGGTCGCTACCGGGCGGCGGCGTCGGTTGCGGGTAGTAAGCGAGCAGGTATTGTGTTCGAAGCTGGCGATTGATTTGGTCGAACATCGATTGGATTTGGCTCGGCTCGTCTAGAGTAAACATGCTGCCGCCGGTGCTGTCAGTGATGGTAATCAGGGCATGTTCCCCGGCGGTATTTCGCCCGTTTTCATTTTTGACTGGACGAACCACAATCGTATAAAGCAGCTCGCCTGACGCGATCGCAGCCTGTCGGGCTTCGTTGAAGTCTGCGCCGCTGGTCGTCTCGCCGGCATCGGTTACCATCACGATTGCGCGCCGACGATCCTCTGGCCGACGCGTGAGAGCCTCGGAGCCGAGTACTAGCGCATCATAGATGGAAGTTCCGTCACCCGGCTGTATACGCCGGACGTCGCTTTCGAGACGGGGCACATTGTCAGAAAAAACGCCTATTTCGGTGACGGCGTCCGAGATTTCAAAAACTGACAGGGAATCCCCGGGCCGGACCACCTGACGAATGAAACGGGCGGCTGCTTCGAGTTCGAATTTGAGATCCAGATAGGCGCTGGCGCTCGAATCGATCATGAGGGCGAGGTCGACAGGGCGGGTGGTTTGCGCCTCGAAGCGCTCGATTTTTTGGGGCACGCCCTCCTCGAAGAGAGAAAAGGCGCTTTCCGGCAGGTCCGCCACCGGCGTGCCATTTTTATCCATCACGCTTGCGAGGATGCTTACGAGATTCGTCTGCGACTTGATTACGGGCCCTTGGTCCTGCGCTGCTGCGGAATTTGGCCGATCGGCTTCCGGTTTCGGCTGGAACGGATGCCATTTGCCATCGGCTTGGGCATTTTGAGCTGCTGTGGCGAAGCGGAAGCGCCGGCCGAGTGCCTTGCCGCGCGAGGTCATCGCGAACGCGCAGACGAGGGCGGCGCATACGATGGTCAGACGACGGACAAGCCGAGCGTTGACGGCAGTGGTCTTGCCGCGGGACACACCAGCACATACGCAGCGGCCGTCACCTACCGCCTGATGGTTTCTCATCTAAGCTTCAGATTCAGTTTGGCGAGAAATGGCTTCCTCACGGAGGGCCTCACCCTCAGCCCATACGGCACCGCCCACAAAAAACTCTTTCTTCCAGATGGGCACTGTACGCTTCAGGGTGTCGATTGCGTACCGGCAGGCCTCGAATGCCGCGGCGCGATGCGCCGAAACAACGGCAATCAGAACGCTCGTTTCGCCGATTTCCAGGCGCCCGAGGCGATGCACGATCGCAAGGCGCCGAATCGGAAACTTTTGCCGGATTTGAGCGCCGATTTCACGGATTTTGGCCCAAGCCATGGCTTCGTAAGCTTCGTATTCCAGGTAAAGCGTTTGCTGGCTTTTGAAATTATTTCGGACGAAGCCATCGAAGACTACAAGGGCACCATCTTCGGGAGCCTTAAGAGTGTCGACGATCTCCTGCGTATTAATGGGCTTTCGCACTAGCCGAAAAACATCAGCGTTGAGATCTTCTCCGCCGCTGACGGGCGGCAGGAAAGCAACCTCGTCTCCGTTCGCGAGCTCTCTCTTGGGATCGGCGTATTCCTGATTCACCGAAGCAGCAATGGAAGGGCGAAATTCGGCGAATTTAGGGAAGCGGCGGCCATACCTCTCAAACAGATCCTCGAGTTTTGCCCCCTCGGAAACGTCAGCGCTTTCCTCCGGCGCACCGACAATTTCTCTTAATTGTCCGAAAAACAGGACCCGTATTCGCATTGCGGCATTCTATCGTGCTCGTTCGTCTGGAAAAAGGCGATCGATGGCTGTGCGATTGCTTTCATGTTTGGTTCAAACACGAGGCAGCTAGCTTCGTTGCAGCCGGACGAACCGGTCGCCGACCGGTGGAAGCTCCGGAAAATCCGTGTAGGGCTCGGATTGATACCAGTAAGCAACGGAGTAGAAGTTGTCGGCGCGATCGTTGGCGGTGCCGTGTTCGATGGTGTGCTTCAGGTAACGCGTGAACGTGACCGGATTATCGGAGTGCCAGCGGTAGAGGCAATAACGGCCGCCGGTGCGCTCAGCGTCAACGATGAGAGGCGCGCCATTGTGGCGGAATGCGAATGGAACGGCACCGTCGACACCTCCGAAGTCCCACGCGCCGTTGAAGTAATCTTCCGTGCCAGTGCCAGTGATGGCGGGTTTGGATTCGTCGTCGATGAAAATCATATCATCGCCTTCACCCATCCACCCGTCGGAGTTTTGGAGGACGCCGAGAGTGACTCCCATCAGATGGCCTTTGCCGTGCGTTTCGACAAAGACGTAATTGTTCTCTCCCCGCAAATTTTGGCCACCGAAAGATTTCATGGCAATGTTCGGCGCTTTCTGCCGATATTGCGCATGGAAATACATGGCGTCATCCGCAAGAGTTGGCACGAGCTGATAATCGATATTCGAATAGAATGCGCCGATCTGCGCCGAGCTTTCGTTCGTGACGGTGATCCGCGCAGAACGACGGAAGGGCATCGCGAAGTAACTGTTCAGTGCGCGAATGGGCGAGCAACTGAGGAATTGCGATTCGTAGTTGAAGAATTGCGCGAGGTTCAGCCCGAAAAAATCGCCAATGGGCGTCTCCACGCTCGGCTTGGAATTTCCTTCCCAATACATGCGCAGCACGATTTGCTTGAGCAAATCACGGTTTCCGCTGCCGATTGTGAACCAGATGTGCGTGACTATGCCGGGGCCATTGGAGGAGAACACTTCCTGCGTTGCGCCTGCCGCAATCTGGTAACGGTCCGCGTTGCCGCCGGTTGTGTCGTAACTCGACTGCTTCAATGACCTGTGGTTTTGAGTACGAGCGTAGTGCGGCAACGCTGTCGCGGACTGCTGTTGCGCAGACTGCGCTGCGAGCGGCCGAGTTGCGAACGCAGTCAGACCTGCGGCTCCAGCGAGGCGCTGAAGAAAACCGCGGCGAGGAGAAACAATGTGGTTCGGCATGAGGAGAACTCCTTTCCAACTCTGAAGATAGCGACAGCTCGCGCATGGTAACACAGCCGATCGGTCACATATGTGCGTGGATAGTGCTGCAGTTTTTTCATGCCGAAAAATAGAGGCTATGCCCCAGTCGCGCGTGAAGGCTGATTGAATAGGATTGAGTTGTATGCCGAATTCTGCCTTTGCTCAGTACTGGCGACTCGCATTTCTTCTTTTCGTTGTGTTCGCGCCGTTTTTCGCGACAGCTGACAACATTCCCGTTCGTTTCACGGAAGGCATTTCGCGAGGGTTTCTGGTCGTGACCGACCTAGGCGGGCACAGGATCGGACAAGGTGACGACGAGCAGGTGCTGCATGGCAGCGAAATACACAATCATTTGATCATTCGATTTAAGGACGGTTCGCTCTACGATGAGACGACTGTGTTCACGCAACAAAAAACCTTTCGATTGATCAGCGATCACCTGATTGAAAAAGGTCCGTCCTTCAAGACGCCAATCGATGGGCTAATCGACGCCTCAACCGGACAGGTCATCATTCATTACATCGGTAAAACCAAAGACAAAGCGTTTCATAAGAAGATGAAACTACCGCCCGACATCGCCAACGGGATGCTTTTCGTCCTCGTGAAGGACTTCGATCCAAAGTCGCTTAAGACTACCATGTCGTATTTGTCGCTTGGGGAACATCCCAGACTCGTGAAGCTCGTATTCACGCCAAAGGGGAAGAACCCGTTTGAAACCGGCGGCGTGCGCAGAGATGCGGTGCATTACGTCATGCATGTGGATATTGGCGGTATAGCTGGGGCCCTCGCGCCGCTGGTCGGCAAGCAGCCGCACGATACGGATATATGGGTGATCGGCGGCGACGCGCCAACGTACGCCGGTTCGGTGGGGCCGTTATATGGAGATGGGCCGGTGTGGAGAATCAGCCTGGTGAGCCCGGAGGCAGCGCTGGAGGAGGGAGACGGACGGCGGTGAGTGGTCACCAGGAAGCCGTGCGTGCACTAGTTCTCTGTTGGAGTTTGAAGGGCTTGATCGACGACGATGGTGTCGAGTGGGAGTTTGCGGGCATCGAGATGGAGACCTTCGGCGTCGAGTGCGTCGAAGAGCGAAGTCGGCGTTCCGTTGAGCAGCGCTAGAGCTCGCGGCGGCAATGTAACGCCCGCGTTCGCACCTGAACGGACGAGCAGAATGTAATAGTCCTCCTGCGTGACCGGAAGCGTGAGGTCGTAGTTACCTTTTAGGTCTGTCATATTGATGACGGGGCGATCAAGGTAGAGCGAAAGCCGCAGGGCCAACACGTCCATGGTGACTTTCGTAAATTGGAATTGATCGTTTGCAAACGCATACGAACTCCCGTTGCCCAAGTCCATGGAAACGCCCTGATCGCTGCCGGATACGGCAAGGTTCACTGTGCCATTGCCCTTCTGCTGATCTGCATCAGGCGGAAGCGGTTTTAGCTTCAATGGCGATTTGCCAATTATGAGCGCATAGGCCGGCTGGTCTTTCTTTTCAAAGTGAATCCTCAGGCCAAACCTCTCCGCGAGCAGGGATTGCAACATTTCAGGAATCTGATCAGTGGTCGCACCTTCGGGAAGCTTTGCGCTGATATCGAAGCGTTGGGACGAAATCCAGTCCGGGCCTGTAATCAGGTTTGACTGAATATGATATGCGCGGGCAATCAGATTTTTGAGGCTGAGCGCGCCGAAGTGGGCTTGTGCGCCATCCATGCGCAGCCCGGCATCCACACGATTCGTATCGTTGGATTGCGCGGGGCGGATCGAGGCAACTTCGAATTCGAGCTTGGGAGACGCAGGCTGGCTTGC
Organism: Binatia bacterium; assembly: GCA_035607335.1. Classification (GTDB taxonomy): domain Bacteria; phylum Acidobacteriota; class Terriglobia; order Acidiferrales; family UBA7541; genus Palsa-295. Next base: position 6,472 of record DATNBB010000054.1, on the reverse strand, counting down.
TGGGCTGGATTGATCCGTAACTGAGGCTTGCCCGAACGCCAACGTTGCGGCAAAGATTGCGATAGCAATCGCGCAGAGAGATTTCATGTGCTGTCTCCAAAGACTGATTGAATGACGCGGTCTTCAGATTCTAATACGCTTTTTGGGCGGCGATGTTACAGCGCAAACGGGCAGAAGCCCGACCACCGAAAACTGCACCGAAACTGACAATGGTGCCACAGCGAAATGCCATGGCACCACGTTTAAGCCTTCAGACTCTGCGGATTGACACACAAACCCAAGATGGAAAGCTGCGACGACCACAGATCATTCTTAGTGCGCGGCTTTGGGAACGTCGACCCAGCCGTGCTTCTTGTTGCTATCCAACTCCGCTTCAAGGATCGTTAATTGGCGCAAGCCGTCGGCAAACTGCGGGTATTCGGGCTTTGCCGAAGGATCGAGAATCGACTTGTAGAAGCGGCGGAGCATCTGCTTGAAAGTGTCGTCGTATCCTTCGCTGTGTCCTTGCGGGATATCGGCAAAGGTGCGGGCGTCGCCTTTGAGCAGAGACGGATCCTTGATCATTGTCTCGTTGGCCGAATCCCGTTTGCCGATCCAGAGTTCGTCTGGGCGCTCCTGATTCCATGCGACGCCGGCCTTGGTGCCATAGATTTCGATCCTGAGGTGGTTCTTGCGGCCTGCGGAAACCTGGCTTGCTGAGTAGCAGCCACGTGCTCCATTGTCCATGCGGAAAATAACGGTGCCCATGTCTTCTGTATCGACGGGGTAGGTAGTGTAGGCGTCGGGAGGAAGCGCCTTGCCGGCAAAGGCTTCGATCTGGCCCTTGGGCTTCCGGCGAGTTTTGTAGAACGTGTACAAATCGGCGCAGACTTCGGTGATGCGTTTTCCCGTGACGTGCTCGGTCATGTCACAGAAATGCGAGCCGACGTCCGCCATGCACCGTGACGCGCCATTCTCCTTGGACTCAATTCGCCAGTTGTAATCGGTATCCAAAAGCAGCCAATCCTGCGAATAGGTGCCCTGAACGACGATGATTTCGCCGAGTTCGTCCGCTTCAACCATGCGACGCATGTGCTGCACGAGCGGGTAGTAACGCAGATTGTGGGCCGTGCAATTTCTGAGTTTTTTCTGGGCCGCTATCTGGACGAGTTCCGCGGCGGCCGCGGCAGTCGTTGCTAGAGGTTTTTCGCAGAGCACGTGTTTGCCTGCAAGAAGTGCTTCCTTTGACATTGGCGCGTGAAACGTGTTCGGTGTACAGATTTCGACTGCGTCTATCGATGGATCGCCCAGCACACTTTTAATGTCTGCCTCGCAGCGCTCCACGCCGAATTCTTCGGCATATTTCTGCGCGGTGGGAAGGTTGGGGTCGACGATCGCAGCGACGTCCACAAATCCCAAGCGGCGAATTGCTTCCAGGTGAACCCGCCCCACGAAGCCGGTTCCGATTACAGCGGTGCGAAGTCTCTTAGCCATTAGCTTTATCTCCTTTTAAAATTTCATGGCGAAGCAGCGATGGTCGCCTAATTCATGGGTGCAAAAAGCATATGTCCCTACGATTTTGTAGACTTGCTATCTCAACTGATTCCGAGGATCTTGCGATTCGCGGCGTCGTCGGTGCCGGCGCCGGCGAAATCGTCGAAGGCGCGTGTGGCGGCTTCGACGATGTGTTTCTTGATGAACGGCGCGCCCTCGCGTGCACCTTGCTCCGAACTCTTGATGCAGCATTCCCATTCCACGACGGCCCAGCCCGGGAAGTCGTATTGGGTCAGCTTGGAAAAGATCCCCGCGAAATCGACTTGACCATCGCCCAGTGAACGGAAGCGACCCGCGCGATTTACCCACGATTGGAAGCCGCCGTAGACACCCTGGCGTCCGGTGGGATTAAACTCGGCGTCCTTCACATGGAACATCTTGATGCGGTCATGGTAAAGGTCAATGTATTCGAGATAGTCGAGCTGTTGCAAAACGAAGTGGCTCGGATCAAAGAGCAGATTGCACCGCTTGTGGCCCTTGAGGCGATCGAGGAACATTTCGAACGTTGCGCCGTCGTGCACGTCTTCCCCGGGATGCACCTCGAAGCAGGCGTCCACGCCATTCTCGTCAAAAGCATCGAGGATCGGCTTCCAACGCTTGGCGAGTTCGTCGAATGCGGCTTCGACGAGCCCCGCCGGACGCTGCGGCCAGGGGTACAGATACGGCCACGCGAGTGCGCCGCAAAACGTGGCGTGATGCGGCAGGCCGAGATTTTTTGAGGCTTTCGCAGCCATGATGACTTGTTCGGTGGCCCATTTCTGGCGAGCCTTCGGATTGCCGCGAACCGATTCGGCCGCGAAGCCATCGAAGAGCGAATCGTACGCAGGATGCACGGCGACGAGTTGGCCCTGGAGGTGCGTGGAGAGTTCGGTAACCTCAACGCCATTCTTCTGCAGCATGCCGCGCAGGTCGTCGCAATATGCTTTACTCTCAGACGCCTTCTTCAAGTCGAAGAGGCGGCCGTCCCACGTGGGGATTTGCACACCTTTGTAGCCGAGACCGGCGGCCCATTTGGTGATGGAGTCAAGAGTGTTGAAGGGGGCTGAGTCTCCTGCAAATTGGGCCAAGAAAATGGCGGGCCCTTTGATCGTTCGCATGCGGTTCTCCTCGCTAAGTTTGTGCGACAGGTCGGCGATTGTACCACCGCAGGCACGGGGGAATCACCAGTGAGGATGAAACGTGTTTGGCGGGGCTTACGTCGAAGTTGCTACAGGTTTCGCACCCGGTTCCTTCAGCGATCCTGATTTTATGGCTGTGCGGACCTAACCGTGATAGGCTACGCGGCCGGAGCAAACCCTTGAATACCGTTATATCCACGATGGCGCAGACGGAGACACGTACGTCTTCAGACGCGCGCAAGTATCTTCCTTTGCTGATGCTGCTTTTTGCCGGAAGCGGCTGCGCGGCGCTGATCTACGAAGTCGTATGGTATCAGCTGCTGCAGCTAGCGATCGGATCGACATCCGTCTCGCTGGGCATCTTGCTGGCGACGTTTATGGGCGGCCTGTGCATCGGCAGCATCTGGCTGCCGCGGCTGCAATTGCGGCAACATCCTTTGAAGATCTACGCGGCGCTGGAATTGGGGATCGGCCTGTTTGCGATTCTCGTGCAGTTGAGCCTGCCTTATCTGAATCGCGCTTACATTTCCGGCGCGGAGCACGGGCTGCCGGGCATGTTGTTGCGGGGATTGCTGGCGGCCATTTGCATGCTGCCGCCGACGATTTTGATGGGTGGTTCGCTGCCTGCGATCACGCGATGGATCGAAGGGTCGCCGGAGGGCGTCTCGTGGTGGGGCTATCTGTACGGCGGCAATACAGCTGGCGCCGTTTTTGGCTGTTTGCTAGCAGGATTCTATCTCTTGCGCGTCTTCAATATGGCGACCACCACGTACGTTGCGGTAGCCGTCAATCTCGGCGTGGCGGGACTCAGTTTGCTCGTGGCCGGTGCGACGCCTTTTTCGGCAGGGCTCGATCCGACGGCGGAGAAATCGCCTGCGGCATCCGGCGAGATTAAGGATCGGCCGTGGCAAGTTTACGCGACGATTGCTCTTTCGGGCGCGACGGCGCTTGGCGCTGAGGTGGTGTGGACGCGGACGCTCGCGATGGAGTTGCTGGCGACCGTTTACGTCTTCTCGATCATTTTGGCCGTGTTCCTCACGGGTCTGGCGATCGGAAGCTGGGCGGGTTCGCGCGTACTGCGGAAGATGAATCCCGCCGTTGCGCTGGGGTGGTCGCAGATTTTGCTCACGCTCGGTATCGCGTGGACCGCTTATACGATGATTCATTCCCTGCCGTGGTGGAACGACGATGTTCTCACGACGTCTGACGCGTGGCGGATGTATTCACTGGATTTGAAGCGCGTATTTTACGCGGTGCTGCCAGCGACGCTCTTTTGGGGCGCCAGCTTTCCGCTAGCGTGCGCGGCGGTCGCGCGGCCTGACGAAGATTCGGGCAAAGTAGCGGGTGGCATCTACGCGGCCAATACATTGGGTGGCATTGTTGGCGCGCTAGCCGTGAGTTTGTCGCTCATTCCGTGGATTGGGTCGCAAAATACGCAGCGCTTGCTTGTGATCGTTTCCGCGCTCAGTGGATTGCTTGTCCTGCTTCCATATCTCCGGCGATCGATAACGATGGCCGTCTCAACAACGATTGCTCTGATTGGGGTCGTATTTCTCGCAGTCAGTGTCAGCCCAATTCCGACGCAACTGGTTGCCTACGGAAGGTTCATGAGCAGTTGGGCAGGGCAATCGACCGATCTGAAGATGGTCGAAGGCAGAAACTCGTCCGTCGCTTATACGAAATGGAATGACGGCGCAGTCTATGTGAATGTGAACGGGCACGTGGAAGCTACGACCGAACTGGCGGACATGAAGTTACAGCGGATGGTCGGGCATTTGCCGGGCATATTGCATCCGAACCCGCAGAAGATTTTAGGCATTGGATTCGGCGCGGGCGTTTCGGCAGGCACGTTTACGCGTTATCCGAGCGTGAAGAGCATTACCGTGTGCGAAATCGAGCCGGTGATTCCGCCGAACTCCACGTATTACTTTGGCGATCAGAACTATCGCGTGATGAATGATCCGCGCACCAAAATCGTTTACGACGATGCGCGGCACTTCCTGTTAACCACGACGGACAAATACGACATCATCGCGTCCGATCCGCTGGACGTCTTCGTGAAGGGGACGGCGGCGCTCTATTCCGAGGAATACTTCAACGTGGTGAAGCAGCACCTGAATCCCGGCGGTTATTTCACGCTGTATGTCCCACTGTATGAAACATCCGAAGCGACGATCAAGAGCGAACTGCTTACCTTCTTCAAGGCATTTCCGTATGGGACGATCTGGGCGAACAACCGCGACGGCGAAGGCTACGACATGGTTTTTCTGGGTCAGGCGGAGCCGTTAAAAATCGACGTGGACGCGGTGCAGGATCGCCTGAAGCGGCCGGACTATGACAAAGTCCGTGAGTCGTTGGCCGGCATCGATGTGCACTCCCTACCCGATCTGCTGTCGGTATACACGGGCAACGCGACGGATCTCGATCCGTGGATTCATGATGCGGCGATCAACCACGACGGCGATCTGCGGCTGAGTTATCTGGCCGGCTGGGGAATCAATTCGCAGATTGCAGACTCGCTTTACAAGCAGATGGTCCAGTACCGTCATGATCCAACATCGATGCTCGCCGGATCCAAACCGCTCGTCGATGCCGTGACAAACGCCATTCACGCCGGGCCAGTGGAGTAGCCCTTGGCGGCGCCGTTCGCGAGGCCATCTTGTCGAGTGGCGCTTTGAGTGACTGGTAAAAATTAGCCCTACCGAACTGCGCGCATTCATGCAGAATGGCGGCATGGCATCGGCAGAATCGAGTGTTCAGATTGGCAATTGGAAGCGTCTGGACGGAATCGATTTGCTCCGCGGTCTCGCAATCTTTTTTGTCCTGATGAACCACGTGAACATCCGGCTGCTCGGAGCCGGGGTCCTTTACACCAAATTTGTGCCGGCACAGTTGGTACATTTCCTCGTCTGGAACGGTCAGCTTGGCGTTCAAATCTTCTTCGTCGTTTCCGGATTTCTCATCACCTCAATTACTCTGCGACGATGGGGTCAGCTCTCAAACGTAAACCTGCGGAGCTTTTATCTTTTTCGGCTTGCCCGCATCGCGCCGCTCCTTCTTCTGTTGCTTGTAATCCTGACAGGCTTGCATTTTGCGAATGTCCCTCGCTTTATCGTGCAGGCAAAGACAGGTGGTATTGGCCGTGCTCTGCTTGCCGCGCTCACATTTCACGTCAACGTTCTTGAGGCGCGGCACGGTTATCTTCCTGCAAATTGGGACGTACTCTGGTCCCTTTCCGTCGAGGAGATGTTCTATCTATTTTTTCCGCTTGCTTGCCGAGTCTTTGGGCGCAGTAAATTATTTATCCTCATGCTTGTCACTTTTGTTGCGCTAGGCGCTCCCGGCCGGACGCTATTCGCTCATGGAAATGAGATCTGGTCGGAGTATTGTTACCTCGGGGGCATGGAGGGAATCGCGTTGGGGTGCCTGACCGCGATCGTTGTTTCGCGAATTCGCTTTTCCGGATCCGCGCCGCTCGCACTGAATATCAGCGGCACAACCGTTGTGGTCCTCAGTCTCATATTCTCGTGGCAAGCGTATCGAGGATGGCTCGGTAAAACAGGGTTAAACTTCACGCTTCTCGGCTTGGGCACCGCGATGTTCATTGCCGGTACGTCGCAAGTACAGTGGAAGAGTCCGCGTTTCCTCAGACCTCTCTTGAGAATTGGCCAATACAGCTATGAGGTTTACCTTACCCATATGTTCGTGGTTTTCGCGCTATTCACCCTGTTCCTCGATCTTGGAAAGCCGATGGGCCTGGTCTCGGTGCTCTTCGCAACGGCAATTCTATTTGCAGCATTTCTCGGTGCGGCGGTCGCGCA
>DATNBB010000105.1:0-8120 GCA_035607335.1 Binatia bacterium | reverse complement strand
TGGGAGCCGCACGCTCTCTTCCACGGCGCGTCGCCAATTACGCGATACGACCATACCGGAGCGCCCGTTTTCATATTGAATGCGACGATTGAGCTGAAATAGGAACCTGGCTGCTCGCAGGATTCGCTGAATCCGCCCGGTGCTGCCGCGTTGCAGACCTTCACTGCGGGCGGTTCGCCTCCCGCGGACTTGAAAGAAGCGAAGACCAGACCATCCTGAACGTCCACGGATGGCGGCCCTAGCATTACTGCGCCCCAGTACCCTCCCGAAACTCCGCCGGGATTCGGCAGCGAATAAGTCCGCCATATGATCTGTCCTGTTTTTGCGTTAAGGGCGACTAGCGCACCCGGATAGGTGGACGCGCCTGCCTGTGAGGTACCCACATAGACAGTGTCACCGACGAGGACCGGTGAACCCGTGACAATCGCGTGCGGATCCGGATCAAGCGGCGTGATCCAGCGCAGATCGCCGGATCTTGCATCGATCCCCATCATCTTCGCAGCACGCAGATCACCGATCACGAGCGTGTCGCCCGCGAGCGCAGGGCTGGACCGCGACATATCGCCCTCAATGCCCGTATAGTCCGGAACTTTATGCGACCAGATCACGCGTCCGGTTGCAGCATCGAGTTTCCATTCCATGCCGCCGAAGTCGCCGAAGTAAACTGCGCCATCTGCGACTGCCGGAGTGGCCGAGACATCCCCCGCTGTCATGGCTGTCCACTTCACTGCGAGATGGCTCACGTTGTCGACGCCAACCTTCCGCTCCAGCGGCTGATTGCGGTTATTGCCGGCAGCATTGCCGATCATCCTCCATTCAGGTCCTGCGCCGTTCAAGACGAGGGCCCCCAACGCAACTGCAAGCGCAGCACCTGCCAGCGCTGACTTGCGAAGCCATACACTCAAGTAAATCTGTGGCATGTTGTTTCGCCTCGCAGACATCATTCCTCCCAGCCTCACAAAGAGTCTCGAACTGCGGCCGCTAGATCGCCCGGCGCGGCGATACTTGCGCATTTTTCGCTTGGATTCAAGCGCTTCGACTGCAGGCCAGCCTTGCGTGCAGAACAGCGACTCAACTATTGCCTTCGCGCCTGCTCCTTGCTCCCCTGCCGACTGTTTCTCGTCTGCTATACTGGAATTTCTTCGGCCCAATCACAAAATTCCAAGATGCCTGGCTCAAATACAAAACGTCTGTTCCTTGTCGACGCGATGGGTTACATCTTTCGCGCCTTCTACGCCCCGATGGATCGTCTGCAGACCACCTCGGGTATTCCGACCAAAGTGCCCTATCTCTTCGCGACGATGATGCGCCGCTTGCTACAAAATAAGGACCTGCGGCCGGACTACGTAGCCGTCGTTTTCGACGTATCCGCTCCAACCTTTCGCGACAAGCTCTTCGAGCAATACAAGGCGCAGCGCCAGCCCATGCCTCAGGATCTCTCTATACAGCTTCCCTTTGTGCGCCGTTACTGCGAGGCGATGCGCCTGCCAATCCTCGAATATCCCGGCTACGAAGCCGACGACGTGATCGGCTCTCTCGCTCACCAAGCCACCCGAGAAGATATCGACGTTTACATCATCACCAGCGACAAAGACATGCTTCAACTCGTTGGCGACCGCGTCAAAGTCTTAAATCCTGCAAAGAACGATTTGATCGTTGACCGCGCCAAAGTGGAAGAGCTTATGGGCGTCCCGCCGGAGAAAGTGGCGGACGTGATGGCCCTGATGGGCGATTCCATCGACAACATTCCCGGCGCGCGCGACCCCAATGAGAAACCAGCCCCTGGAGAACGCCGCAAGGCAGGCATCGGCGAAGTGGGTGCGCGGCAATTGATTCAGCAATTCGGCAGCGCGGAGGAAACCATCGCGCGCGCGGCCGAAGTGAAACGCGCGAACTATCGCGAAGCACTCGAAAAATATGCCGAATTTGTGCGGCTCAGTAAGCAGCTTGCGAAAATTCCGACCGACGCTCCTGTGCCGCTGGAACTCGGCAAGCTACAAATTGTAGGCGCCGATTCGGAAGCTCTTCGCGCGCTTTATGCGGAACTCGGCTTTACCACGCTGCTGAAAGAAGTGGCGGCTCCTGTTGCGCACCCGGCCGGTTCGACAGACTACGCGAATGTGGACGGTCCCACGGTATTCGCCGAATTTCTCAACGGAATCACCCGCGGCAATGAAACAGCAGTCTGGCTCAATCTGGATTCGAAGGATCCCGAAGAAGAGGGATATGGCGCGCGCGTGCTGAGCGTCGAGGCCTCTGCTAAAGAAGGCGTGGCGCGCAACGCAGCGAACGATCTCGAAAATAAGACACTTGCCGCCATCGGCGATTGGCTCGCGGACCCAAAGCGCCCGAAGATCGTCCACGATCCAAAGCTTTTCTGTCTCGTCGCTTCTCCCGAACAATGGGAATGCAAACAAATGATCGCGGGAATTCAGCATGCGACCGAGCTTTATTCGTACCTCCTTCGGCCGACGACAGCGAATCACGCGTTTGCCGATGTGGTGCTCCGAACCATGAACTGTGTTCTTTCGGGCGCGCCCGGCGAGCGGGCCGATTACCTCTTCCGCATCGCGCCTATTCTCCGCGAAGAAGTCGAAAAGCAGGGCCTCGCTGAACTCTACGAGAAAATTGACCTTCCGCTTGCGCCGGTTCTCGCCCGCATGGAAGCAGCGGGAATAGCTGTCGATTCCGATGCGCTGGACAAAATCTCGCGGCGCGCAGAGCAGGAAATTGCCGTAATTGAGAAGGCCATCCATGAACTCGCCGGATTCGAGTTCAAGGTCAATTCGCCACAGCAGCTCGCCGAGGTCCTCTTTGACAAGCTCAACCTACAGCCACCGCGCAAATCCCGCACAAAAGCGCGTTCCACCGCTGCCGAGGCTCTCGAGGAACTCGCGCTGGTTCACGATCTGCCGAAGAGAGTCCTTGAGTATCGCGAACTCGCAAAGCTGAAATCCACGTATGCGGATGCCCTGCCGCGCCTCGTTCATCCGGCCACGCGACGTTTGCATACGCGTTTCAGTCAAACCGGCACGGCCACGGGCCGCCTCAGTTCGTCCAATCCGAATTTGCAGAACATTCCAATTCGCACGGAGCTTGGGCGCGAGATTCGCGCGGCGTTTGTCGCGCCGCCCGGCAAAGTGCTGCTTTCTGCGGATTACTCACAAATCGAGCTGCGTATTCTGGCGCATCTCTCGGAAGATCCGATTCTCGTGAAGGCATTTCGAGCCGGTGAAGACATTCACGCCCGAACAGCAGCGGAGGTCTTTGGCGTCGGTCCGATTGCACAAACGCGGGAGCATCGCCGCGTCGCAAAAGTCATCAATTTCGGCGTGATTTACGGGCTATCGGCTTTTGGGCTTGCCCAGGAGCTTGGCATCGAGCAGAAAGAAGCCGCCAAGTTTATTGCTGCGTACTTCGAACGCTATGCGGGCGTAAAGAAATTCCTCAACTCGCAGATCGCCGAAACACGCAAGACAGGTTTCACGCGCAATATTTTCGGCCGCGTTCGTCCGATTCCGGAAATCAATTCGCCACAGCCCGCTCTTCGCAATTTCGCCGAACGCACTGCCATGAACACGCCCATGCAGGGTGCCGCCGCCGATTTGATCAAGCTCGCCATGATCGAACTCGACCATCAGCTCGCAGATGGATTCGATTCCCGCATGATCCTGCAAGTTCACGACGAACTTCTCTTTGAAGCTCCCGAAAAAGAACTCCCGCGCCTCAAGAAGCTCGTTAAAGAAGTGATGGAAGGCGCGCATAAGTTCCGCGTTCCTCTGCTCACTGAAACCAAGTCCGGCCCGAATTGGCGCGACCTGAAGTAGTCCCCAATCTTCCACGCAATAGCCTCCACGGCCAGACCGGCGTAACGGTTTATTAACATTGCCGTCACAGCAGGTTCAATCGAAACGCATAGCCTGCGTGCGCGTGAACGGCGGCTCGAAGCGCGGCGTGCCTCGGATGAACGAGGCGTTTCCGCCGGTGTGGTTGTCCCGGAACGACGAATTCGACGGGTCATAACGGCCAATTGCAACAGGCACGGCGGTCACACCGAGGCCCTGCTAGACGTGCAGTGCGATCAACTCAAGGAGGAAGTAATGCGAGTACTTGCAGCATATATCGTCGCTCTCTGCCTCGCTGCAGCACCTGCGGTGGCTCGAGCAAACGGAGATGGAGGCAATGCCGCAGCGAATTCGCCTGCCCCAGCGGCGAATACCGCGAGTGCCACTTCGCCGGCTCCGGCCAAGCCCGAAACGGTGACCACGGAAAGCGACTTGCAGCAGCTCAAGGATTTGGTTGAAGCACAATCCAAGCAGCTTCAGGATCAGCAGCAAGAATTGCAGGAACAGAAGCAGGAGATGCAGGCGCTCAAGCAGCAGCTTAGCTCCAGTGGGACAAACGCCAGCGTATTGGCTGCCGCTCCGGTAATCGCTCCTACCGCGCCGGCCGTAATCGGGCCTGTCGTTGGCGCCCCAACCGCCAACGTCGCCCTCACTTCCGCTACGCCCGGTCCTCAAGCAACCAATGAGCCCACCGCTTGGGCTTTTAAAGGCGTCACGTTCACGCCGAGCGGTTTCTTCGCGGCGGAAACGGTTTGGCGGCAACGCGGACTCGGAGCCGACATCAATACTCCATTTACCTCGCTTCCCATGCCCGGTGCCTCACAGTACAACATCTCGGAGTTCAACGCGGCCGGCCGTCAGTCGCGCATTGCCATGCTGGTCCAGGGCAAACTCCCCAGCGCAACGATTGGCGGCTACTACGAAGCTGACTTCCTTTCCGCAGGCACCACGTCAAACGACAACCAGAGCAACAGTTACACTCTCCGCCAGCGGCAGTTCTGGGGCCAGGCGGCTTTCACCAACGGTTTCACAATTACAGGCGGGCAGATGTGGTCGCTCGTCACCCAGACCGCGAAAGGCGTCGACAATCGCACCGAGGTTCTGCCCGAGAACATCGACGCACAATATAATGTCGGTTTCAGTTGGGCACGCCAGTATGGAGTCCGCATCGCCAAGAACTTCAATAACAAGATGTGGTTGGCGATGTCCGTTGAGGAGCCTCAGATAACCTTCAAGGGAGCCGGACCAACGACGCCTTTTTTGTTTGGCCAGGCGGGTACAAGCGGCGGTCTCTACAATCCCACGGCCAATTACTCCTTCAATATGACGCCGGACTTCGTCTTCAAGGCCGCATTTGAACCCGGCTTCGGACACTACGAGGTCTTCGGGCTCGTCAGCACGTTCCGTGATCGCATCTTCCCCACTGGCGCCGCGCCCTACAATGCCAGTACGGCTGGCGGCGGCGGTGGAGCAAACATCTGGCTCCCATTCAATAAGGGCAAAATCAACTTCGGCCTTCACGCACTCGTGGGCAATGGCGTTGGTCGCTACGGCAGCGCCGGGGCTACCCCGGACGTTACAGTGAAGCCAGACGGCACATTTGCCACAGTCCGCAGCTATCAGGGCCTGGCCACGCTCGCATTCCATTACACCAAATGGGATGTCTATTTCCACGTCGGTGAGGAATACGGCGACCGCACTCAGTTCATCAACGGTGGCACGATTCCAAACGTAGGATTCGGTGCCATCGGCTTCAACAATGCCGGCTGCTGGACAGAACCTGCTCCTGGATCGGGTGGATATGCTCCTGGATCAGTGGGAAATTGCGCCAATAACATCCGTAACATCATCGAAGGTACGGCTGGCGTTTGGTACAGCTTCTACTCCGGACCGAAGGGTATTTTCAAGTTCGGCCTGGAATACTCTCACGAGGCATACAACACGTGGTCGGGCGTCGGTCCTACGGGCGCTTGCACCTCAGCCGCAAACCCAAGCTGCGGCCCGAGCACCAACGACAACATGGTTTTCACTTCCATGCGCTATTACATTCCGTAACGACTATCAGATACGGGGAGGCTGCCAACAGCCTCCTTTTTTTCGTCTTTATTTTTCAATTCAGCAAGCTCGGGCCGCCCGCATTCGAGTCACCACATTTGTGCTCAGAATCGCGCAAGGCTTCGATTTGGCGAGACCGGCGGCCTGAATGCCAGGCTAGGCCGCTCCTGCCGCGACTCTCTCGTCGTAGGGCCGCTATCTTTATCATTACCCCAGGTCCAGTAGAGCCCGACGTAGGCGTAATTTTCTGCCTGACCGGCTACTGTATGGCCGTAAGCGAAGAGCAATTGGAATCCCGGATTGCGAAAATAATAATAGCCGCCAAGGTCGATTAAAGCCGATGCCCGGTCTTGCGGCGCTGCTTCACCCTCGCCTCCATGCGAGAAGACCTCGCCGCCCAACGTCCACTTTTTGCCGATATCGCGTTGGAGCAGCCATCCTCCAAACGTATAGTTTTTGAATCCCGGCGCGGGATTGATCGTCTCGCCCACGCCGCCATAGGTGGTCCAGGGACCAAAGCTCTTCTGCAGCCAGACCGGCAGCCGGGCCCAACCTCTTCCGTTGCCGAGTCCTTTGGCCGGATTTCCCGAAGGCACCTCGAACATCGTAAACGTTCCGATCATCGGACGATGCTTTGTCTCGTTCAAATACCGGTATTTGGCTCCAAGTTCGATATCACCCAGTCCGAATTCGTGCGATTCATCGGAGGGGAAGATCGCCGCCGCCGGAACCACAATGTGCAATTGAAGGTTCGGCAGCGCACCCCAGTTGAACTCGGCTGCCGGACCTGTCGTGTCCATTTCTGCTGAATGGCCGTCGGCATTACCAAACATATAAAACTCGAAATGCTGGAGATCCACCGGCTCGGGATCGTCCGTCTGAAACGGCGGCCCTGCAAAAGCAATCTTGGAAAATGTGACTAGCAGCATCAAGAGCAGCGCATGACGAAGTCGCATCACTTCTCCTCGAAAAGTTCTCCAAAGAGTTCCTTCACACGTTTCTTTGCGGTACGGAGCGCGGCGCGTCCGGCAGGCGTGGCCGTGTACATGCGGCGAACTTTTCCGCTCAAGCGCTCGTGCGAAGACTGCAGCAGTCCTTTGCGTTCCATCGCCGCGAGCAACGGGTAAAGTACCGGGACTCAGGCGATACCCATGGTGGGACAATTCTTCAATCATCCATAAACCGAAAAAAGGCCTTTCGCACGCGTGGTGAAGCACATGTAGCCGAATAAGCCCGGAGTACAGTTCGCGCGGTTCAGTCACATCGTTCTCGTGTCGAATTACGAGCCGTGATCATCTTCCCAAAACCTTTACAGCGGAATCAGGTGCGAAATCTTGATCGCTGAACATTCCTGCGGCGGGAGTCTCAATCTTTATGAAGGCGTGGTTCTCAGCCGCATGGCAGCTCGAGCACGATTGGGACAGTGTCTGATAGGCCTGTACAAAGGCTTTGTCATTTTTTTGCTGGATGGCTTGCTGCACTCCGTCGATACTTCCTTTAGTCATGGCGGGGACAATTTGAGGGAGCGGCACAGTTACGTTTTTGAACTTATCCGGGTAGAGCTGCATCGCGTCGTCGAGGCTCTCTTGTATTTCGTTCAATTCGTAGCCAGCCAGAGCCCAATCCCCCTTGGTTCCGGCATAGTATAGCTTTGCGTGGTGCTGCTGAATCACGCCCATAATCTCGCCAAGGCCGGGCTTGCTGTCATTCACCTGTTGCTGCAGAGTGGCGATTTTGGCTTCGAGAGCGGCATTAGAAACAGCATTCTGCTGGGAGCAACCTGCAAGACAAATCACGGTAAAAACAACCAGGACTATTTTCATTCCGTACTCCCTCTACCCAGAGCGTCGATTTGGCCGCGCCCAAGCAAGACAGCATCGCTCTGCAATATCGGTTTACGTATCTGGATCCGATATCTGAGCCCGAAATAATCAAAAACTTGTTCTCGAATGTCAATGTTTTTCGTGTAGTCGCGTGGGAGCTGTTTGTGCCCGATTGCGTGACGATGCTCACCTGGGCTCCACAGCGCTCTCGGTATTCCGCTCCACGCGGCACGTTGAACGCCGCACTGCATCGCCTCCCCAGCAGCATTCCGCTCGTGCCGGCCGTCTGCATGTTTGCTTTCTGCGGCACCCGTAAATTCAACGCCATTCAAGAGAAGATGGTCTGCTTTGGCCTGTTGCCGAAACAGCGAAATTATCCCCGTTTGTCTAGTTTGAA
>DATNBB010000013.1:0-13761 GCA_035607335.1 Binatia bacterium | reverse complement strand
GCCGTTTCCGTTCCGCGATAAAGTCCAAGTTTCATTGAAGTTATAGATCTGCTCCGGGAAAGGACCGACGGCACCGTCGTTAGATTGCTCGTAGATAATATACTCTCCTTCCGCAAGCTTTGCTTGCTCGGAATCCTTTTGTGTGGATGTCGCGCTTTCTACGAAAGGCTTATCTGCATGTGTGAGCGGCGCACGGAACAATAGAGATGAGATCATCGCTGCGGCCATAACTGCCAACAAAAGAGAAGACCTCGAAACAAGCCTCCGAAGCAAGAGCGTCTGTGTTGGCACCGTGTTCCTCAAGAATCGATTCGCTATTCTTCGGGTCGCTTGCACCCTTAGAAGAGAATTAGCGGCTTGATAATACCGTCTTCTTTTGTCTCCATCATGCGAAATGCTTTTTCGAGTTCGCTAAAGTGAAACCGATGCGTTGTAAGCGGCGTAGGATCGACGCGTCCGTTTTCGATGAGTCGCAGCAGGCGCTGCATGCGTTCCTTGCCGCCCGGGCATAGTCCGGTACGGATCGTCTTGTCGCCCATGCCAACGCCCCACGCTAAGCGCGGAATTTGCAGGTAGTCGCCCTGGCCGTGATAGCCCACATTGGAGATTGTGCCCCCAGGTCTGGTCACGCGAATGCACGCTTCTAGCGTCGGCTGCGTACCCAGCGCTTCGATTGCGGAGTCAACGCCTTGGCCATTTGTCATGTCCAATATACTTTGAACAGCATCTTGCTTCTTGAAGTCCACGATCAC
This sequence comes from Binatia bacterium, assembly GCA_035607335.1. Taxonomy (GTDB): domain Bacteria; phylum Acidobacteriota; class Terriglobia; order Acidiferrales; family UBA7541; genus Palsa-295. Next base: position 13,009 of record DATNBB010000013.1, on the reverse strand, counting down.
ATCCGCTCCGAAGCGCTTCGCCAATTCCTGTCGCTTCGGTACCGACTCGACTGCAATGATGAGTCCGGCACCGAGCAAGCGGGCGCCCATAGTCGCCATTAGGCCAACTGGCCCCTGTGCAAAAATGGCGACGCTGCCTCCAAGAGGGATGTTTGCGTGTTCGGCTCCGATAAAGCCGGTGGACATCATGTCACAGGTGTAAACGGCACTATCATCCGGAACTGATTTCGGAATCGGCGCGAGATTGGCCTGGGCGTCGTTCACGTGGAAATATTCCGCGAAGACGCCGTCTTTGATATTTGCGAACTTCCAACCTCCGAGCATCTCCGTGCATTGGGACGTGAAACCTCGTAAGCAGTTATCGCACTTATAGCACGGTGTGATGGCGTTGACGGCGACGCGATCACCCTCGCGCAGACCGTTCACATTCGAACCGAGTCTATAAACGATGCCGACTGCTTCGTGCCCGAGCGTCAGATCGTGGCGCTCGCCGATTGCCCCGTGGACGGTGTGGGAGTCAGACGTGCAAATGAGAGCCCGCGTGGTCTTAATGATTGCGCCATTTGGTCCGGGGTCTTGTGGCACAGGCTTTTCCATGAATCCTGCGCTCCCGATTTGATGCATCACGAATGCCAACATCATCTGTTTTGCATTTGTAGTCCGCCGGATGTGCTCGCTTTCGAGAAAAACTTCTACTTTTTCAGTCATTTCAACCTCCATACATCAGCATCCGTCCCTGAAGCTTGAATTTTTAGCGTAGCGCCCGATATGTGTATGTGATTTGAATCACTCAGAGAGCGGGGGGCGCTTAGTCAGCTAGATTGTGCCTATTTGCGGCCACGGATTATGTGACGCGAATCACTTTCAGACCGCGCTTGCTTGCGTACGCTGTGGCTTGGAATACGGGATAACGCGTAATACGGAAAAGACCGATTTCGCTAGCACGGGTCACGCAGAAGGTGTCTGAAGGAGCGGAACATGATCATTGCCAAAGTTCAGTTGACGCAGCCCTGCAAATCAAAGCGGCGTCAGTTTGTTGCAACCACAGGCAGCAACCATCATCTTTTGCTCGATGATGCCGAAGGTGCAACCGCTCCGAAGCCGATCGAGCTTGTTGCCGTGGCGTTGGCTGGCTGCACGGCTTTCGATGTGATTACGGTCCTTCGCGAAAAGCATCACCAGCAAGTGACCGGATATGAGGTCCGCGTGGAAGCTGACCAGGCGAATCTGCCGCCACAAATATTCACGGCCGTAAGAATCCATCACGTAGTTACGGGAGCCGATATTGATCCTGCGGCTGTGGAGCACGCGATTCGATTATCAGAGGACAAATACTGTTCGGTTGGCGCCATGATAAAGCGTTCTGTTGCGCTCGATACGAGTTTCGAAATCGTAGAAGACAGCGGCAACGGGAGTGCGCACGAGCTCCTTCCGGCCGAAGTTGGAGGTTAGTCGATGTCGACATGCGAGAGGTCGATTCAATGAGAAAAATCGCTGTCGTTACCAGCGGAGGAGATGCGCCGGGAATTAATGCAGCGATCCGCGCCACCGTGCGAACGGCCATCGCGAAGGGTTGGGAGGTCTTTGGAGTGCGTCACGGGTATGCGGGGTTGGTTCGAGGCGATCTCGTGCCGCTCGGCCTTCGGGATGTCGGCGGAATCATTCAACACGGAGGCACGGTACTTGGCAGCAGGCGATTCCCGGAATTCAAATCCGACGATGTCCAGTTGGAAGCAATTCGAGTCCTTCGCGCGACGAATGTCGATGCGCTTGTCGTGATCGGAGGTGACGGCTCACAGGCTGGGGCATATGCTCTTTCGCAAAAGGGATTCAACGTCGTAGGAATCGCCTCCACGATTGACAACGATCTTTGCGGCTCCGAAATGACGATCGGCGTCGACACAGCTCTCAACGTCGCTCTCGAAGCGATCGACCGCATCAAGGTAACGGCTTCTTCTCATGAACGTGCGTTCCTTGTCGAAGTCATGGGCCGAAATTGCGGATACCTCGCACTCATTTCAGGCATCGCGGGTGGGGCTGAGTGCGTCCTCCTTCCCGAAGTGCCGATTGATCCTGAAAGAGTAGCTTGCGAACTGCGCGAAGCGTACGAACGCGGTAAGTCGTATGCAATCGTTGTCGTTGCCGAAGGAGCCTGCTTCAACGGCGAAGCTTTGAGCTGCTATTTCAGGGAGCATCGCGAACGGCTCGGCTTTGAATTGCGGGTTGTGAAGTTGGGGCACGTACAACGTGGAGGAACACCGGGGGTCTTCGATCGCTTGTTAGCGACGCGAATGGGAGCTGCTGTGACGGAGTGCATCGCGCGCGGCCAGTTCGGCGTGTTGGTCGGCCTGGTCAACGGCCAAATGGGCACAACGCCGCTCAGTGGCGTTGTAGCGAAGCGCAAGCCGCTTGATCCGCAGCTGATTGCACTCGCACGTGTCCTCTCTGCTTGAGCTAGCCTGCGGTGTAGCGGCTTATGTCGTCGAACGAACCTCTGTTAAGTCGAGGCAAACGGTAACAGATTCCGGATCAAAGGAAGGCTGAGGGCGAAAGTCGAAATGTTTCGCGAGGGACTGCATTGCTCCGTTCTCCGGCAGAATCCGCGCAACGATGCGTTCGAGCTTTTCATCGCGACCGATCTCGATTAAGCGGCGAATGAGTTCCTTGCCGATACCAATTCCTTGATAAGCGTCGCTCACCACAATTGCAATTTCCGCCTCAGGTTCGCCGTGTTCTTTGGTGAGTCTGCCGACTCCGGCGATCTCATGCATACTCGACCCTGGTTTAACGATATCGACAACCAAGGCCATTTCGCGGTCGTAATCGATGAAGCATTGTTGGGCTAGTCTGCTGTGGGCCACGCGCGCGTCGAAGCTCACCATGTGGAAATACCGCAGATAGACGCTGCTCGAGGAAAGACTCTTGTGAAAGGCTACCATCAGCGGCTCATCTTCGGGCTGGATAGGTCTTATCAAAACAGATGTGCCAGTTTTGGTCTTCCATTCACGCACGTATTTTGTCGGATAAGGACGGATTGCAGGCTTCGGTAGCTCTTCAGGCGTGAAGCCAGACCCGTGCATTACTACGCGTGCGTCCAGAGCAACAATTGCATCGCTCGACGCTAGCAGGGGATTGATGTCGATTTCCTTGATCCACGGCTGCTCTACGATCAACGTGCTAAAGCGAACGAGAACTCTTTCCAGAGCATTGATGTCAACCGGAGCTCGTCCGCGTATGCCTTTCAATGCCGCGAAGACACGCGTTTGTTCCATCAATCGTCGCGCCAAAGTTGCATTCAGGGGTGGCAATGCAAGCGCGCGATCACGGTAGACTTCCACAAGTTGACCGCCAGATCCGAACAGCACCACCGGCCCGAATTGTGGATCCACACTACTGCCAAGAATAAGTTCGTATCCGTCCAGTCGCACCATGCGCTGAACGGTGACGCCCTGGAACTTCTCCGGTCCAGCTTTGTCGCGTACAACAGATTCGATTTCGCGAAACGCTCGGCGCACAGCCTCTTCATTCGCCAGGTTAAGCTTCACTCCGCCGACGTCCGTCTTATGAGTGATGGTTTCCGAATAGACTTTGAGAACGACGGGGAACCCGATTGCGCTTGCGAGGGAAACCGCCTCGTCGCCCGAACACGCAATTCGCGTGTCCACCGTCGGGATTCCGTAGCACGACAGAACTTGCTTCGACTCAACCTCGGTAAGCAACACGCGATTGCTGCGTCGTACTTTTTCGAGAATTTCACGTGCAGAGTTCCCGCAGCTATCGCTTTCAGTAATCTCTTCCGTTAGGCTCGGTGTCTCATAGATCCCGCGGAGGTTATATGTATGACGCCACATATAACAGAATGCGCGGGCGGCAGTATCCGGATAGGCGAAGGTCGGAACGCCTACCTCATTTAACGTTTCCACTCCGCCAGCAACGAGCTTTCCACCCATCCAGCTCGCCAACACTGGCTTCTTAGAACCGTGCCCGTAAGATTTCAGACATTCAGCCGCGCGGTTGGGATCTGTCATTCCCTGTGGCGCGAGAATTGCCAACAGCCCATCACTTGCAGGATCATCGATCGCGATTTGGAATGCGCGCGCATATTCCTCCGGACCTGCATCGCCGAGAACATCGATGGGGTTCGCGTGACTCCAATTTGGCGAGAGAAATTGGCTGAGGGTGTTCAAGGATTCCTCGGACAGGTGCGCCAGTTCGCCGCCGTTCGCAATAAGAGCATCCGTGGCCAATACGCCAGGCCCTCCCGCATTCGTCAGGATAGTCAGTCGAGGCCCATTCGGACGCGGTTGCCGGTCGAGTACTTCGGCCATGTGAAACAGATCGGAGATACTGTGAACACGCAACACACCGCAGCGACGCACCGCAGCATCAAAAACTTCATCGCTGCCGGTCAAGGCCCCTGTGTGCGATGTTGCCGCGCGAGATGCTGCCTCGGATTGGCCGGCTTTTATAACGATGATCGGCTTACGAAGCGCCACTTCCCGAGCCGCGGACAGGAAAGAGCGCGCGTCTCCGACCGATTCAAGATAGAGCAAAATGCTGTGCGTGTTTTCGTCTTCGCCGAAATAATCGATCAGATCGCCCCAGTTGACGTCTAACATGGACCCCGTCGAGACGATTGCGCTAAAACCTACACGTTCAGTCAGACTCCAATCCAGAATGGCGGTTTCAAGAGCGCCGCTCTGGCTCAGAAATGCGACGCTTCCGGGCAAAGCCATATCATGTGCGAAGGTGGCATTGACGCTTGTTATCGGATTCATGATTCCGAGACAGTTCGGGCCAACAAGGCGCATCTTACTGCCGCGCAAAATTTCGCGAATCTGTTGCTCCAGTTGTGCGCCTTCTGCGCCGCGTTCCTTGAATCCCGCGGAAATCACAACTGCCGCACGGACTCCTGCTTCAGCGCATTCTTGGACAATACTGGGCACAGTTGGTGCGGGAGTCACAATAACCGCCAAGTCGATCTTTTCAGGAACGCTGGCGATATTCGGAAAACAGCGGCGTCCGAGAATATCGGAGTGCTTGGGGTTCACGAGGTAGAGCTTTTCGCAACAAGAGCCTTTTGCCAGATTTTCAACAATGGTACGCCCGACGCTGCCCTCGCGTGCCGTTGCTCCAATGACTGCGATCGAGCCTGGAGCGAACATACACTTCAGTGCCGGATGTCTGTTCATCGAGATCCTGAGACGTGTGCAGAAATCAAGGTCGAGCCGCGCTGGCACGCGCCTGGAGTAATGGTGATGTCTGTAGCATTGATCTGGAGTGATATCCTACTTCAATCCCACGCATGTGCCTACATTCAACGAAAGGGTCAACCTCGAGGCATTCGGATAATCTTCCTGGAAGCTCTTGGGTCTTTACCAGAAAACTCATTCTCGTGTTTGTTTCGGCCCTTTGGAACAACTTGGCAGTAATCTGACGAAGAATAAATCAACACCCCCCAATCCGCTTTCCGCCAGATCAACTGATAAACCTTTTTACGCGCGAACTGTCAGCACAGGACAACGCGCATTGGCGATTACTTTATTCGCGATCGCCCGGCTTACTCGCGTCGCCAGAGTAGTCGACCCGCTTGCATCGCGAACGCCCAAAACAATTAAATCGACGCCGTTTTCGTCTGCGACTTTCAGGATTTCGTTTGCAGGGTCGCCGCAGCCCACGATGACGCGCCTCTCGCAACCATCTACGCCTTGGCGAGCGATGCATTCCAAGTCGAGCCTCGCACGGTTTATTCTCGTGGTCATACTATCAGCTGACTTTTGGTCTGCTGGTTCAGGCATTGCGTGGTAAACGATTAGGCGACCGTAATTCTTCGCTGCGAACGAGACCGCGAACGGCTCAGCAGCAAGAGATTCTGGCGTAAAATCCGTCGGAAACAGGACGCAACTGAAGCGGGCTGTTGGGGTTATTTCACTGCTCACACGGGGGCCTACCGTCAAAACGGGAACCTCCGAGCGCCGAAGGATTTCTTCCGCGACCGAGCCAAGAATTAGCCTCCGCGGTCCTGTTCGGCCGCGCGTGCCCAGCACAATTAGGTCAGGGCTAGTGTTATAAATCACATCTTCAACGGCAGTCCAGACGTTGCTTTCCCGCGTCACTGTCACATCGTGAGCAATGCCGCTCAAGTTTGTATCAAGATCTCGTCTGAGATTACGCGCGATTTCTTCTTGGGCTTCGCGCAGCGCCGCAGCGCCTTCGGGCGTGGAGTACGCATAGAATTCAGGGGTTTCCACATGCAGGGCATGTACTACCGCCCCATACTCGCGTGCAAGCCCAATGGCGAAAGGCATGGCTGCCTCTGACGGTTCGGAAAAATCGGTTAGAAACAGTATGTCCTTTATAGATGTCGAACGGCTCAACGTAACGGTCGCGGCTTTCATAACGCCTCCTCTTTCAGGATTCATCAGAAAAGGCGCTTTTGGATGTGACGCATGTCACTTGGGCTACGGCCATCCCGGGTGTTCACAAGCTGGCTGAAGAGAAGAGTTGCCGTTTTGCCATTTCGACCAGAAACAGGTACGTAGCTGTGGAGATGGCGAGAAAGACAAAATAGCGCCCCGGCAACGGCGTGAAGCCGAGAACATGATTAAGATGAAGGTATGGTATCAGGCAACCTACCGCAGTCACGATTAACGTAGAAACCGTGAGCGCTGTGCTCGGGCGACTTCTCAAGGGGCTGCGCATCGTTCGAATGACGAAAAGAACCAGAGTTTGCGTCGCTAAGGATTCGACAAACCAGCCAGTGTGAAATTCCGACTCGCCGGCATGGAATATCTTGAGCAAAACAAAGAAAGTCAGAAAGTCGTAAAGCGAGCTGATGGGACCAATGGTCAACATAAAATTGCGAATCAATTTCATATCCCAGCGATGCGGTGCTGATAACGATTGGTCGTCTACGCGATCGGTTGGAATTGTTAGTTGCGCCGAATCGTACAAGAAGTTATTCAAAAGCACTTGCGTGGGAAGCATTGGGAGAAACGGAAGAAATATCGACGCGAAAGCCATACTAAAGACGTTGCCGAAGTTGGAACTCGTTCCCATCAACAAGTACTTGAGCACGTTCGCTGAGGCCCGCCGCCCTTCAATAATTCCTTTGTGCACAATATTCAGTCCTGGCTTCAGTAGGATAATATCGGCAGCGTCACGCGCAACATCAACCGCCGAAGACACAGAAATGCCGACGTCCGCGGATCGAAGCGAGGGCGCGTCGTTGATTCCATCGCCGATGTAACCGACGACGTGACCTTTCTGCTTGAGAGCCTGGATAATGCGGTGTTTTTGCATAGGGGATACGCGCGCAAACACATGTGTCTTTTCAGTCATAGCCAACAGCGCGGAATCGCTTGCGTGTTCAAGTTCGTCACCGCGAACGATCACTGGATTCTCAATCCCAACTTCGGCACAGATATGGCGAGCGACGAGTTCATTGTCACCAGTCAAAATCTTTACTGCAACGCCGTCTCGTTTGAGGGCTGCCAGCGAACTTGCTGCATCCGGATTGGGCGGGTCAGAGAAGGCCAAATAGCCGAGAAAGGTCAATGAATCTTCGTCGCGGACGGAATACGCGCTTTGCCGTGGGATGCCACGCCTTTCGCGAGAGCATCGATCTCGCCGAAGAGCGCATCGGTCGCCGCTGGCCGCGCGCCCGGGAATGGCTACCCTTGCATCTATAGCTTCAGGGCCGCGTCGGGATTATCTCCAGCCAGGATTGTCCTGCCAAAGAATAAACGGAGCCTCCAGCGGCACGGATGCTCGTGCGTGGCACGGAATAATCCGTGGCGTAAAGTCCCTCAATGGCCGCGTCGCTTGAATTCTCGCGGTATATGCGAAGCCGTTGACCGCCCCGGCCAGGCGTTCGCCGCGCGTCATGCGCTGCCGGTAAGGCGCGGAGCCATCCGTTCCTTCCGCATACAATTCCACCGCAACAGCATCCGCATCGAGGTCGTCCAGAAAGACCTGCACGCTGAACACGTACTCTTGCCCTTGCAGCTGAGCCGTGGACGAGCCGAAGTGCAGCTTGCCCCAATGTTCCGCGATTTCGCGCTGCCATTTCAAAATGCCGTTTCCGATGAGCCTGCTGGCCGCTGTTCGCTCACTGTACGCCGCCGCAGCCCGCAAATAATGATCTTCGGTATACTGCCGCACCACGCGGTTCGTCGAAAATCGCGGCGTCAATCGTGCCATGCTCTCGCGCATGCGAGCCACCCATCCGCGCGGGATGCCATGTTCATCGCGCGCGTAGAATTGTGGGATCACTTCGCGTTCGAGCAGCGAGTAGAGCGTCTCCGCCTCCGCCGCATCCCAACCCGGATCGCTATCGTGCTCGCGCCCGTCGCCGAGGGCCCAGCCCACTTCCGGCGAATATGCCTCGGCCCACCAGCCGTCCAGTTCGGAAAGATTCAACCCGCCATTGACGAGCACTTTCATGCCGCTCGTTCCGCTTGCTTCCCACGGACGCCGTGGCGTGTTCAGCCACACATCAACGCCCTGCACGAGCTTTTCAGCCATCAGCACATCGTAGTCGGTCAAAAACACCACGCGTTGCCGAACTTCCGGCTGATACGCGAACTGGATCCACTCGCGGATCATTTCTTGCCCGGCCGTGTCCTGTGGATGCGCTTTCCCCGCGATCACGAGTTGTACCGGGTGATTAGTATTCGTCAGAATGCGTATTAGCCGCTCACGGTCGTGCAAAAGCAAGTTGGGCCGCTTGTACGGCGCAAATCGGCGAGCGAATCCCAGTGTGAATGTATCCGCGTCGAGCACTCTCCCCGCGTTTTCGATCTCCTGAATTGCGGCTCCGCGCCGCGCGATTTGCCTCACATGCTTTTTGCGAACATATTCAACCAGCGCAGTGCGTCCGCTCGTGCGAATCTGCCACAGGTCGCTGTCTCCGCACTTTCGCATGCTCTCCTCGAGCACATCTGTCGATCCTTGCCAACGTCCTTTGCCGCACGAGCCTTCCCACAGGCGGTCCGCATCTGGCGAATCCCATGTCGGCATGTGTACGCCGTTGGTGACGTGCGTGACGGGCACCTCCGCCTCCGGCCATCGCGGAAAAAGCGGTTGAAACAATCGCCGGCTTACTTGGCCGTGCAGCTTGCTCACTGCATTCACCGCGCCGCTTCCGCGAATCGCGAGATAGGCCATGTTAAAAGGCTCGTTCGAATCGCCAGGATTCTGGCGTCCCAATGCGAGCAAATCCTCTAAACCAATCTCGAGTTCCTGTTCCGCGTAATTCCTGAAATATTTTTTCATCAGGCCGGGTGCAAACCGATCGAATCCCGCCGCAACAGGCGTATGCGTTGTAAAGAGATTGCCCGCGCGAGTGATCGCCAGCGCTTCGCCGAAGGCCGCTCGATTTTCTTCCATGTAATCGCGCGCCCGCTCCAACACGGCAAATGCCGCATGCCCTTCATTCAGGTGGCACACTTCGGGCTGAAGGCCGAGCGCCTTCAGCAGCCGCCAACCGCCTATGCCCAGAACCAGCTCCTGCTTCAGGCGCAACTCCGAATCGCCGCCGTAAAGTTCTCCGCCGATTCCGCGCAGGTCGGGTGCGTTCGCTGGATCGTTTGTGCCCAGCAGGTAGAGCCTTCTGCGCCCCAGTTTCGCTTCCCACGTGCGAAGCCAGAGCTTCGTGCCGGGAAAATCCAGCGAGATGCGAATCCATTCGCCGCTCGAATCGCGTAGCGGCGTGATGGGCAGTTGACCGGGGTCATTGTAGGGATAGAGCGCTTCCTGATGGCCGTCGGCGCTGATTTCCTGCCGGAAGTAACCCTGCTGATACAAAAGTCCCACGCCGGCGACCGGCACTCCCAGATTGCTCGCCGCCTTGAGCTGATCGCCCGCCACGTTGCCGAGTCCACCCGAATAAATGGGCAGCGCCTCGCTCAACATGAATTCCATTGAAAAATACGCAATGGTTTTGAGAGCCGCGTCTGGATGTGCTTGCTGAAACCATGCCTTGGCTTGCTCTGCGGTCTGCTTTTCCTCGCGAAGCTTCGCGGTCAGCTTTTGGAAATCCGGATCGGCCGTCACGCTTTGCATGCGTTGCCGCGATACAATTTGTAAGACGATCCACGGATTGTGCGTCGCCTCCCAAAGCTCTGGATCGAGCCGCTCCCAAAGCCGGTCAGCCGGATGGTGGTAGGTCGAGCGAAGGTCCAACGCGAGTTCAGTAAGGGCGTCCAGGATTTCCTGATCGGAAGGACGATTGCCATGCGCGGGACTGCTCACGATATTCTCCAGTGCCGATTATGCGCGGGCGGCTGCTCCGCTGTGCGCAATCGTGTCGGATACGATTTTCTGCGCTTCTTCTTCGATTTTGCGGAGATGATCCTGGCCGAGAAAGCTTTCCGCGTAGATTTTGTAGATTTCCTCGGTGCCCGAAGGACGCGCGGCAAACCATCCGTTCCGCGCCATCACTTTAATTCCGCCGATTTTATTTCCATCGCCGGGCGCGGTCGTGAGAACCTGCTCGACTCTTTCGCCGCCCAATTCAGTAATGCGAATTTCCGCGGGCGATAATTTCGCGAGCGCCGCCTTATCTGCCAGACTTGCGTACGCTTCCACCCGTTCGTAAACGGGATTGCCGAGGTCGCGCGTAAATTCGCGGTAGACTTCGCCCGGATCGCGCCCACAGCGCGCCGTGATCTCGGCGGAGAGGAGCGCTGCCGTGATCCCATCTTTATCGGTGGTCCAGACCGTGCCATCGCGACGCAGGAACGAAGCCCCGGCGCTTTCCTCGCCGACGAAACCGAGCTTCCCGGCGATCAGTCCCTCCACGAAGAATTTAAAGCCGACGGGCACTTCATAAAGTTGCCGTCCAAGCCGCGCCGTCACGCGATCGATCATGCTGCTGCTCACGACGGTCTTCCCGACGGCCACATCTTTGCTCCATTTCTCCCGGTTGCGGAAAAGATAATCGATGCAGACGGCAAGATAATGATTCGGCGGCAGCAGGCCCGTGCTCTTTGCAACGATGCCATGCCGATCGTGGTCGGTATCGCACGCGAACGAAATGTCGAACTTGTCTTTCATCCCGATCAGGCTTTGCATCGCATAGGGCGAGGAGGGGTCCATGCGAATGCGCCCGTCCCAGTCTACGGTCATGAATCGAAACGTAGGATCGACCTGCTCGTTGACTACCGTAAGGTTCAGTCCGTAGCGCTCGGCGATGCGCGGCCAGTATGCAATTCCTGCGCCGCCCAGCGGATCGGCTCCGATCGCCAGCTTTGCATTTCGAATCACTGCGAAGTCGATCGCGTTCTCAAGGTCCTCCACGTAGGATTTCACATAATCGAACTTATGCGTTGTCGAAGCGGTGAGAGCTTTTTCCAATAGCGTGCGCTTCACGCCGGCAAGGCCGTTCCGCAGAAAATCGTTCGCCTTTGACTGAATCCATCCTGTGATGTTCGATTCAGCAGGGCCGCCTTCGGGCGGATTGTACTTAAAGCCGCCATCGTCCGGCGGATTGTGCGAAGGCGTGATCACGATTCCGTCCGCAAGGCCCGCCTTGCGTCCGCGATTGTATTGAAGGATCGCTTGCGAGATAGCCGGAGTCGGCGTGTACGGCGTGCCTTGCGAAATCATCGTCGCAACGCTATTCGCGGCGAGCACTTCCATCGCGCTCGCAAACGCAGGCTCGGAAAGCGCGTGCGTGTCCATCCCGATAAAAAGCGGACCGTCGATCTTTTGCGCGGCGCGGTATTCGCAGATCGCCTGCGTGATAGCCAGAATGTGCCATTCGTTGAAGGCGCCGTCGAACGAAGACCCGCGATGACCGGACGTGCCGAAAGCCACCAGTTGTGCAGGATTTCCAGGATCCGGGCGCAGCGAATAATAAGCCGTGATCAGTTTCGGAATATTCACCAGCGAAGATAGCGCAGCCGGCTTGCCTGCGGAGGGATCGACCTTCATTCGCCACCTCGAAACTGCGGAATCCTAGCGTACTCAAAAAATCATGCGAATGACAGCCCAATTGGCCTAGTCACCGGCTCATTGCTTCCGTAGCGGCTGCCTTTTGGGCGCGCGTCTCATCTTCGGTTTTGCAATTGCACTTGTAGCGGCTGACTAGCCGTTCAGTCGGGCGCCTTTTATGACCTATTAACGTTCCCATGGTCAATCACGTGTGCACAAAAAAATCCGTCATCCTGAGCGAAGCGAAGGACCCCTCTTGTTTTTCTCCAACATACAATCTGCAATCGCCCGAAATAAAACCTGCCCAATTCGGCGTAGAATTGATCTTCACATGTCCTTCAAATCCGGATTCATCGCAATCATAGGCCGGCCCAACGCCGGCAAATCGACGCTCGTAAATACGCTCGTCGGCCGCAAGGTCTCCATCGTCTCGCCGCGCCCGCAAACCACGCGCAATCGCATTCAAGGCATCCTCAATCGAATTGATGCACAAATTGTGCTCGTCGATACACCCGGAATTCACAAGCCGGACAGCATCCTCAATCGCCAGATGATGGACGAAGTCACGCAGGCGCTCGAAGGCATCGATGTGCTCACGCTCATTGCCGACGCCACCGCGAATTTCGGTCCCGGCGACGCGTTCACGTTGGAATGGATCAAGCGCTTCAAAGGCCCTGTCTTTCTTCTCCTCAATAAAATCGATCGCATGCGGAAACCGATGCTCCTGCCTGTGATCGACAGATTCCGCCGCGAATTCGAATTCACGGAGGTATATCCGATTTCCGCGCAGACTGGCGAAGGGTGCGAGGATGTGGTCAAAGGCTGGCTCGCGCATCTGCCCGATTCGCCGCCTCTATTTCCGCCGGATCAGTTCACCGATCAACCGGAGCGCTTCCTCGCCGCCGAATTAGTGCGCGAAAAAGCCATTCTCGCCACCAAAGATGAAGTGCCGCACGCCATCGCCGTCCTCGTCGACACCTTCGATGAGACGGAAAAGCTGATTCGCATTCGCGCCACGATCTACGTCGAGCGGGAAGGGCAGAAGGGCATCCTGATCGGCAAGCGCGGCGAC
>DATNBB010000089.1:0-11090 GCA_035607335.1 Binatia bacterium | reverse complement strand
AACGAATGGAAGATTCTGCATGACGCCGGCGATCCGCTGACGAACGAAATCACTTTTCACCGGCAAAGTCCTGCAACAAATTAACGATTAATGACGGAAGTGCCGGACGCCGGTAAGCACCATCGCCATACCCAGCTTATCAGCCGTGGCAATCGATTCATCGTCGCGAACGGAACCGCCCGGTTGGATCACCGCCGTTGCGCCGGCTTCCGCGGCGACTTCGATGCTGTCTGGAAACGGGAAAAACGCATCGGAGGCGATCACGCTGCCTTTGACCGAGAGTCCAGCGGTGGCCGCTTTCATCGCGCCGAGCTTTGCCGCATCCACGCGGCTCATCTGACCGGCGCCAACGCCGACCGTCTGTCCGTCTCTCGCATAGACGATCGCGTTCGACTTCACATGCTTGCAGACCGTCCACGCAAAAAGTAGCGCGCGCAGTTCCGCGTCGGTGGGAGCGCGCTTGGTTACTACCTTTAAGCTTGCCGGATCGAGTTTATGTTTGTCCGCGTCTTGAACGAGCACGCCGCCGGAAATTCGCTTTAATTCAAGCGGAGCGCAAGACGTTCCTTTTTGCTTGTCGACAGCAATCTCCAGCAGGCGCAGATTTTTCTTCGCTGCAAATTTTTCGCGAGCAGCTGCTTCGTATCCCGGTGCGACGATGCACTCGACGAAGAGCTTCGCTACCTCTTCCGCCGTCGCCCCATCGACCCGCCGATTGAAGGCAAGCACGCCGCCGAATGCCGAAATCGGATCGCAGGCCAGCGCCTTCACATAGGCTTCGCGCAGCGAATCCTGCTCCGCCGCGCCGCAGGGATTGTTGTGCTTGATGATTGCTACGCCCGCGCGATCGAATTCCTCAGCCAATGCCCACGCCGCGTCCAGATCGACCAAATTATTGTAAGAAAGCTCTTTGCCTTGATGCTGCGTCGCGCCGGCCAAGCCAGTAACGCCAGAACCCGCCGGTACGTAAAGAGCCGCAGCTTGATGAGGATTTTCGCCATAACGCATGATCTGCCGGCGTTCGAGCGAGATGTTGATCCGCTCCGGCAGCTTTTCTGCCGCACTGATACTGACTGAACCGTTTGCCGCAAGGCGCTCCAGTTCCGTGGCGATCTCGCCGTCGTAACGCGCCGTTCGTGCATACGCTTTGCGAGCAAGCCTGAGCCGCGTTGCCAGCGTCAATTCGCGGTTTTCGCGGAGTTCTGAAAGCACCGATGCGTAGTCGGCAGGATCCGTGATTACGCCGACGCTTTGAAAATTTTTGGCCGCCGAGCGAATCATTGCGGGGCCGCCAATGTCGATATTTTCGATCAGCTCTTCGGGCGTCACACCTTGCTTTGCGGCCGTCGCTGAAAACGGATACAGATTCACGACCACAAGATCGATCGGGCCAATGCCATGCTCTACCGTTTGTTTACGGTCTTCTTCTTTCGCACGCTGAAAGAGGATTCCGCCGTGAACTTTCGGATGCAGCGTTTTGACGCGACCGCCGAGCATTTCCGGCCAGCCCGTCAAATCCGAGACGTCTCGCACGCGAATGCCCGCTTCGCGCAACAATCGGGCCGTGCCGCCCGTGGAGACAATCTCCACTCCGAGCGAACCTAGTTCTCGCGCAAACTCCGTGACTCCTGTCTTATCAAAGACGCTGATGAGCGCCCGTTCGATTGCCACAGCAAACCTCCATCCAGTTAAGCAGTAGGGCTTGCCGCGCCCTGCAGGCTCTATGAAGAGCGAATAGTTTATGTGTTTGCAGAGATTTTCGGAAGGGAAACGATTGACGCGGAGCGGACGCCGTTCAGCAATTCATTGCCCGGCCAATTGAAAACGCTAAAGTTAGGCGCTCTAGCGTGACGCTTCGACTTAGCCCAGAGATGTACGCTCAACGCGGCAGGCTCTTAGAGTAAAACCCGTGCTAGCGTCGACAGTTCCTTTGGCATATACTTGTGTATATGCCGTGTCGTCGGGAGGGAGCATGCAGCGAAAAGCCAAGGTTTTCATGAACAATCGAAGCCAAGCCGTGCGTTTGCCGAAGGAGTTTCAATTCAACACACCGGAGGTTTTCATTCGGAAAGAAGGAAACGAAGTAGTGCTATCCGCGCGTCCGCAGGATTGGTCATCCTATTTGGCGGAAGCGCCGGTCGCGTCTGCATCGTTCATGGAAGGCGTGACAGACCTGCCCGTCCAGGAACGTAAACGCTGATGTCGCGCTACATGCTGGATACAGATATGTGCTCCTACGTTATGAAACGCAACGACATGGTTGTAAAACGGCTCGAGAGGCTTGCGGTCGATGAGGTCTGCATTTCTGTCATTTCAAAGGCCGAACTGTTGTTCGGAATAGAGTTGTCGCCGAGACGCGAGCAGGACGGGAACGCACTGAGGGCCTTTCTGCAATATGCTGAGGTTGTGGATTTTTCCGACGGGGCAGCGACTTTTTATGCAAAAGTTCGCGCCGACTTGCAAAAGCGGGGAACGATGATTGGCGCAAACGATCTGTTGATCGCGGCCCATGCTCTGAGTTTGGGACTAACACTGGTCACGAACAACACGCGAGAATTCCGGCGCGTACGCGACCTAGTTGTCGAGAATTGGGCTACGAAGTCCTGAGGGGAATGACACCTCCTAGCATCAGCCGGAAATGCGCGCCTTGAGTTTTACTTTGCCGCCTTCGATGCTTACGGTGTACTCGACTTCGTTGCCGCCCTTTGCTTTGAGGTCTTTGGTCTTATTGCGGACGAATTTCTCGAAATCTTTCAAGCTTGGCGCACCGGAGCTTTCGCCGGTTTCCGCGCGGGCATCCAGCAGATTCTGATAGAGCGTTTGCAGTTTTCCGTGTTCTTTTTCGGGATTTGAGAACGACATCGCGAACGGCGAGCGCGTTGATTCGGCGCCATTCGCAGCGCCCGATGCTTGGTGTGCCTCGGCGTTGCGGCGCTCGCGCTCGGCTTCGATAGCCTTTGCGGCGGCGCCGAAATGGCGCTGCTGCGCGCCTGTTTCGCGCTGGATCATCTTCTTGCGCCAGAAATCCTGATACTTCGCGTAAGTCTGCGTCAGATTGCTGAGCTTGAAGCGTTGTCCAAAATTCAGTTCGCCGATTTTTTCATTGCAGCGGCGGACAAGATTATCCAGCCGCCACTGTGTGTCGGTCGGCGGACGTTTGCGACCTCCGCCGAAGAACTGCTCGTACTCAATCTTCAGCGTGCGAATGTCCCGCTCGATTTGGTTCAAGTCCTCGTCGATAGTGGGCATCGTTTTGAGAGTACAGGTGAGACTTCAGCGTAAATGGACTTGCTGGTGCGGTCAATTGAGCCGTGGCCCGCGCTTGTCGCAAGACGCACGACTGGGCACCGCAGCGAAACTTTACCATTTGCTAATCACGGCGGAGTTGGTTGAAATGCACCACAGTCGCGCGCGAAAACCACCAACCCGCGCGTGCCGGGCGCGGATGGGTGTTCCAGGCGTCAGACCCCAGGCATCTGAAAACACATCACTTGTGCCTTTTATGTCAGTTGAGACGCAATTTGGCAAATCCCATGCATTTCTCTAAGGCGAGAGCAGGGCAGAAGGGTTCGCGGCAAACGCCCGAGGCACAGCTCTCAGGAGGACGGGACAATGCGATCTCTGAAAATGTTTGCGATGCTGGGCGCTTTGGGTGCTTTGCTGCTGATTCCTGCGTCTTACGCGCAGGCGCAGCATGTGGCGATAGGGGTTGGGATTGGAGTTCCCGCAGCGCCCGTTAGCGTCTATGGCGATTACGGAGCGCCGCCGACCTGCGCATACGGATACTACAGCTACTATCCTTACGCTTGCGCGCCTTACGGCTACTACGGCCCGAATTGGTTCGTGAATGGCGTATTTATCGGAGCGGGGCCCTGGTATCGCACGTATTGGGGACATCCGTGGCGATATGATCGCGACGATCGCGCTTTCTATGGCCGCGAATATTATCGTGGGCGCGACTTTGACCGCGGGCGAGATTTCCGACGCGGAGAGTCTCGCGATCGAGACGACTTCCATGGCAGCGCCGAATTTCGTGGAGGTCACGACTTCCATGGCGGTGATCGCGGATTCCATGGTGGCCAAGCATTCCATGGCGGAGAGTCCCATGGTGGGGGCTTCCACGTCGGTGGATCACATGGAGGCGGCCATGGCGGAGGCCACAGGTAAAATTTCCCCCTAGCTCGCGCCCGAAGCGGCCGGCAGACCCCTCCTCTGCCGGCCGTTTCGTTTTTATAGGGATTTGGAAAGCTGCGTCATCACAGAGAGAATCATGACCGCAAGATGGTCTCGCCCTGAGGTGCAGTGCTCGATTCCTGTTTTGTGCTACGAGAATGTTTTCTACGAACCGTTGAAATCCCGCAAAATCTGAGCGTCGTTAGCGCCGCGACGCCGCATCTTCATGATTTCCGCCGCGCGCGAATCGGGCACGCCGCGCTCGGCCAACTCCAGCAGCGTTCTCGATCCCATTCCCAAATTTTTCATCCCTGCAAGAGAAGCACCTGAGAGCACCGGTTGACCAGCCGCGTGATGTTGCGCGACTGCCAAGAGGATGTCGTCCGAAAGCCCCGCCAGCCTCATGGCCTCGAGTTCACCCGCGCCAAGGCCGAGTTGATTCAAACGCGCCAGTTTCAATACGACACTTTCGCTCGCCCCGGCTCCCATCAGTCCAGCAATGGCGGCGCCTGCATCAAACGATTGGTTCCTCGATTTGTAGGTCTGCAAAACTTCTACGCAGCTTGCGTCTGAAAATCCCGATTTCCGAGCCTGCGCAACTTGAGCAATCTCGGATTGCGTGATCCTCAAAGCGGTCAATCGGGTGACGGTATCGTATCCCATGCCCGCATCGTAAAGCGGCTGCAACTGAGCCGGTGGTATGCGATGGCAACCGGCGCAGAGAACCGCAGCAAGCAGCAGCATTATTACGCGCCGCGAAATATTCGCCCCAAGACACAGCACATCATCTCGCCTAAGAATCCACATGAATTTATTTTACGCGCGGCCAAATCGATGGGAGCGGCGTGTCACGGAAGAGTCAAGGGTAGTTCCGCGAGAGAGCGGCGGGTGAAAATTAGAGGCGGGTGTTTCAGACGGGCATGAATTCGAGCGCCGAGCGCACTTCGTCGATCGTTTTGCCCTTCCAATGCCGGTTGAAATTGTCCATCGTGCCGAAAGTGCGGCTGCGCATGCGGTCGACGTAAAGGCAGCCGGCAAGATGATCGATCTCATGCTGCAAGATGCGTGCGTACCAGCCGCTGGCCTCAATGATTTTTTTTTGGCCGCGCTCATCCAGGCATTCGATGCGGACCGTCCGGGTCCGCGGCACAAGTGCCGTAAAACCGGGCAGGCTGAGGCAGCCTTCGAAAAAGGTAACGGTTGGGTCCGGCGCATGCAGGATGCGCGGATTCACAATCACATGGAAGGGAACTGGCTTTCGTTCGCGTTCGGCGAGTATATCCGGCGAGGCATCCTTCAGAAACTCCTCGCGATCCTCAATTACGGCAAGCTGAATCGGCAGGCCGACCTGCGGCGCCGCGAGCCCGACGCCGGGCGCGTCGTGCATCGTTTCGCGCATATCCAGGATCAAGCGCTGCGTCTCTTCGCTGACGATCTCTTTGGCTGTGAGCGGACGCGCATTCTGCCGCAGCACCGGCTCGCCCATCTGTACGATTTTCAGCTTCACAAAGCCTCTTGCTGCCGTTACGCTTCAGCTGTCCGCGATCGCCCGCCGAGTAAAGTGGGGCTGGGGAGAGTCGAACTCCCGACACGCAGTTTAGGAAACTGCTGCTCTATCCATCTGAGCTACAGCCCCGCATATTTGTTTATACAAGATTCGCGCACGCTTTGCACCGGAACGCGATTGTAGGCAATGGATTAGTCTGAATTGCGCTCGAGCGGCCTGAGTGCAAGAAGGACCAAAACCTCAATCAGAAGGGCGATTCCCCAAAACAATAAATGATAGGACCTCAGAGGCAAGGAGGGTATGCCTAATACGAAGGCTGCCGATAAAAAGAGAGCAATAGCCGCCTTCTTATAGTTCAGTCGTCTCATGGTTCCGTTGCGGCATTCTCTCACGTTTCCATGTCTGACACAGTACCAAGGCGGTTTTATCGGCCGCTCCGCTTACGGCAAAGGTATACCGGGCGAGGCCACGATGCCCGCCATGCGCAGTATCTCGGCGTACTCTTCTTCGGTAAGCGGACAGATGGTGAGGCGTGTGTTTTTGAGGAACTTCACCTTGCGCAGCGCCTTGTTGGCACGAAGTTCGGCCAAGGTCAACTGGCGGGGCAGACGCTCGATCGCGCGCAGATCCGTCACGAGTTTCTTTCCGTCGGGATCGTGCGGGTCAGGATATGGGTCGCGGCTTACCTCGGCCAGGGCGTAAATGGCGTGCTCGGGTTTGCCGTGGTAGCAAAGGGCGCGATCACCTTTGCGCACGATTTTGAGTTGGCGAAGGGCGTCCGGCCGGTTTCCGGCATGGCGCCACATCTCCTTGCCCTTAACAAAGAGGGTATCCCAATGATAGACACGCGGGTCAACGGCCAGGAGCCAGCGTTTTGGCTTCGGAGGAGGTTGTGTCATTCGATGGTCAGGCGCGAGGGGGCACCGCGCCGTACTATACAGGGAACGCGCTAATTTGGGAACGCCCTATGTGCAGGAATTTGGCGGATTTTGGACCGTAGCAGCCGCAAATCCAGCCTTCTCAATCATTAATATGGTCGAATATGTCCGTCGTCGGCGCTGCTGGCACTCAATGGGGGCCGAGATACGTCATTTCCCCTGCCGCAACCCTTACGCGCAGGCGGTTTTGAGGCGTTGGGAGCGGGCAAGTGGTGTATGGATTGTAGGCGCACGGCGGGTTATAGGCCTCGTTGAAGTCCAAAACGACTTTGCCATCCTTCGGATTATCCGTCACGAGAAAGCGGGCGGCGCCGTAGGTCTCCTTGCCGCTGGTCAGGTCACGGAACGTGATCGAAAGGCCTGGATCGGGGCTGTTGCTCTCCACATCCAGCCGCAGGGGTTTACCGTGCAGCTGAAAAGACACATATCCCGGCATCTGCGTCGGCGTGAAGTCGCCCATGATGTTCTGTACGGTGACGGTCTTCGGCTTGTCGTATGGAACGTATTGCGCAACCACCCGATACGACGGATCAACCGGGAACCAGCGGAGTTTCGTGAAGACTTTGCGGAGGCGGCTGTTCTTATCCAGCAGGCGAACGGCATAGCGGCTGCCGCTCGCGTGGATGTACATGGTCAGATCGCCTAGCGTGATTTGATCGACCTTATCGTCGAATTTCGGGTCCGAATCCGGCCGCAAAGTCGCTGTCTCAACCCGTTTGCCATTGACCACTACCGGGACGCCCGAAGCGACGTGCACGACCGTCTTTCCGTCGTGAAAATCGAACGTGCCCGCGTCAGTTGGAGCGGGGCTGGGCAGCACGATGTCTGCGAGAGGGTCGGAGCCGAAGCGGTTTGCGCCATCATGCAGCCAAAACAATCCGGCTACAGAGAGCCAGCCGTCGTCGGCTTTGAGGCGAGCTTCGCGTTGCGCGCGCCACTTCTCGACTGAAGCCCTGTAAGCCGCGTCGCTCGTTGCGCCAAGCGCCGCGACGCTTAGTATCGCGAGAGAAGCCGCCGCTAATGCGCCGACTCTTTGAATTTTGCCGAGCCATTTCATGCCTAATATCGAATCAGATGCGTGAACCGCACGACCAACAGAAGTGCGCCGCCTGCTGACTCAATGCGCCGCAGCGGCAGCAATAACGTCCCGGCCCGGTGACGGCGAGCAATGGCGCACGCACATCCGCCGTGCACGCCCAGATCAGAGCCAGAATCCAGCCGATCACCGTCCAGCCGAGCAGAAAATTCAAAACGAATATGCCGGCAAAGTTGTGCTTATCGTGGGCAATGATTGACGGCAGGAAGTACAGCACGCAGATGAAAATCAAAGAAAGCATGCGACCGCTCCTTTCGCACCGCTCCCTAATTCCTATTTAAGATACGGATTCGGAGGAACATTTGTTTCCTCGCGATTCACGTCCCGAGGCATGTCACGCGGATCCTGCAACCGAAGCTGCGTAATTGTTCGTTCGTCCTCCCGGTCCTGCCACCACCAGACTCCCCTTCGGAAAAAGATGAACACACCGCAAAAGAAACAGAACCCCGATACGAACCATAGGTAAATGCCGAGGCCGTCCAAACCCATAGGGTGTCGTGAGAAATAGGGTTCGTATGACGCTACGAATTTGCTGGCGTCATAAAATGATGCGGGAGAAGCGCGAGGCCAGGCGTAACGAATCGCCCCAAGTAGCAAACCCAGACCCATGAGTCGAAGTCCGAGCCTCGACGAATCCGGAAGATCGTCTAGAGCTTGCAGCGCTTTGCTGGGGCTTGACCACATGAACGAAACCGCCCAATAAAATAGCTTCTATTGTTGAACTCGAGAGAGTAGCTCTGCAAACTTTGCTTCGCGTTCCTTCTGATCGAAGCCTTGATACATTTCGGCAATCTGCGTCGTGTTCATCGAGCAGAATTTTGGTCCGCACATGGAGCAGAATTTCGCCTCCTTGTAGAAATCGTCAGGAAGCGTTTCGTCATGCATGGCGCGCGCGGTATCGGGATCGAGCGAAAGCTGGAACTGCTTATCCCAATCGAACAGGAATCGCGCGTAACTGAGGGCATCGTCGCGGTCGCGAGCACCGGGCCGATGGCGTGCGACGTCCGCCGCGTGCGCCGCAATCTTATAGGCAATCACGCCCTGCCGGACGTCATCCGCATTCGGCAGCCCGAGGTGCTCTTTCGGCGTGACGTAGCAAAGCATTGAAGCGCCGTGCCAGCCGATCATTGCCGCGCCGATCGCGCTCGTGATGTGGTCGTAGCCGGGCGCGATGTCCGTGACGAGCGGGCCGAGCGTGTAAAACGGCGCTTCGTAGCAAAGCTCGTTTTCTTTTTGAACCTGAAGCTGAATCTGGTCCAGCGGAATGTGGCCGGGGCCTTCGATCATCACTTGCACGTCGTATTCCCAAGCTTTTTTCGTCAGCTCGCCCAGGACTTTCAGTTCCGCAAATTGCGCTTCATCGCTTGCGTCGGCCAGGCAGCCGGGGCGCAAGCCGTCGCCCAGCGAGAAGCTCACGTCGTGCTTCTGGAAGATTTTGCAGATCGCGTCAAAATTCTCGTAAAGGAAATTTTGCTTCTTGTGATAGCTCATCCACTGAGCCATCAACGCTCCGCCGCGGCTGACGATGCCCGTGATGCGGTTGCGCACGAGCGGCAGCATTTCGCGCAGCACGCCGGCGTGGATCGTCATGTAATCGACGCCCTGCTCGGCCTGCTCTTCAATCACCTCAAGCATCAGTTCGATGCTCAAATCTTCGGCGCGGCGCACGCGCGAAATCGCCTCGTAAATCGGCACCGTGCCGATCGGTACGGGCGAGGCGTTGATAATCGCCCTGCGAATGCCGGGAATGTCGCCGCCGGTCGAAAGGTCCATCACGGTGTCTGAGCCATAGTGGACGGCGCGATGAAGCTTTTCGAGTTCCTCACTGATATTTGAAGTCGTTGCCGAGTTGCCGATGTTCGCGTTGATTTTGCAAAAGAAGGCGACGCCGATGCCCATCGGCTCCAGATTGCGGTGATTGATATTCGCAGGAATGATGGCGCGACCGCGCGCGACTTCGTCGCGAACAAGTTCCGGCTGCAATTTCTCGCGTTTTGCGACGTAATCCATTTCTTCGGTGATTACGCCCAGGCGCGCGTAGTGCATCTGGGAAAAGTTGCGATCGCCGCCGCGCAGCGTGGGCCATGCGTTTGCGCCAAGCGCCGGAGTCGATTCAGCGCCGCTGCCGTTGCTCGCCGGTTCTTCTCCTAGTGCAATCGAACCAAGTTTTTTGGAAGGCTCTGCGCCGCCCGCCGCCCCGATTCTCTTTTCCACCCAAGCATCCCGCATTGCCATAACGCCCCCAGTTCGCGCGCAGCATCTTTCCCGCGAGCCGCGCGAATGCGCTAATTATCGCACCCGCCCTACCGCGCGGCAACAATGGCACGGTTACAGGGAGTTTTCATGGAGGGTTATGTCGATTGTTAATCCTTGTGCGTAACGCACTGGCAAGAGCACGGCTGCGAAGCATCCGCGAAGTACGCGGGCGATGGAGGCCCGCCCGCAATCGACGGGCGAGCGAGAGAAAGCAAATTCAAAGGCTGCCTTTACGCCAATGGTGTCTAATGTGCTTGGCGCGGTGCGTTGAAGAAGGAGCAAGGCAATGTCAATTATTCGGGCATGGTGGACGCCGAAGCAGCAGCGGGGCTTGCCGTGGCTGGAAACGCTGATTGCGGATGTGCGGTTTGGAATGCGGATGCTGCTCAAGAATCCGGGATTTACGGCTGTGGCGGTGCTGACTCTGGCGCTTGGGATTGGCGCGAATACGGCAATTTTCAGCGCGGTGAATGGAATTGTGCTGAAGCGACTGCCCTATGCTGATGCTTCGCAGCTGGTTTCGATTGCGGCAATACGCCGTTTTCCCGGCCAAAACATTGAAGCCACAACCACGCTTTCTCCTGCCGTGTGGAAGCAAGTTCGGGACCAAACGCCGGCCATCGCGCAAATGGCTCTTTACGACAATCAGCGAGGTACGACGCTGACCGGCGGCGGCGTGCCTGAAATCGTGCCAGCGATGCACGTCTCGAGCGATTTTTTCTCCGTGCTTGGTGCGAAACCTTTGCTCGGGCGCCCGATTTTGCCGGCGGATACGCAGCCAGGCGCGAAGCCCGTGGCGGTCGTCAGCTATGAACTTTGGCGCGCAAATTGGAGCGCCGAACGCACGCTGATTGGGCATTCGATAACTTTGGACGACAAGTCCTATGAAGTGGTCGGTGTGATGCCACCGGATTGCACGTTTCCGCTTTATGGCGGCGCGAAAGGCATTTGGCTGCCGATAATTGTTCCGCCGGGTGAAGCGGGCGATAAGGCCGTGGACGGTATGGTGGTGGCACGGCTGAAGAATGGAACAAGCATCCATGCGGCTAATGCGCAACTGAAGACGGTAAGTTCACGGCTCGCAGGAAATTTCAAAGGGTTTCTCACGGGCGGACAATTC
>DATNBB010000267.1:0-17558 GCA_035607335.1 Binatia bacterium | reverse complement strand
AGAGAAGGCGCTCCGGTCTTAATTTCGGCTGGCTCGGTACAGCCATCGCGCGAGGGCCACCGGCGCTGGGATCGGCGGTCAGGCTCGCGTTCGCCCCGAGTCTGGGTGCGAAGTATCTTGCTATGCCTGGAGGATGTCAAGGAAAAATGTGCTGTAGACCACAAAATATTCGGTTGAGAGTGTCCGCTATGTCTACAGGTAGTGGTGCCTATGCAGAAGGCCCACAATGACAGTTTTTTGCAGGAAATTGCGAGTTGGAGCTTACGATAGAGTTCTTGTGGAAATCGACAGGACGGGTTGTGCAAAACCTCAGTACAGCCGATGAAGCATGTGAATGCGAGATTTAGGATGAGCAACAAATGGCGGCCGATGAGGCAATTATTGTAAAGAACCCTGAAATTCTCGTCGGGACGCCAGTCTTTCGCGGCACTCGCGTTCCCTTGCAGGCGCTACTTGATTACCTTGAAGAAGGTGACACGTTAGATCAATTTCTTGACGATTTTCCTACAGTGTCTCGCGACGCAGCAATCTCGGCTTTAGAGTTAGGCAAGGCTTTGATCATTGGAGGGCTGGGATAGCACCTTTTTCGACGCCTTCCATGTGTGCCGTTCGAGGCAACAGCTGCCCAATTGACATGGGCAAGGTTCCCGCAAAAAATATAGGCTTGTAGGCAGACCTATGGCCGCAGCAATCATCGAAATAGAAGGACTTACCAAAGATTATCCCAGCGGTTTCTGGCGGAAGCGCTGGAAACGCTCGCTCGATCGATTAACGTTGCAGGTCGAAGACGGCGAAATTTTCGGATTTCTCGGCCCCAATGGCGCCGGCAAGACGACTACGCTGAAGCTGCTGATGGGGCTGATCTTTCCGACCTCAGGAACCGCCCGTATTCGCGGACGCTCGATCGAAGACGTCGCCATGCACGGCGAGATCGGTTACCTGCCGGAACATCCCTATTTTTATGACTATTTGACGGCGCGAGAGCTGCTGGATTACTACGCGCGCTTCAGCGATTACGGCGCGGCCGAACGAAATGCACGTGTCGAGACATTTTTGAAACGAGTGGGGCTGGCTTCCGCGGGAAACGTCCAGTTGCGGAAGTTTTCAAAGGGAATGTTGCAGCGTGTGGGCATCGCACAGGCAATTCTGCATGATCCCAAGGTCGTATTTCTGGACGAGCCAATGTCGGGGCTCGATCCGGTCGGGCGCAGGGAAGTGCGGGACATCATCCTTGAGCTGAAGCAACAAGGGAAAACGGTCTTCTTCTCGACTCACATCCTGTCTGACGCGGAAATGCTGTGCGATCGCGTGGGTGTGCTGGTTGGCGGGAAGCTGCAAGGTGTGGGATCACCGCGCGAGATGGTGGACGTCGAAGTGCAATCGATGGAAATTATTTTCGAGCTGCCCAAAGACCGGCCGTTGCCGTCACGGCTCTCAGACCAAGCGAAAGAGGCCGGTGGGCGCTATCGGATTGCGGTATCGGAAGCTGAGGTCTACGCGGCGATTGAGCAACTCCGCGGCTGCGATGCGCGGATACTTTCGATGGCGCCGGTTCGGCCGACGCTGGAGGACTATTTTATCCGCCTCGTCGGGCGCGAACGTGCGGCAACTCACGAACAGGAAGAGGTGTTGCGATGAATGCCCTGCCGGGAGCCGTCGCCATAAATACATTCCGAGAAGCGGTACGCGACCGCGTGCTCTACAACCTGATTTTCTTTGCCCTGCTGATGATTGGGGCTTCGATTCTGGTGGGGCAGATTTCCATTGGCATCGACCGTATGGTGATCGTCAACCTGGGACTCTCGGCCATTTCCCTGATCGGACTGGTGATGGCGATTTTCATCGGCGTCAGCCTGGTCTCGAAAGAGATTGAGAAACGCACGCTTTACAGTCTGCTGGCACGGCCAATTCGGCGTTGGCAATTTCTTGCGGGAAAGTATGCAGGCCTGCTGCTCACGCTTGTGGTGAACACCGCGTTTATGACGGTGGGGCTGGCTGGAGCGCTGTTTTACGTCGGGCGACCTTTTGTTCGGGGCGATCTGACGATTCTGATCGCGATTTATTTCATCCTGCTTGAGCTTGCGCTGGTAACAGCGATTTCGTTGTTCTTTTCGTGTTACTCGAGCCCGATGCTCTCGACCCTTTTCACGGTGGGCGTCTTTATCACGGGCGTTTTCGCGCAGGATATCCGGCAGGCGGGCGACCTTTCAAAGAGCGCGGCGGTGGAGTTCATAACGCGCGTTATCTACTATCTCGTGCCGAACTTTCACAATTTCAACGTGATCGCAGCAGCCGCGCACGGCGAGGCGGTCCCGTTTGGACTTGTTTGGCAGAACACGCTGTACACGGCCATTTACGTTGTGCTGGTGCTGCTGGGGGCGACGGCGATCTTTTCCGGCCGCGATCTGAAGTGAACCTCTCGTATCGAACGCGGGTACGCTGGATCGCGTTGAGTGCGATCCCCGTGCTCTTCTGCGCGGCCGCACTGCTCCAGAGGAAGATCGATGTTCAGGCGGCGACGCTTTCAAAGGCAAATGAAGAACTGATTCTGCAATCTCCCGAAGCTATCAAGAAACTGAGCCTGGGATACGATGCGTTGCTTGGCGATATTTACTGGACGCGCGCCGTGCAGTATTACGGCCAAGAGATGAACGAGTCGCATCCCGACTTCCATTTGCTCTGGCCGCTTTTGAATGTGACCACTACGCTCGATCCAAAACTCGAGGTCGCATACCATTTTGGTGCGATTTTTCTTTCCGAAACCGGTTCGATCGGCGCTGGCCGGACGGATCTGGCGGTCAAGCTTGTAAAAAAGGGAATCGCGGCCAATCCAAATCTGTGGCAGTTGGGGACCGATCTCGGGTTTCTCTACTATTGGCGTCTGAAGGACTATCCGGACTCTGCAGCAGCCTATTTACAGGCGAGCCGGATTCCGAACTCTCCGCCATGGATCAAAGTGATGGCCGCGCGCGTGGCCCAGACGGGCGGCTCGATTGAGACGTCCCAAATTATTTGGGCGCAAATCTATAGCTCGACCAAAGATCCGAATATCAGGAAACAAGCTGGAGTGCAGTTGCAAGGATTAAGGGCCCAAGAGGATATGATTCAGCTCGGCAGTCTCGCCGCTGAATACCGGAAACGCGTCGGACACTATCCGGCTTCCGAGCAAGAGTTGCGTGTGGCAGGATTTCTTTCGGGCATTCCCGTGGATCCGGCCGGCTTTCCCTATGAATTCGACGCAGACGGCAAAGCGCGCTTGAACTCCAAGACAACATTCCAGATGCCGAAAGCACCGAAGGTCTTCTCGGCGCCGCCCGTGGAAACCCCATCTTCGCGCACCCAGCCTGGCAGCGAAACGCGAGTACAATAGTTCTTGCAACCAAAATTTGTCCCTATTTATCCCAACAGGGACACTTCTTATGTCCAGAAAGACCGCCATTGCCGTTCTGTCTGCCGCCCTCGTGGCCGCGTTTACCATGGCGCCCGGGACACCCAGCCTTGCACAAACCGAGTTGGCAACAAGCGATGCCGTACAACCACCAACGGAAGCCGAACTTCAAGACCGGGGCAAGACCCTGATTGCGAATCAGCATAAGGACGATACAGCGTTCGAGCAATACGAGCGCATCGAGCAACAGATAGATAAAACCGGAGGCGCTAACCCACGAACGTTGGATGAGAAGAAGGTTCGGTTTGTGCCCAACGGGGCAGGTGCAACGAAACTGCTGCTCGAAGAAAACGGCCGACATGTCACGCCAGAACAATATCAGGCAGAGCTGCAGAATTGGCTGAGCGTGCTGCAATTCATGGTCAATCCAAGCGATGATCGGATGAAATCAGCCACGGCAAAATACCTCAAGAAAAAGCAGACGCGGTCACAATTGGTGGATGCAATGCTCGTTGCGTTCAGGTCGAAGTGGGTGGGGCGCGAAACGGTGGAGGGCCACGATTGCGACGTGATCCAGTTGACGCCCGATCCAAACTTCCGTCCGCATTCGATTTTTGAAGACGCGCTGCCCCACGCGAAAGCGAAAATCTGGGTGGACCACGACGCCGACCAGTTGGTGCGTGCGCGGGCGGAGATAACCAGCGACGTTTGGGTTGGTGGTGGGATTCTGGGAAAGCTCTACAAAGGTGGCGTGTTTTCCATGGAGCAAGCCGAGGTGGCACCCGGGATCTGGCTGCCCGTGCGTTATCAGTTCGATTTTTCAGGCCGCAAATTTCTATTTAGCTTCGAAGAGCACCAGAGCATTGAATCCTCGCACTACCATTACGTCGGGTCGGCGAAAGAAGCGCTGGCCGAAGCGCAATCAGAGCTTGCCAGCGGGAAACCGCTGGCGGGGGACCCATAACTTTCACCTGCGGCGTCAGATAGCATCCCCACCCTTCATCGTTCATGCGTAACCCAAGGCGTATTGTCTGCGCGCCGACATTTCACGTGAAACTTGAAGCCTCTCGACCTCGAAAAATTTACTGGCTCCGGGGACTTTTTTACCAGCGTTGTCGGGAGCGATGCCTCCTGTTTTCAAGTAGTTAAGAATGGCGCTTGGCTTGCGATGTATTACTGCGTCAGGAGGAAGGAAGCCGAGGATCCCTTCGGGGATTGAGGGCTGGGCCGGCTTTCTCCCTCCGACCTTTTTTTGCCCACCTCTTTTTTATCCGCACTATGAGGATTGTAGTTCGTCCGCGCGTGAAGGTCCGAGCGCCTCAAGAAATATCCTCTACAGGCATTCCCGTTCGAGCGCGAATCGTGTAAATTATTAGGCTCGTCCGGATGGGGCGTGGTCCAATCGGCAGGACACCTCACTGTTAATGAGGATGGTGTTGGTTCGAGTCCAACCGCCCCAGCCATTCCCTTTCACGCTTCGGCGCCAAGCCGCTCGGATTAGGCGCCCTTCTCTGATATCCGTAAGGAGCAGCCTTTGCCGCCTGAGCTTTGCCGGTTTTGCCCTAAAAACGGAAACTAATACGGCGAGATTTCGCCGCGTATGCGGCGTCCAGGTCGGCTTTGATTAAGTCGACTTTTCGACCATTTAATTCGGCCTCTAGGTCTCTGGCTTTTTTTACGCCGGAAACGTCTCGAATCATCTCCGAATTTACATCCGCGGTCGAAGCGTAAGATTGAGCAGCTCGCGTTTCTCGGAATCGGACCGATCAGCCCTTGTTGCGCTTGAAGAACTCGACCTGACGGAGCCTCTTTTCAGCCGCCGAACGCGTTTTGTATGGACCGCCAAGATTTTTTCCTTTGCTCGAAAGAACTTTATAACCACCGGCAACTTTACGGATCATCACTCGCCTCCGAACTTCACCTCTCTATTCTGGGCGGCGTACGCGACGAGGCAATCCGGCATGCTATGTAAGCCTTTTCCGGCACTAGGCTGCAGCTCGCAATTCGTGGATTACATTCGGAAATGCCGAGCAATATTGTTCAATATTCAGCGGCTCGACTGCTGTAAGACGCTGATAGCCGTGCGTTACAGAGGCTTGCTCGCCGGCAGCGATGGCCAGGAACCAGTTGGCTTCCGCGGCTTGCATCCATTTCGGCATCGACGTGCGGCTCAAACGTTTTATCGTCTCGTCGGCAGGCTCATTCTCGTATCGCAAAGCACGGCCCGTGATAGCGGAGAGTCTGCAAGATATGTCCTCGAGAGTTAGTAGTTCCCGGCCCGTGACTTCAATGATGCCGGCTGGACGATCGAGTACAGCGGCTGCGGCGGCGCGTGCAGTATCTTCGCGAGCGATGAACGCGCCGCGCCCATTTGCGGCCGGGCCGCATATCACGCCCTTTGAATCAAACTTTCCAAACACCGTGTCCATGTAAAACGCGCCGCGGATGGACGTGTACGGAACACCGCTCGCGGCGAGGAACTGTTCGCTTTCGTAGTGGTCGCGGCAGTAGGGATAAATCGAGTCCGGCGACGCACCTTTTAACGACAGATAGACAATGTGTTTCACACCTGCCATTGCGGCCGCACGAAAGGCATTGTTGTGCAACCGCGCGCGCTCGCCCGGCTCAGCGTTGCCGGAAATTATGAGCGCCTTCTCTATGCCCGCGAATGCTCGAGCCAAGCTCTGCGGATCCTGAAAATCGCCCGGCAACGCTTCCACATCGGCAAGTTTGCACGTCTTTTCGGGCGTGCGCGACATAAGGCGCAGCCTAGCATTTTGCTGCGAAAGCAACTCAGAAACACGCCGACCGATGTGACCGGAAGCACCGGTGATGAGGATCATAGAGCCATACCTGCCATCCCGTAGAGGCTTGGGGTGCGAGCTAATGATTTGAGTCGCTCTCGGTCTTGTGTTTGACGTTTCGCGCGCCTTGTTCCGTTTTTGAGGCTGCTTTATTGGTTCCCTTTTTTACCGCGTGGCCAGTCTTCTTGGCTGCGCCCTGCGCCGCCTTGCCGGTGTCCTTCGCAGCCTGCTTCGTCTCGTGGCCGGCATTTTGCGTATCCTGCTTGGGAGAATTTTGAGCCAGGACAAAACCGGGAGCAGCGAGCAGCATATTGGCGACGACGGCAATTCCGGCTAACCGTTCGTAAATTCGCATTTTTTCCTCTGCGGCTGGAACGTGCACTCAGCCTAAAAGGTTCGATAGGAAATCTCTATTAGGGATAAGCAGCAGCACGACGAGTAAAAAGCATGTATGCGTCCGTGAATGTGAAGCAGACGCCGCCGAGGTGAGTTCTAACGTACTTTCTTGGGCTTGCCTGTCCGCTTGGGTTCTCGCACGATGAAGCGCATGCGAAACAGTACCCCGACCTGGCCTACAAAGGCCATCAAACCGAATCTGCATCACATTGCCGTGAAAAGCCGTATAGCTGATAGGGTAATCGCAGGTGCTGGGCGGCCCTCCACTGCCATGAAAGGCCGCCTACGTTCTCCAGTCGATCGGTGCCGCTACTGGTTATCGCCGTTCAACTCCGCTGTAATCGGTGTCAGCGTGCCGAACAGTCCATTGGCTTCTTCATTTGGTCCAGAACTGAAGAAGAGCGCATTGTATGGTCCTGCGGAGCCACACTTTGGCAAGCCCGAACCTGCAGGCGGCGTGCTTGGGCAACCCAAGGCGCTATTTCCAAACATGAGGGCCCATAGGCCGTCGATCACAATGGGATTACTGTTTGCGTCCTCCATGAAACCGACGAAGTCTCCGTCGAATCCGTCAAAGACCGCAATTTTGCCGCTACCGAAATTGCCGATTAGGACTCGGTTGCTGAAGGTGCCAAAATCGCGCGGCGCCCACACGGCTCCCCAAGGAGAATTAAGCCACGGGCCATGCTGCAGGCGCATTTCCAGGCGACCACCCGGCGTAAACACATCGACGTAGCCAGAGCCGTCGCCCGCCACGTCATCGTGCCTTGCCGAATCCTGCCTGGCATAGGTGACGAAAAGGCTTCCACCGATGTTCTGAATGTTGAACGGAGCGAAGCCCCGGGGAATCCGAAAATCTTCGAACGGTTGCGCGAAGTCATTGTCCAGGAATGCCCCGAAAAGACTCTGACCGAAATTGTTATCCTTGTGAGTAAATTTGACCGGCTGGAAATTTGTGTCGTAAATCTCGACGCGACCGGCACGGAAGTTGGTTACGTACAGATAGAGGTTGCCGTTGTGTTCGGCGATTGTGGCGCCTTTGTACACGGCTCCATCGGCAGCGTCAGGAATCTTCGAATTGTCCACTTTAAGAACCGCAGCAGCTCCGCTAGTCCAAGCCGAGATGGTTCCATCTTCAGTTGCGAAGATGAAATGAGAACCTCCGAAGCTGCTAGTCCCGTTGAAGACCGTACCTGTGGGTGTGGCGGAAAAATCCGCTGCGCTGCCCATTGGACCGGGAATTTTCACGACCAAGGCCGATGCTGTTCCGTCGCCGCTGTGGAGCGTCAAAACGCCCGCGCCGTTGTCGCTGACCCACCATGGCGAACTGGGGCTCCGTGCGAGGCCCCAAGGGTTTTTGAGATTCGCATCGTAGTGTGCAGCAGTGGCTGTGGTGGACGCATCGGCAACCAGATTCGTCTGGTTGTAATGTTGGGCACGGGCTACGCTCGGTATCGCCATCGTGACGAGAGCAACTGTCGTAAACAAAACGGTCAATCTTGCGAAGAGTTTCATCGCCCTTCTCCTTGTCAGTGGGTCTGCGGCTCTGCCGGGTCAGGACGATGCTGTTCCAGCACATTGCGGCGCGCAAGGGCTCGGAGCTTCTTTTGACACTCTTTTGACAAGCTTGAGAAACTTGCCGAAACAGGCGGGAGGTGACGCCGCGCTGAGCAGGAATTTCAGCCAAAACTGCGGGAATTGGGGGAGCAACAGACGCCGATTTCGTTTTATTTGAACGCGGTGCAGCTAGTCGCGAACGATCGGGAAACCCGATTCTGTCCAGCCGCGCCAACCGCCGTCCATTGAGATCACGTTGCGGTATCCCATCTTTTGAAGATTCTCCGCGGCTAGTGCTGACCGGAAACCACCGCCGCAATACAACACGATGGTGGCATCCTTGTCGGGAATTGCGTTTTCGGCATCGCGTTCGATGATGCCCTTGCCAAGGTGAATTGCGCCGGGAATATGGCCGCGGGCCCATTCCGTATCTTCCCTTACATCAACAAGGACAAATTTCTCGCCGGAGTCCATCCGCTTCTTCGTTTCGCGAAAATCTTCTTCCTTGACGTGCTTCTTGGCCTCTTTCACAATTTTCAGGAAACCTTCGGAATGTGCCATAACCTAGCTCCAGATTACACACAACCACCGAAAACACTATCACAAGCGCTCGCCAAGCAGCATCAGGCCGAACTCTTCTAGTTGCCGACGCGCAGCGTGCGCGTGAGATTCGCCAGCGTGGCAAGCGCCGAAAAGGCGGCAAGCTGCGACGTGCGTGGATTGGCGCGTGACGGCACGTTTTTTACGTCCACCGCAAGCTCGCCGAATTCGCCTTTTACGCGGATCTCGTGAACGTTTTGCGTGCCGCCCGGAACAGCCATCACGCGGACTCTGACGGGGACGTTCGAATCGACTGAAAGACGAAGCGAAGCCGCCACGTTTGACGTAGTTGGAAACGCCCGGGCGGCCTCTTCGGCCGTGCCGTCGAAGATCACGGTCTCTTGCGTCATCTCCTCGACGGCGATACCGCGTTCTATAACGTATTTCGTGCCTTTCAGAGCTGCCGTGGGCTTGCGGCTGGTGAGCACGGCGCAATCGATGCGGCCCATGGATGCGGATTTGATTCCGTCCAGACCCGCGATCGCGCCGGAGGGAACGTAAATTCGGCAGCCCTTCTCCTCGGCTTCGCGAAACCAGTCATTATGCCCGAGCAGACCGCCCACGCTCAGAACGAGCAAATCACGTCCGCGAGCGAGCGCCTTGGGAACGAGTTCGCAGAGAGCCGCCTGACCAGCCGCCTCGACCACCAGATCCGTGCGGTCGATCAGTTCGTCCATAGACACGATTGGCGGACGGCAGGAGAGACCGGACGCGAAACCTTCTGCCCGGCTGATATCCTGATCGCAGATGGCTACGAGTTCAACGTTGATGCGGCCGCGATCAATCGCGTTTGCGACCGTCTGGCCGATAGAACCCACACCAAGGATTCCGATTTTCAGTTTTGCGGGCATCGGGATCCTCACGCGAACTGCAACATGCGATCGATCGCGCCTCGCGCTTTTTCAGCTATTTCGGCAGGTACGCGGACTTCCGGTGACATTGTTTCGAGTGATTGGATCACGTTGTCGAGCGTAATCGTCTTCATGAAAGCGCATACTGCTTCCGGATTCACCGGATAGAACTTCTTATCCGAAAAGTCCTTATTCAGACGATGCATGATGCCCAGTTCGGTGCCGACGGCGAATTCGGGAGCGGGAGACTGGCGAATGTGCTTGATCATGCCCTCGGTGGAAAGGAAGAATGTCTTTTCCTGCGGCAGAGTGCCGTCAAAAACCTTGGCCATGCACGAGCTGACGCAGCCGCATTCGGGATGAAGCAGCAACTCAATGTCCGGATGATCTTCCATTATTTGATTCACCTGCTCAGGCTTGATCGTTTTGTGAACATGGCAATAACCGGGATACGCGATCACGTTGCTCCGCTGGGTTTGGCGCGCGACGACCGTGGCGAGGTATTTGTCCGGGACGAACAGGACTGGCCTATCCGCGGGAATCGAAGCGACTACTTTCGCCGCATTTGCGGATGTGCAGCAATAATCGCTTTCGGCTTTCACGGCCGCGGATGTATTGATGTAAGACACGACGACTGCGTCCGGATATTTTGATTTCCACTCGCGCAGTTCTTCAACTGTGAGCGAAGCCGCAAGCGAGCATCCGGCGCGCAGGTCGGGCAAAAGCACGGTTTTCTCAGGACAGAGAATCGAAGCCGTCTCTGCCATGAAGTGGACGCCGCAGAAAACGATCGCGGCAGCGTCCGTTTTTGCCGCGGTCTGCGAGAGACGCAGCGAATCCGCCACGGCGTCTGCCACTTCCTGAATTTCCGGGCGCTGATATAGATGCGCCAGAATGATTGCTTTTCGCTCGGTGCAAAGCTCGCGAACCCGTTTCTGCTTGCGGAGGATTTCTTCGGGCGAGTCGCCAATATTTTGAATCACGGGTAGCTCATACCGTTCGTCGAATGATTTCCGTGGTGCCGCTGCTGTACTCATTTAGGTTCCTTTCACCGGAAAATAGGATTATGAAATTCTTTGTGCAAGGTCGAGCGCCCTCACGGAATGCGTCAGGGCGCCGACCGATATGGCGTCTGCGCCGGCCGCCGCATATTCCTCGATGTTGTTTTCCGTAACTCGGCCGCTGGCTTCGATCAACACCTCGTCATAGAGACTCTTCGCGCGCAGGTTCTCAATAATCCGTGCAATCTCCTGAGGTGCCATATTGTCCAGCAACAACAGACACGGATAAGGCTTGTCATCCTGCTCGCGGAGGCCGCGGAATTTTGTGGCCGCCGCAATCGCAGCCGGGGCGCTGCGTACCTCGACCTCGATAAAGGCAGATTCGCGACGGAGTTCCCAGGCGCGTTCGATGGCTATCGGCACAGCGCGCTCTTCGCTGGGCGCGAGCACGGCGAGATGATTGTTCTTCACGAGGATGGCGTCGCCCAATCCGAGCCGGTGCGTTCCGACGCCGCCGAGATGGACCGCGCGTTTATCGAGCAGACCACAAGGAGTCTTGCGCGTGCCGACGAGCCGCGAGTCAGGATTGCGGCGGGCGACTCGGCTTTGCAGACGATGAGAGACGGTGGCGATACCGCACATTCGTTGAAGTAAATTCAATCCCACGCGCTCCGAAGAGAGAAGTCCGGATTCGTCGCCTTCGATGCGTGCGAGAATTTCTCCCGCATTAAATGGACTGCCGTCTTTAACGAGTAGAAAAACCGCAAGCTGCGTCGTTCGAAGCAAAAAGGCCAGCTCTTCAAGACCAGCGGCAATGCCGGGCTCGCGCGCCACGATGTCCGCTTTTGCTTGCCTTCGCGGGAGGCGTAGCGCTGCAACAGTGATATCGCGTGGCGCCGTGTCCGATTCAAGGAGGCTATCCAGCAGGGGACGGACGGCATTTCGGTATTCGGCATTTGCCAGTGTGAGCGAACCGCCGCGGAAAAGCGCTTCTTCGGTGCGTTGTACACGCGTTTGGGGGGCGGCGATAAACGATGCGGCGGTCATTTCAGCAAGAACCCTTGTTCGCGCAGATGGGCCTTGGCCCGTGCCACCATTTCCGCGCGATGCGCTTCAACCGTGTGCAGATGCACTCCGCCGGTAAGAGATGAGAGAAGCGAAGCCTTCTTCGCACGGACCTGTTGCAGAAAATCCTGCACGTCTGCGCGCGATTCAATCATTAGCGAGCCGCGAAGCTCGCCATAAAGCGGATGCTCGACGATTACGTCGATCACTTTCACGCCATGATCGACCAGAATATTCAGCTCTTCCTCCGTGCGCTCCGGAGAATGATCGCAGGCAAGAATTTCTCGATGACCAAGTTTGAATGCGTCCGGCAGGCGATACCCACGAGGCGTGGCAAGAATTTCAGATCCTGCAGCGCGAAGGATGGCGATATCTTGGACGATGCACTGCCGGCTGACGTCAAAGTGCTGGGCCAGCTCGCTGCCGCGCACAGGTGAACGATGCCGCTCTATCCAGGACAAAATGCGGCGGCGCCGGTCTTCGCCCGCGTCGTTCGCCAGAGAAGGTGGAGGCGTCGTGCGCCTCGATGGCCGAGAGGTGGCCAGCATCGTGCCTCACAGCTGTCTTGTCAGCTAACTAGACAGATGACAAGCATAGCAAAAGAATGGGCTAAGAGCGAGTCATTAGCGATGAACAGCCTAGGAGAGGACTTTGCGGAGGCGTTCGTAGGTGGTGCTGAGTTCTTCGGGTTCAGTACGGGTTTCGCCAATCACCGTCATGAAACTGGAGTCGCCAGACCAGCGCGGCAGGACGTGCAGATGCAGATGGCCGGTTATGCCGGCGCCCGCCGCCCGGCCCAGATTCATACCAATGTTGTAGCCTTCCGGGTGGTATAGCTGTTCTTGCGCCTTCTGTACCCGCTGCGCCAAGAACATCATTTCAGACAACACATCCGGCGGCGCGGCCGTAAGCTCCGCTGAATGGGCATAAGGCACGATCATGACGTGCCCGCTGGTGTAGGGATAACGATTCAGTATAATGAAATTTTTCTCGGCGCGATGGACGATCAGCGTTCGCCTGTCGTCGTTCGCCTCAAGTGAACGGCAGAAGACGCATCCATCGTCCTTGGACGCTTCCGCCACATACCGGTAGCGCCACGGCGACCAAATGTAATCCATCCGGTCAGCCTTGCGTTGTACCGCTGCCTGCCGCGCCCGCCGCGGTGGATTTGGGATTATTGACGTAGTCCTTCAGTTCTTTGCTCGGCTTAAAGAAGGGGATTTTCTTTGCGGGAACTTCGACCTTTGCGCCCGTCTTGGGGTTCCGGCCGGTGCGTCCGCGGCGCTGGCGCGTGCGGAAGCTGCCAAAACCGCGAATCTCGATCTTGTCATCGGTCTGCAATGCGCCGATGATGCTGTCAAAAATTGTCTCGACGACCGCCTCAGACTCCTTGCGCGGCAACTCGGTAACCCGTGTGACCTCTTCAACGAGGTCTGCCTTTGTCATCGTGTGGTTGTCTGGTCCAGCCGCGGCTTCTGCCATGAGATGCGAGCCTCCTGTGAATGCTGAATGCGTTATCTGCGCGCCAGGCGGGGTTAGCGCACAATCTTTGGATACCATCAAATGGCTGCAACGTAAAGATTTTCCTGATAGATAGCGGCCTACCAGAAACCCGCCGGGCCGGCTGCTTCTAGCTCGACGCCTGGCGCTTGGCCAAGATTGCGTCACCAATGGTCGCGTTCGGCGAAGATTTCGACGAACGGAATGACTCGATTTCCTGTTTCTCCGCCTGCTTCTGGGCGGCGCGGTAGCTCAAGCTAATTTTGCGCTGCTCTGGCTCAAGGCGAAGCACCTTGAAATCGTAAGACTGCCCCTGATTGAGTACGGCCGTCACGCGATCGGCGCGCGACAGCTTTTCCCGATCCCGCTCGCCCTTCGGGCGCCGCTCTTCGATTTCGGAAACGTGGCAAAGCCCCTCGATGCCTTCTGCCAACTCCACAAACGCGCCGAAATCGGTCGTGCGAACCACCTTGCCCTTCACGAGATCGCCGATCTTGTTGCCGGCAAACCAGTTCGCCCAAATATCGTTCACCTGCTTTACGCCGAGCGACAAACGCCGGTTCTCCGAATCAACTTTCAAAACTCGCGCTTCGACCGTCTCGCCCTTCTTGAATTTTTCGCTCGGATGCTTGATGCGCTCGGTCCAGCTCATGTCGCTGATATGGATCAAGCCCTCCATACCGTCTTCAACCTCGACGAACGCTCCAAAATCGGCCAGATTGCGAATGCGACCGGTCACCACCGTGCCGACAGGATATTTCTGCGCAGCGGCTTCCCACGGATCGGGCAGCGTCTGCTTCAGCCCCAAGGAAATGCGCCGCTGGTCCATCTTCAGCTCGAGCACCACCACATCCACCAAATCGCCGACCTTCACGATCTTCGAAGGATGCTTCGTACGCTTCGACCAGCTCATCTCGCTAATGTGCACCAGTCCCTCGACGCCAGGCTCGATCTGAACGAAAGCGCCATAATCGGTGACGCCAACAATCGCTCCCTGAATCCGCGAGCCGACCGGAAAACGCTCCGCCACAGTCGCCCATGGGTCGGGCAAAAGTTGCTTGCGCCCGAGCGAAATTCTCTGTTTCTCTTTGTCAAACTTGAGGACCTGCACCTGAATTTCGTCGCCTGGCTTGACCAACGAAGAAGGATTCGGCACGCGCCCCCACACGAGATCGCTCACGTGGAGCAGGCCATCCATGCCGCCCAAATCGACGAAAACGCCATAATCGGTCACGTTCTTCACGCGGCCGGTGACTACAGCACCCTCGGCGAGGGAATCCGCAAGCGCATCGCGCTTTGCCTTTGCGTCCTCTTCAAGAATTGCGCGCCGGCTGACGACCACATTGCCGCGCTTGCGGTTCAGCTTGAGGACGCGCACCTCGATATCACGATCCTTCCATACGTCGAGATCGTGCACGGGGCGCAATTCAATCTGCGAAGCAGGCAGAAACGCGCGCACGCCGATATTGACGACCAAACCGCCCTTAATCCGCTCGACGATCTTGCCGCTGATCGTAGTGTGATCCCGATAGGCCTTCTCGATGCGTTCCCAGACGCGGCGCCGATGCGCCCGCAAGTGGGAAAGAAGAACGTAACCATCTTTCTGCTCATGCAGCCGCTCAACTTCAATCGTCTGCCCAGGACCAAATTCAATCGGGCTGCCGGAATCGAGAAACTCCTGCGCGGGAACCAATCCCTCGAACTTGCCGCCGACATCAACCACAACGCCCGCTTCGGTCACTGCCAGAACGTGCCCCTCGAACACCTCACCCTGCGCCGCCACAGGCTCCTGCGTCGCAAACTGATCCATAAGCTGGTCCATCGTTTCGGCCGATTCGGTAGCTTCGGCCGTTTCTGAACCAGACGTTTCAGCGACGGGTGCCGTAGATTCGCCCTCAGAAGGCGTACCGGAAGCACTCGCCTCGGGCGCATCCTCAATGGCGACGGCAGAAGCTTGCGGAGCAGACTGCGGCTCACGCGCCACAGCCGTAGCTACGCCAGCCGCCTGAAAGTCAGCCGCAGCTGATCCAGCCGGAGCAGCGGGCTCTTGCGGTGCTACCGAACTAGCTGATGGATCGAATGTAAATTGCGTTTCCTGCGGATTCTCGGTTGACATGTGTGCGGCCTCCCTGCAGATTCATGCCCCGCGTGGCGAGACGTGTGCCTCGTTTGATTCCCTCCAACGTGGGGGATGGACCAAGAGGGGAAATAGGGCGCCCGCGCTCGACGCCGTATCGCAAGGATAATACCTGCCCAGTTTATCGGTTGTCAACAAAAGGGCTGTGAAAAACGCGCCTGCCCTTTGCAGCTAAAGTGTTTATGGTACAGTCGGTTATCCATGCGAATCTTCGTCCTCGGGGCAGGCGGAGCGGGCTCCCTTCTCGCGCATTTGCTGGTTCGGCAGGGACATACCGTCTGGTGCGGCGACCGCGATCTCGACCGGGCAAAGAGGTTTCTCGGCAAGAAGAGCGAGATTCCGCTGGTCCTCGCAAACGCGCGCAACATGTGGTCAATCGTGCGCGCTGGACGCGGGGCGCACCTGCTGGTGAATGCGTCTCCGGCGGTTTTCAACGAAATCGTCATGCGTGCCGCGCTTCGTCTGCGCGCGCATTACCTTGATCTGAATGCGCACCTTACACGGAATCCCTTCAGGCCCGAGCAGTTCCGCTTTGCGAAAAAATTCGAAGCGAAAAACCGGGTTGCGCTCATCTGCGCCGGCGCCGCACCTGGTCTCACAAATCTGCTGGCGAAGCGCGCATCCGAAATGCTCGATTCCGTCGAATCGGTGCAGTTTCGACTGTACGAAAGCACGGAGAGCCGCGATCCAATCTCGACGTGGTCTCCTGATGTGGCTTATGACGCCGCAATTTCCCGTCCGCGCCTCTATCGCGACGGCCGCTTCGCCTTGACCAAGCGGTTCACGGAGAGGGAGAAGTTCGCTTTTCCGAGGCCAATCGGAACCGCTCCCGTTTATCTGGCGGCGCAAGACGAGGTCTGCATGATCCCTTATTCAATCGAGGTGAAAAACGTCGACGCGAAAATCGGAGGGAACGATTTCGAGAAGTTGCGCCGTTGGTACAAACAAGGACGTCTCAATCGCTCGCAAGGCCTCGTTCGCAAGCGTTTTCCTGCACCGCCCACTCCGCGGCAGGTCGCGAAACTGATCCGCACCGGAATCCTCGAGAACGCGCGATTCGCCGCAGCCGTGCTCATCAAAGGAGTGAAAGCCGATCAGCCGCTGCTGATTCGTTGGGACGTGAGTTTTCCGACGCTTTATCAAGTAAGGCAGCGTGGACTGGTCGCCACGCCGATTTCTTATGCTACGGCGCATCTCGCCGCCGTTTTTATCAAGCATTTCCCGAAGGGCTTCGCCGGCGTCGCCAGCCCGGAGATGCTCCCGCGCGAAACACGCAAAGCACTCCTCGCTGATGCGCGAGGCCGTGACTTTCGAATGAGCATTAAGATTCGACGGTTGAAACCCGTGGAAGAGGAAGAGTTTTAGGATCGTAGACCGCTACGCAAGAATTTCGTTCGCCATTCCGCTGACGTATTCCGCGATCGCCCCGGCCGAGGTGAGCCCCGGCGATTCCATTCCGATCAGATGAATCACGCCGCCGAAATCCGCGTCGCGCTGAATGATAAAGTCCGGAGCGCTCTTGGAATCGTGCCCGCCCTTGGCCGTGCCTGGTGCCGTCAGTTTGGGACGAATGCCGGAGTAGGCAAGCACTAGATCTTCTTTCGTTACCTCGGGCAAAAGCCCCTTCGCTCCTTCGACGAACATTTCGACGGAATCGCGGTTCTTTTCGTAATTGTTTTTGTCATCCACGTACCGCGCCGTCGGCCCGAGCAACACCGTACCATGCAGCGTTTTCGTTAAATGGAGGCCCAGGCTTAGGCCTTTCGGATGTGGCATCGGATACACGAGGCCTCGCACCCAATCTTGCCGCGCGCGCACGAATTCGCAGTATTCGCCGCGGACCGGATAAATCTTGTGCTCCGCTGCCTTTGAGTCGAGCATTGCGGCAATTTCATCGGCATAGAGCCCGGCGCTATTGATCAGGCAACGCGCTTCGATTTCTCCCACCGAGCTCTCCACGCGAATTCCGGTCGCCGTTGGCTCAAGCCTTTCCACCTTTGCATTCGTCACAATATGCGCGCCTTGGTCTGTCGCCAGGCGCGCATAAGCCTTCACAAGGTCCTCACTCGAAAGAATCCCGGTCGATGGCACTTCCAGCGCCGCGTGGCCTTCGATGTGGGGCTCGCGTTTCCGAAACGCGGCGCGATCGATGATCTTCAGCCCTTCGACGCCGTTCGCTTCGCCGTTTTTTTTCAGCGTCTCAAGCCCGTGTAAATCTTCCGATGGAGCGACGACGATTTTCCCGCAATTGCGAAACGG
>DATNBB010000259.1:0-4163 GCA_035607335.1 Binatia bacterium | reverse complement strand
TGCGCGAAGAGTGCGGTCTTGCGCCCGACTCGGTGGTCGCAGACATTGGCTCGGGCACGGGAATACTCACGAAGCTATTTCTTGAAAACGGGAATGAGACTTATGGTGTGGAACCAAATGCACGCATGCGCGAAGCGGGTGAAGAGTATCTAAAATCATTTCCCCGCTTTCGTAGTGTTAATGGGACGGCCGAATCCACAACCTTGGCGTCCAGGAGCGTGGATTTTGTCGTTGCGGGCCAGGCGTTTCACTGGTTCGACGCGCAGAAGGCGTGCGCGGAGTTCGCGCGCATTCTTAAGCCGGACGGCTGCGTCGCCATTATCTGGAACAACCGCGAAAAGGATGCTAGTCCATTCCTCCGCGATTACGAATCGCTGCTTCGTACCTACGGAACGGATTACGAGCAAGTAGCACAAAAATATCCAGAGAATGATCCGCTGGATAAGTTTTTCGGCGAGGGAGCGTCTCGCGGCCGGTCGTTCTCGAACCGGCAGCAATTCGATTTTGATGGATTGCGCGGCCGCTTGCTCAGCTCTTCCTATGCTCCGGCCGAAGGTCACCCCAACCACGAAGCGATGCTCGCGGAACTGCGCAGGATTTTCGAGCAACACGCTCGCGATGGACGCGTGACATTCGAATACACCACGAAGCTATATTTCGGTCACATTCACCCGGCCGCCACGTAGATATAAGCTGCCAATCCGCCTGCGATCAAGAGTGCCGGCCTCACAAAAACAAAATAGTTCAGCGAGATGAGGCGCGGGTGTATAAGTGTCCCAAGGTCTCCATAGGTCCGCAGCGCCTGAG
Organism: Binatia bacterium; assembly: GCA_035607335.1. Classification (GTDB taxonomy): domain Bacteria; phylum Acidobacteriota; class Terriglobia; order Acidiferrales; family UBA7541; genus Palsa-295. The sequence goes on along the minus strand of DATNBB010000259.1, from coordinate 3,356 downwards.
TAGTGACGAGGTGCGTCATGCGTATAGCCAGACTTCTCCTTGCAGTGCTGTTGCTTGCAGTCGCTACATACCTGATTGCTGCGCGCACATCCCTGCGCGCGCAGCAAAATGCCAATGCACAAATCGATGCAGACGATATCGGTGGTGTGGTGACGAGCAGCAAAGGGCCGGAAGCCGGCGTGTGGGTGATCGCGGAAACGACGGAGCTGCCTACGCGTTACATCAAAGAGGTTGTGACCGATGATCGCGGCCGGTATCTGATTCCCGACTTGCCGAAGGCGAAATATTCGGTCTGGGCGCGGGGATACGGTCTCCTGGATTCGCCAAAAGTGCAGAGCGAGCCGGGCAAGATCGTGAACCTGAATCCAGCGCTTGCTCCCGACAAAGCCGCTGCGGCGCAGTACTATCCGGGAAATTATTGGTATTCGCTTTTGAACGTTCCGGAGCCGGGCGAATTTCCGGGAACAGGGCCGGATGGCAACGGAATTTCGCCAAACATCAAGAGCCAGGCGCAGTGGATTCACCTGATCAAGACGGACAGTTGCGAATCGTGCCACCAACTGGGGAATAAGTACACGCGGACGATTCCTCCGATCTTCGCTAATTTTGAGACGCCTGCCGAATCCTGGATGCGGCGCGTGCAGTCCGGCCAAGCCGGCTCTGCGATGATCGGAGGGCTTACGCAACTGGGCATCAATAAAGCGGCTGGGCTTTTTGGCGACTGGACGACGCGAATTGCGCATGGCGAGCTCCCCGCGGATGTGCCGCCGCGGCCGCAAGGAGTGGAGCGCAACGTGGTGATCACGCAATGGGATTGGGCCGAGCCGACGGCGTACTTGCACGACGAGATTTCGACGGACAAGCGCGATCCGCGGGTGAATGCAAACGGATTGATCTACGGCTCGCCCGAAGAGAGCCGAGATTATCTGCCGGTGCTCGACCCCGTCCACAACACAATCAGCCAGGTGAAAACCCCTTACCGCGATGCCGATACGCCGGGGCAGCCTAAACCGCTCCAGCCTTCCAATTTCTGGGGCGACGAAGCAATCTGGAACAGTCATACGACCGTACACAACCCGATGTTCGATGAGCGCGGACGAGTTTGGTACACGTCGCGAATCCGTGCCAGTGGCAATCCGGACTTCTGTAAAGCCGGTTCGGATCTAATTTCAGCAAAGCTTACACCCGTGAATAATTCAGGCCGGCAATTGGCCGTTTACGACCCCTCCACAAAGCAAATCTCGCTGATCGATACCTGCTTCAGCACGCATCATCTTGTGTTTGCCAGCGACGCAAACAATACGCTTTGGACGAGCAGCGGAGGCGGCGGAGGAGTTGTCGGCTGGCTGAACACGAAAATGTGGGACGAGACACATGACGCCGCGAAATCGCAAGGTTGGACGGCGCTTGTGCTCGATACGAACGGCAACGGCAAACGCGACGCGTATGTCGAAGGGGCGCAGGGCGTAGCGACGGCGCCGAGCGGCGAAAGCCTCGGTACTTCGGCGGCGATGAACGCTAAGACCGATCCAACGAAAGACACGCGCCTGAACGCGGCCTTCTACGGTGTTGCTGTCGCGCCCGACGGGTCAGTTTGGGGAAGCGTTCTCGGATTCCCGGGCGGTATTGTGAGGCTGAATCCCGGCACGAATCCGCCGGAGACTGCTCTGGCGGAGTACTACGAGGTTCCCTGGAACGATCCGAAGGCGTCCGTTTGGGGATTTTCTCCGCGCGGCATGGATGTGGACGGAAACGGTGTCGCATGGGTTGCACTCGGCAGCGGCCATTTCGCGAGCTTCGACCGCCGTAAGTGCAAAGGGCCGCTGAACGGCCCACTCGCAACGGGCCGGCAGTGCCCCGAGGGATGGACGCTCTATCAAACGCCGGGGCCAAAATTCAAAAATGTGCAGCTCTCGGGCAGCGATGATTCGCATTACTACGATTGGGTGGATCGCTTTAATACATTGGGCCTCGGCGACAACACGCCGATCATCACGGGCAATTCGTCTGACTCGCTGATTGCACTCGTCAACGGAAAATTTGTAATCATGCGAGTGCCCTATCCGCTTGGCTTCTTTGCGAAGGGAATGGATGGCCGCATCGATGATCCGAACGCGGGTTGGAAAGGAAAAGGCGTTTGGACGACGTGGGGAACGCGCGCGCCATTCCACAGCGAGACCGGCAAGGGAACAATGCCCAAAGTGGTTCATTTCCAGATTCGGCCCAATCCTCTCGCGCATTAAAAGCCAGTAGTATGTGAGCAGACGCGTATGGCGCGGCGAGTTTTACTTTCGTGTGTTTCCGTTGCCTCCATGCGCCGAATTGCGCTACCGTAATTTGACTAGAATGAACGCAAAATTTCCCACAGAACCTACCGGGCACGACTTGCAAGTCCCGGCACAACGATGAAGATTATCTACAACTGGCTTAAGGAGTTCGTTGATGTCGTGGCTCCGGCGACGGACCTTCGCTCGCGGCTTTCGCTGGCGGGCGTCGCCATCGATTCGATCGATGAAAGCGGTGCCGGGCCCGTGCTCGATGCGGAAGTCACCGCAAATCGGCCCGACTGCCTAGGCCACTATGGCATTGCGCGCGAAGTGGCGGCAATATACCGGCTCTCGGTGAACCCGGTGCGCCCCAAGCTCAAAGAAACGTCTGAAAAGACCGCATCTGCAACGCGCGTCGACATCGAAGCTTCGGATTTGTGCGGCCGATATACGGCTCGCGTGCTGCGCGGAGTGAAGGTGCAGCCTTCGCCGCAATGGCTGCGGCAGCGGCTCGAAGCGATTGGGCAGAATTCGATCAACAATGTTGTCGACGTGACCAACTACGTCATGTTCGAGCTCGGCCAGCCGATGCACGCGTTCGATCTCGATAAGCTGGCGGAGAAGCGGATTGTGGTGCGGCGTGCGCGTCCGGGAGAAAAGATTCGCACGCTGGATGGCGCCGAACGCACTCTTGCGAAGGAGATGTGCGTGATTGCGGATGCTGCGCGCGCGGTGGCCATTGCCGGTGTGATCGGCGGCGCGGAAAGCGAAATCGGATTTGCCAGCCGGAATATTCTGCTGGAATCCGCGTGGTTCGATCCGATTTCCGTGCGGCGCACTTCCAAGGCACTCGGTTTACGTACGGAGGCATCTTATCGTTTCGAGCGAGGAGCCGATCCTGAGATGGCGGATCTCGCTTCACGGCGCGCGGCGGAGCTGATTCAACAGGTGGCCGGCGGCGAATTGCTCGAAGGCGCCGTGGACGTTTATCCGGGCCGCAGCACCGAAAGAAGAATCGAGCTCTCGCGCGAAGAGCTGCTGCGTGTGATGGGCGCGGATATTCCCGACCGCGATATTGAGGAGATTCTC
>DATNBB010000255.1:0-24927 GCA_035607335.1 Binatia bacterium | reverse complement strand
GGAGCCCATTCGATCTGGAAATCGAAGCTGCCTTTTACGCCAGTGTGGTCCTCGACGGGACGGCCGGCCTGGCGACGAAGCGCCGCGGCAATATCCGTCATGGACATCTTTGAAACCCTCATCACGGTTGTCGAGCCGTTGGCGTTCGTGCTCATGCCGGGCTGCGATTCCGGAGCGCTTTGCTTAAGGGAGGGACCGAGCTTTCCTGGCTTCTCGAGTTCGAGCCAATAGACGGCTCCTTCCTTTTGCTCTCGATGAAATTTCAACCGAAAGCGGTCTTCGAGAAGCGACAGAATAAGTTGCTGGAGTTGCTCTGGAGTCTTGATTTCGGCGTGATCGGCCGTGATGGCGTCGATGTCGAAAGTCTCATTGTCGATCCAGCCCGGTGCACCGGACATGAGATTGTCATCAGTGCCAAACGCAATGCGGAGGAGCGTACGGACTGTGGTGGCGGTGGCGATGAAGCGTCCTCCGGAAAGAACACGACGGTTGGAAGGTTCGTCGCCCGCGAAACGGTGCGGGCGGATGGAAGCAATCTCAAATCGCATGGGCGGCTCTGCCGACGATGCCGCGGTTGTCGATTGAGTTTGGTATGCGGCCACCAATTGCGATTGAGCCGGAAGAAATAGCGAGGCCACGGCGAGACTAAGGACGCGGAAAGTGCGAAGGGACATTCTTGGCAGCGTGGCCATCACACTATTCCTACGGAACGTCGCATGCAAAAGTTCCGTAATCGACCTAAAACGACAATTGGAACATTAATCCTGAGGCTGGGTATTGAATCTCAACGAGTTGCCTGAGGTCATTAAGCGCGGGCTGTATCCCGCACTTCCGATTCACGATAACCAAAGTAACGATGTTTCTTGATCATTGCGGCGACTTCCGGCGGCACCATCGCTTCCCACGAGCAATCTTCATTTTTGATACGTTTTAATACGTCCCGCGAGAAAATATTCAGAATCGATTCATCAAAGTTATCCAGCGGCTTGATGCGCCCTTGCTCTACAAGATACGCGTAAAGATGCTGTAGATGTGAGTCCGCGAGCTTGAAATTCTGCACCGTCGTCAACTGGCCGGTGGCGGGATCGCGCAAGGGATACGCATAGATACGCAAATCTTTCGTGAAAAGCCTTCCGAAAGCTTCAAGCGTGCGACCCTCGAGACTGGCGTAATACTCTTCCTTGAAGAGATCGACTATGCTCGCCATCCCCATCGTTACGGCGATCGGCTTTGACGTGTAGCGCGTTAAATACGCGGCCAACCGGTAGTACTCAAAATAGTCGGAAATCAGGACGGTCTTTCCCACCGCAGCAAGCACTTCCGCGCGCGCCAAAAAATCGGACAGATTGAGGGCGCCATCCGCGAGCAGATTGCGCATCGTGATTTCCATCAATTCGACGATCTCGGCGGCCTCGACCTCCGGCTCAGCGGCAAATCGTTTGCGCGCGCACTCGATCATGTCGATATTTACCTTCGTTACCGGCCGAAAGCTCCCGCGCTCGACAAGGATCGGCCGTTTCCTCAGCACCTCCGACGGTTGCAAGACTTCACCCGATGGCCCAAACATCGCCGCGCCGCTCAACCCGAGCTGCACAAGCTTAAGGCTCATCACGCGATTATCGACGCGCCGAAACTCGATGCCCGAGAACTCGATCATGTCGATCTCGATGCGATGCGTCCCCAAGTTGTCGATTAGCGACTCGACCAGAAGTTGCGGTTTATGGTGAAGGAAAAACGCCCCGTAAAGCAGGTTCACGCCGATAATGCCGAGCGCCTCTTGCTGGAGTTCGCCGGTGTTATCCAGCATGCGCACATGAATGATAATCTGGCTATCTTCGTCGCGCGGCTGCGTCTGATATTTCACGCCCATCCAGCCATGGCACTCGTTCGTGCCCGAATAATTCCGTGCCGCCACCGTATTCGCGAACGTGAAAAACGCCGTCGTGTCGCCCCGCGCGGGCGTAAGCCGCTCCAGATTGAGGGCATGTTCGTAGTTCAGCATGCCCTGCAGGCGTTCGCGCGAGACATATCGCTTTGAATGCCCGTAAATGGCGTCGCTCACCGTCATGTCGTAAGCGGAAATTGACTTCGCAATCGTGCCCGCCGCGCCGCCTACCTTAAAAAACCAGCGCGCCACTTCCTGCCCCGCGCCAATTTCCGCAAACGTGCCGTAAAACACGGGATCGAGATTGATCTTCAGCGCCTTCTGGTTCGTACTCAGGCGCGGCCGGTCGTCATCAGCCATGTTTGCGTCAGTCCTGGTCAGCATATTCCCTCAAACCGTCTCCATCCAACGGCACTGGGCGGTTGCGAATAAATACACGCGCTTCGTAGCAGAAAGGTGAGTATACATCCCCAGTAATCGACGATAATACGAGCTCGCGTGAGCGTTTCGCGAGAGTATCCATTAAGTTTCTCAAAATTCAGAAGGCTCTACCGAGTATCGAACGCACGCGGTTTCTCTACTGCTTGATCACAGTCCCGTCTAACGTTCTGATCACGCCCCAACCGCCATTCAAATTATTTCTACCCTGCGTGAACGGAGCCTTTGCTGCCTCTTTTTCATCTATCTCGATTCCCCAGCCCGGCGTCTCGTTGACCCATAAATAGCCGTCCTTCATCACGGGGCAACCGTGAAAGATCGCCTGCGTCCGATCGTTAAACGGGGTGTACTCCTGAATTCCGAAGTTCGTGCTCGCGATATCCAGCGAGATCTGCGCCATGTGCCCAACTGGAGACACGTCTCCTGGCCCATGCCATGCCGTCTTCACGCCGTATTGTTCCGCCAGAATGGCGATTTTTCGCGCAGGCGTGAGGCCGCCTACTTGCGATAGATGGCACCGAATGTAGTCGATCAGCCGCTGCTCGATCAGCGGCTGCCATTCGTGCGGGCTGTTGAAAAGCTCGCCCATGGCGATTGGCGTCTCGCAGTTCTGCCTAATTTGCTTAAAGTAGTCGAGATCTTCCGGCGAAAGCGGATCCTCCACAAAAAACATGTGGAACTTTTCGGCCTCCTTGCAGAACTGAACGCCCTCATTCGGCGTAAGCCGTTCGTGCACATCATGGATGAGCCCGACTTCCTCGCCCAGTTGCTCGCGGCAAATCTCCAGCATTTTCAGGCTGCGACGTAAGTCATAAGCGGGCTCATAAAAAGGACCCGGCTCCAACGGTTTAAAATTTGTAGTCGCTCCCCCACCCGATGACGAGTATCCGGCCATTCCGGGAATTCCGATTTGCACGCGCACATTGCGAAATCCCTGCTCCATGTATTTCTTCGCGGATGCGACGACATCTGGAAAATCGTTGCCACCCGCATGTCCATACGTATCGACGGCTTCGCGACATTTCCCTCCTAGCAGTTGATAGACAGGCATACCGGCCTGTCGTCCTTTGATGTCCCACAGAGCTTCATCGACGCCGCTGATCGCGTTGTTCAGCACCGGCCCGTTTTTCCAATACGAGCTGTCGTAACAGGACTGCCAGGTATCTTCGATGCGGTCGGCCGCTCGCCCGAGAAGCAGTGGCTTTAAATATTGTTCCACCGCTGGACGGACAAGATCGGCGCGCTGCGTAAACGTCGCGCATCCATATCCATACAAGCCATCCTGGTCCGTCGTAACCTTGACCACCGTCAACCGCACACCAGCCGGCTCGCACTCAATCACACTGATGTCCTTGATCTTCGGTGACGGCATTCCAATTGCGGCTCGCGCCACCTTCTCATCAGCAGCGGCAAGCAAGGGCAGGCTCATTGCGGATTTCAGGAAATTGCGCCGTTGCATACGGAAATCCTCCTCACGGAAAATCGCGCGGATCAAAGCCGCGCGCGCTCAACTCCGCCATCGTGATGCGGAAACCGCGCGCATATTACCACGTAACCGTCCAGCGAGCGTTTCCCATAGCGCACCGCCTCGATCATCGCGATAGCCGCGAATCGCCGCGTATCCGTCCGTTGCCCGCCACCAGGGGATAGGCTCCCACACGGCATTTCTGCTGAGCATTCGCTCTTTCGCGGCTATACAGCAATCGCTGTATAGAGGCTGAGTCTAAGCTCACGTTATGTTGCAAGCCTGACACAAGGCACTAGCCGCACCAAACCTGATTTACACGTCGTCATAGGAGTACAGGGGTTTCATGCGCATTCTCATAGCCGATGACCATGAGATCGTCCGCAAGGGCGTGCGCTCCCTCCTCTCCGCTGATCCCGAATGCGAGGTTTGCGGGGAAGCAATCGATGGCCGAGACGCCGTTACCAAAGCGCAGGACCTCAAACCGGACTTGGTCGTCATGGATATCAGCATGCCCAATCTCAACGGCCTCGACGCCACGCGCAAGGTCCGCGAAATTCTGCCGCAAACACAGGTCCTCGTTCTCAGCCAGCACGATTCACCGGAGATGATGCGTCAGGCGCTGAAGGCTGGTGCAGGCGCGTACGTCCGCAAATCCTCCATGTCAACCGACCTGCTCGCCGGGATCAAGAAACTCCGCCATGGCGAAGCATTCTTTGAAGACAGAGTCGTGCCTAAAGCGAACAAACCGCCTGACGAGCGGACGATCCTTCATCGAGCGGCAGCATTTGAAAAAGAGCTGGCCGAAAGCGAAGAACGCTTTCGACTCACGTTCGAACAGGCGGCCGTAGGCATGGCTCTCGTCTCCGAAGATGGCCATTTTCTGCGCGCGAACGGCAAACTCTGCGGGATCGTCGGCTATACGCAAAAAGAGCTCCGCGGAATGACGTTTCAGGAAATCACACACCCCGCCGATCTTTCCGCTGATCTTGCCCAGGCTGCCAGAGTCGCGTCTGGCGAAATCGACCAATATCTTTTGGAAAAGCGCTACATCCGCAAAGACCGGACAATAGTCTGGGTCAACCTAACTGTCAGCGCCGTCCGAGCGTCCGATCGCAAGATCAAATATTTCATCGCCGTTGTGGAAGACATCACGGCGCGCAAGACGGCCGAAGAAAAGTTGTTTCAAATGCAGCTACAGTTGGCCAATGCGGCGGCATCGCGCGAAGAGGAAGCAAGGGCGCTTGCCAAGCTCAACGATTGGACCAGCCGCCTTCTCCGAACGTCGAACTTACAGGAAGGCCTCTTTTCGATGCTGGGCGGCGTGATTGAAACGCTGGGCGCGGATAAAGGCAATGTTCAGCTCTTCGATCCCGATCGTGGGACTCTGTACATCGCGGCCCAATGCGGGTTTCAGGAGGACTTCCTGTCTTTTTTCCGCGAGGTCTCTTCCGTCGATCAATCCAGTTGCGGAAGAGCCTTGACTTCGGGTGAGCGCGTCATCGTCGAAGACGTCGAAAACGACGGAGCCTACGCAGAACTTCGCCAAGTCGCTCGCGCCGCTGGCTATCGCGCCGTAATCTCTGTGCCCCTCCTCGATGTCGATGGAAAGCCTTTGGGCATGGTCTCAACGCATTTCCGCTCCCCGCATCACCCCAGTGCTGATTCATTACGCCGTCTTGACCTTTATGGCCGCCAGGCTGCCTCTTTCATCCAACGCTGCAAGGCTGAAGCCGCATTGCGCGAAAGCGAAGCTCGTTTTCGCGGGCTCTCCGAGCGCCTCGAAACTCTGCATGCTCAGGCCGAGCTACAGTTGACGCAGTTGCAGCAGCTCTTCACCAATGCGCCCGCCGGCCTCGCTCTGCTTCATGGCCCCGAACACCGCTTCACCTTCGTCAATAGCGAATGTCTCCGCATGTCGCGTCGCGCCAAAATCGAGGATCTCATCGGCAAGCCGGCGCGAGAAGTAATGCCGGAACTGGAATCGCAGGGGTATCTCGACCTGCTTGATCAGGTCTATCGCACCGGAGTCGAGTACGTCGGCACGGAAAATCCCGTTCTCATCGGAACGCCCGATGGCCAAACGCAGCAAATCTACATCAATTTCGTTATCCAGCCGGTTCGCAATGCCTCCGGTCAAATCGAAGGCCTCTTATACCATGGCGTTGAAGTCACCCCACAGGTCGCTGCGCGTCAAGCCGTCGAGGCAAGCGAACAGCGCCTGCGCCTCTCTCAAGCCGCTGCGGGAATCGGTTCGTGGGAATGGGACCCGGTTCATTTGGCTGTTCTTTCCGACGAACTTCACAGCATATTCGGCACGCATCAGGACGACACGCTCTTCACGCAATGGCGTTCCCGTGTGCATCCCGAAGATCAAGAACGGGTCTTCCGCCTGATGGACGAAGGCTATCGCTCCGGAGAAATCGATTTCGAATACCGGTTCCTGCATCCGGAAAACGGACTGCGATGGTTTCGCTCTAAGGGCCGCAGGATGGCCAATCAGGAGCGCATGTTCGGCGTCGTCATCGACGTCACCGATCTGAAACGCACGGAAGAAGCTTTGAAAAAAAGCGAGCAGGCTCAATATCAGCTTGCCGCAATCGTCGCATCTTCTGACGATGCTGTTATCTCCAAAAACCTCGACGGTATCATCACCAGTTGGAACGCCGCCGCCGAAAGGATGTTTGGTTTTTCAGCCGACGAGGCTATTGGGCAGTCGATCATGATCGTCATTCCTCCGCAGCTTCGCAATCATGAAAACGAGGTCATAGCCAAGATTGCGGCCGGGGAACGTATCGAGCACGAAGAGACCGTCCGCCTGCGCAAAGATGGCTCCATCATCGACGTCTCCGTCACGATCTCTCCCGTCCGCGATTCTGATGGCCGCATCATCGGCGCCTCCAACGTCACGCGCGATATCACCGGCCGCAAAAAGGCCGAGGAAGCGATCAAAGAGCGCGAATTCTCCGGACGGCTCCTCCAAATGCAAGATCAGGAACGCCGCCACATCGCCCGCGAATTGCACGACAGCATGGGCCAACTTGCGGCGGGAATCAGCATCACCGCTTCTCGTATGGCGCGAGAAGAGTCAAATCTCAGCCCGCGCTCAGCTAAGTCGCTCGCCGAAATCTCCGAACTTGCTGAGCAGCTTTCCAATGAGATCCGCACCATCTCATACCTTCTCCATCCGCCTATGCTCGACGAGATGGGTCTGCTGTCCGCGCTTGCCTGGTACGTGGAGGGATTTGCCAAACGCAGCAGCGTAGACGTGAAATTCGAAATGCCTGCGGAAATGGATCGCCTGCCGCAGGATTATGAACTCACTCTCTTCCGCATTGTTCAGGAGAGCCTCACCAACATTCATCGCCACTCCGGCAGTTCCACCGCGCTTATCCGGCTCTCGCGCACTCCCTCTGAAATTCTGCTCGAAATTCGCGATCAGGGTCATGGAATCGCCGAAGAGACCAAGTCACGGCTTTCTTCCGGCGAAAGTATCGGAGTCGGCCTGCGCGGCATGCGCGAACGCGTCAGAAGCGTGGGCGGCGCCCTAAAAATCGATTCAGACCAGAACGGCACCTCCGTTACTGCCTGCCTTCCCCTGCGCACTATTCATTGCCACCCGCAAAACTGACTAACCGAAAGCGATTCCATTCGTCTCACAAAGTGAGGAGAGACCGCGAAAATTACCCGTGTAGGACTTTCCTTTCGTCTGCGCACCTGCGCTGGCTCCCCTCGCATCTGGAGGATCTTTCATATTAAGCGAGGCTCCGGCAATGAAATACATTGGCTCCATTCTGATTCTGCTGTTTACTCTCGTCCCGGCAACTTTCGCGCAATCTTCCAATTCGAAAGCGGCCACCTCATCGGATAACCTCAAGAGTTGTATAAACGGATTTCTAACTTGTAATCGGTCGCTGCTTACACCAGCGCAGGCGAAACAGCTCGCTGACATGAATAGCGAACAAAATCTCTCGCTCTGCCTCAACGGCTACTCGGACTGCGACCGCTCGAAGCTTACGCCGGACCAGTCGAAGGAAGTGGCTCAACTCGATCGCCGGCGCAACCTGCTCGCTTGCGAGACAACTCCCGACATGTGCGACAAATCGCTTCTTACTCCCGATCAAGCGCAGACCATCGAAAAGATCCTCAAAGACCAAAATCGTGTCAATTGTGAAACAGGTCTCGGCTCGTGCGATCTTTCCATGCTTACACGTGACGAACAAACGGAAGTCGCCAACCTCAATCGGCAACGCAACCTGCTCCTATGCGAGACGGGCGATAGCCTCTGCGATAAATCGCAGCTCAATCCGCAGCAATTACAGCAGGTCACCCAGGCGCAGAAAACTAGAAATTTCCTCGAGTGCGAAACGAATGACGTCTTCTGCGACCGCTCATTGCTCACGCCCGCGCAATCAACTCAGGTCGCGCAAGCTAAAGCCGAACGCAACGAGCTTGCATGCCAGGCAGGCCAACCCTCATGCGATCGCTCTGCTCTCTCCAGCGCGGAAGCGCCGCAGGAAAACTCGAAGCCATCGTCGTGAGCCGCGCCTGAAGCACACCCATACCGTTAACGATTTACTCCTATTGACAGTCGATACGTCGCAGGTGTAGCTTCGTCCCGTACCTAATATCGATTGTCTATAGGAGCACGGAAATCGTGAGCCCCGAACAAACAAATCTTCTCCAGGGCACGCTCGACCTCATGGTCCTGAAGGCGCTCGCCCTGGAAGAGATGCACGGTCTCGGCATCTCGCGCCGCATCGAGCAAATCACCAACGGAACATTCCAGGTAAAGCCCGGCTCGCTCTTCCCCGCGCTTCACCGCATGGAGGAAGCAGGCTGGCTCGCTTCCGCCTGGGGCGAATCCGAAAACAATCGTCGCGCCAAATACTACAAGCTCACGAAAGCCGGCCGGCGCCAACTCGGAACCGAAACCGAACGCTGGAGTCGCATCTCCCTCGCCATCGCGCGAGCACTCGAGGCGTAGTACAAACGAGGAAGGTTTGTCGTAGCGGCGTCTTTTGCGCGCGCTTTTGTCTTGTGACGTCATGTAGCTCGGGTTGGCGTATTTCCGAGTTGAGGCTTTTCCAAAAATACTGCCGAGCCGCAACAAGCAGCAGGAGCCAAAAACCATGCCCTTCCTTTCACGCATAATCAGCTTCGCTCGCAACCTCCTCCAAAAACGCGAGCGCGACGCCGACATCGACAATGAAATCAGCTCCCAACTCGAATTACTCACCGACCAAAAAATAAAAGAAGGCCTGTCGCCAGACGAAGCCCGCCGCGCCGCAAAAATCGAATTGGGCGGCGTCGAACAACTCAAAGAGCAGGTCCGCGCGGTGCGCACAGGTGCCTGGCTCGATTCCCTCCTCCAGGACATCCGCTTCGCCCTCCGCATGCTCCGTAAAAATCCCGGCTTCACCGCCGTCGCCGTCCTCACCTTGGCTTTGGGCATCGGCGCAAATGGAGCGATCTTCAGCGTTGTCAATTCCGTCTTGCTGCACCCGCTTGCGTATAAAAATCCCGATCAGCTCGTTACGATCCTTCACTACGGTACCAGCCCGATCTCCCCCGCCAATTATCTCGATTATCGTCTGCAGAGCACTTCCTATGAGGACATGGGCGCGGCCGAATATTGGTCGCCCAATCTCACTGGCGTGCAATCGCCCGAACATCTGCTCGGCCTTCATGTCACGCAAAGCATGCTTCCACTGCTTGGTATCCGCCCCGCGCTCGGCCGCCTCTTTGTTCAGGGCGAAGACACCGCGGGCAACGATCACGAAGTCATTCTTAGTTACGGTCTCTGGCAGCGCCGCTTCTCCGGTGATGCGAGCGTGCTAGGCAAATCCATTCTCCTCGACAATGTCTCTTACACAATCGTCGGCGTGATGCCGCCCAGCTTCCACTTCGCGCCCTTCTGGGCAACGCACTCCGAACTGTGGGCTCCGCTTTCGCTAGAAGCACGCGCGCAAAGTCGCGGCGGCAACAGCCTTCGCCTCTTCGCGAGACTCAAGCCCGGCGTCACGCTCGTTCAAGCCCGCGCCGAAATGGCCACGATCACCGCGCGCCTCGAAAAAATGTACCCGGGCACGAATACGAACATCCTCATCACACCGCTCAAGGAAAAAGTTGTTGGCAATATCGAGACTCCCCTGCTCGTTTTGATTGGAGCCGTCGGTTTCGTTTTGCTGATTGCCTGCGCGAATGTCGCACACATGCTGCTGGCTCGCGCCGCCGCACGGAAAAAAGAACTCGCCGTCCGCACAGCTCTGGGAGCGCGCCGCTCTCGCGTCATTCGTCAGGTGCTCACCGAGAATCTTTTGTTAGCCCTCATGGCTGGCTCGGTTGGCCTCCTTCTCGCCTATGTGGGAACCCGCGCGCTCGTCGCGCTGAGCCCTGCGGACATTCCCCGCGTCGAGACCGTTTCCATCGATTCGGGTGTCGTCATTTTCCTGCTCTTCATCACGATTCTCACGAGCATCGCCTTCGGACTTGTTCCGGCACTGCAAGCGTCGAGCGTAAATCTCACCGACACACTAAAGGAAAATAGCCGCGGCTCAAGCGAGGGCATCCACCGCAATCGTCTGCGAAATATTCTCGTCGTCTCCGAATTCGCGCTTGCGCTCACGCTCCTGATCGGCGCCGGACTGATGATCCGAAGCTTCGTAGCGCTGGAATCCATCGACCCGGGCTTCAACCCGCACGGCGTACTCTCGATGATCGTGCCCGTCGCCGGATCCAGGGAAGCTGATCCCGGCCGCCGCCCGATTTTTTATAGGCAAATGATCGAGCGCGTTCGCGCGGTTCCTGGAGTCGAGTCGGCTGCCGGAATCAATCATCTTCCAATCGCCGGCGATCTTTGGGACAGAACCTTCCTCATCGAAGGCCGGCCCACGCCCGCGCCGACCGATCTCCCAGACGCTGTCTATCGCGTCGTCACGCCCGGCTATTTCCACACAATGGGCATTCGTCTCTTGCAAGGACGCGACATCTCAGCTGCGGACACTGCCGGCGCACCGCCCGTCGTCGTGATCAACCAGACCATGGCGCGCACGTTTTGGCCAAGCCGGGATCCGCTTGGTCAACGCATCGCCTTCACGGGCGACAAGGTTCCCAATTGGATGACTGTAATCGGCGTAGTGAAAGATCCCATGCTGCATGATTGGACCGGGAAGCCGTACCCCGAGCTGTATGTCGCCGCTTTTCAAGACCAAGCCTTCCTCGGGATCACCGGAACGCACGCGGACTACATAACACTCGTCGTACGCACCGCAGGCGATCCCGCCGCGCTCACGTCTTCAGTGAAAAGCGCCATTTGGTCGATCGATAGCGATCTGCCGATCTCCAACGTCCTCACCATGGACAGTGTCATCGCGGAAGCCAACGCGCAGCCGCGTTTTGAGATGTTGCTGCTCGGTGTATTTGCAGCCGTTGCGTTGGCGCTGGCGGCCGTCGGAATTTATGGCGTGATCAGCTACTCGGTCGCGCGGCGCACGCATGAAATCGGCATTCGCATTTCGCTGGGCGCCAGCCGCAAAGACGTTCTTCTGCTCATCATTCGACAAGGCCTGATCTTGGCGCTTGTCGGGTCAGCAGTGGGCCTTGTAAGTGCATTCATGCTCGCGCGGCTCATGACGAAGCTGCTCTACGGCGTTGGGCCTACCGACCCCGCCACGTTCGCGGGCGTCGCCACGCTGCTCGTCGCGGTCGCCCTGCTGGCCTGTTACATCCCAGCCCGCCGCGCAATGCGCATCGACCCGGTAAGCGCCATGCGCTGCGAATAGCGGGTTTAGTAGCGGCCGACTCGCTGTCCAGTCGGGCGCTGTGCCGTCGTTTGTATGGGGGCCGCGCTTTTGGGCGAGCGCTTGGGCCCTTGGTTTTCCTGGGAGCGCCGGTCTCCGTACCGGCGGTTTCAGTTTTCCTGAGAACGCCGAGCTTGTGGTCGGCGTTGACATTGAGCTTTGGGTTGTTTGTTTTTGGTCTTGTAGCGACCGACTCGCCGTTCAGTCGGGCGGTCTTGCCGCCGCTTTTTGCCGTTGGAGCGGCCGCCTTTTTAACGGGTGTTTGTGCTGCATGGAAAGGGGAGAAGCATGAGCATCGATCCGCCAGCCGCAAACATGAGGAGCCTCTGGCCTCTCTTTTCTTCGAGTGCCGTAGGCACGGCACAACTTAGCCCCACCCGGAAGGGTGGGGAAAACCCCCAAAATATATCGAGCGCCGTAGGTGCGACACAACCCTCAAATCGAGGAGCCAAACCATGCCATTCTTTCCGCGCATAGTCAGCTTCACTCGCAATCTCTTCCGCAAGAGCGAACGCGATAGCGATCTCGACAACGAGATCTGCTCCCAGCTCGAGTTGCTCACTGACGCAAAAATAAAAGAAGGCCTGCCTCCAGACGAAGCCCGCCGCACCGCAAAAATAGAACTAGGCGGCGTCGAACAACTCAAAGAACAAGTCCGCGCCGTCCGCACCGGCGCTTGGCTCGATTCTCTGCTCCAGGACATCCGCTTCGCCATCCGCATGCTCCGCAAAAATCCCGGCTTCACCGCTGTCGCCGTGCTCACCCTGGCCCTCGGCATCGGCGACAACACCGCCATCTTCAGCGTCATTAATGCGCTAATGCTACGTACCCTGCCGGTTCGTGATCCACAGCAACTCGTCATCATCGGAAATCCCATCCACATTCATTCGTGGTCCAACGGCACTCCGCGTACGGATATTTTTTCGTACCCCCTTTATGAGCAGGTGCGTGATTCCAACAAGGTGTTTTCTTCGGTACTGGCTAGCTCACACATCGACACTCTACAAATCAGGATTGAAGGAGGCGCGGAAAAAGTCAGGGGAAGATTGGTCACGGGTAATTATTTCCAGACGCTCGGGCTCGAGCCTTTGCTCGGCAGAATGTTCACGGGTGCGGACGATCAGACTCCTGGAAGCGATCCATTCGTCGTTATTAGTTACGCGTATTGGCGAGACCGCTTTGAGGGCAATCCATCGGTAATCGGCCGCACGGTACAGTTGAACAATTATCCATTCACGATCATCGGCGTCGGGCCACCCGGATTTTCGGGCGAAGTAGTGGACGACCACACCGAACTCTGGGTTCCCATCATGATGGAACCACAGGTCTTGCCTGGACGCGACTTCATGCAGACGCCGGACATCTCGACGTTGCTCCTAATGGCTCGGCTTCGTCCCGGCGTCTCACTCCAGCAAGCGCGAGAGAACGTGGAAGGCGTCGTAAAGCAGGCACTCACCGAAACACTTTCGGCTCGGCTCACCGCGGACGATCGCGGCGCAATGCGTACGATGAAATTCGACGTAGAGGTTTCTCCCGGCGCGCGTGGGCTCTCTCGCCTGCGCGAGCAATTTTCAATGCCATTGCTTCTGTTAATGGCCCTCGTGGGAGTTGTGCTGCTGGTGGCTTGCGTCAATGTCGCAAACCTGATGTTGGCGCGTTCAGCCACCCGCCGGCGTGAGTTTGCCGTGCGGCTGGCTCTCGGTGCCGGTCCGGCCAGAATCGTTCGCCAGGTGTTAACAGAAGCGATGTTGCTCGCGGTGCTGGGCGGAGCTCTGGCCTTGTTGATCGCGCGCTGGGGATCCGGTGCGCTTGTCGGGGTGGCCAGCCGCAATAGCACAGAAGCGTTGAACCTCGGTCTCGACTGGCGGGTTCTCGCTTTTACCGCTGCCGTTTGTTTGGTCGGAGGCCTGCTTTTTGGCTTTGCGCCTGCGCTTCAGTTCCTCAAGCCCGGCCTGGACCATGCTCTGAAAGAGGGTAACCGAGGCACGAGCGTCGGCTTGGGCCGCGCGGGGCGAATCCTCATCAGCTCGCAGATTGCACTAGGGATGCTTGTTCTGATGGCCGCGGGCCTGCTCGTCCGCAGTCTGCAAAAACTACAAGATGTGGACCTTGGCTACAGCCGAGACCACTTGGTGCTGGCAAGAGTAGACCTGGTCACGAGCGGCTATAAAGGACCGGAAATCCTGAACGAAACCCGCGAATTGGTCAACGGCTTGGTAACTATTCCCGGAGTCCGCAGCGTGACAGCCTCCTCGAATGGCCTCTTCAGCGGCGACGAATCGAGCGACGACGTGCGCGTCGCGGGTTTCAACCCCGCGAATAAGGCGGATCTGCACACAGGCGACGATGAGGTTGGCCCCAACTATTTCAGTACTGTCGGAGTGCCAATCGTGATGGGACGCGAAATCAACGAGCAGGATTTTCAAACCGGTGCCCGCGTCGCCGTCGTGAACGAATCGTTCGCCAAATTCTATTTTCGTGACCGGAACCCGCTGGGTCAGCAGGTCTATATCGCGTTGGGTCACCCCGCCCCGCCCTACGAGATCATCGGCGTCGCCCGCGACGTTCACGATCACAGCGTGCGCGAGTCGGTCCGCCGGCGCTTCTATGCACCTATGAGCAGTGCGGCCTTCGACGATGAAGGCGCACCAAACATCGAAGTGAGAGCCGTAGGCAATCCCCGCTCACTGATTACTAGCGT
Organism: Binatia bacterium; assembly: GCA_035607335.1. GTDB lineage: Bacteria > Acidobacteriota > Terriglobia > Acidiferrales > UBA7541 > Palsa-295. Next base: position 10,636 of record DATNBB010000255.1, on the reverse strand, counting down.
AAGAACGAAAATTCAGGCGCTCGCCCCGAGAGCAATCATTGACAGCATCGAAACCGGCGACAATCTCGTCACCGATTCGCTAAATTCGCAAGTGCTGGTGGCAAAACTTTCAGCTTTCTTTGGAGCGCTCGTTCTCCTGCTGTTGTGTGTAGGGCTTTACGGCGTCCTTTCTTATCGTGTCGCCGAGCGCACCCGGGAAATCGGGATTCGTATGGCTCTCGGCGCCAGGCGGCGAGATGTCCTGCGGATGGTCGTCCTGGATGTGTTCCTCATGTTAGCCGGCGGTACGGCGGCTGGCATTGCTGGCGGGATTGCCACAACTCGATTGTTCCAATCCATGCTGTATGGGATCGGCTCGGGGGACGCGGTCTCAATCGCCGCAGCGATCGGCACACTCGTAGTAACGTCCCTGATCGCTGCCCTTGTTCCGGCCCGCCGCGCCATGCGCATCGATCCCGTGTCCGCTATGCGGTGCGAATGAACAGCTTGCGCTTCGCTAGGAGTGATCGAAGGTGCTTACTATACTGCGCAAAAGCCTTTAACCGGATTTAAGGCGCCAAACGCACCATTTCTGGCATTTTATGGCTCCTTAAGGGCATTTTAAGGCGCCAGATGCGTCAATCCAGTTGACGCTCAAGCTGGCACTTATTTTTGCTCGCAAGACAAAGCAAGCTTCTTATCCCGCTTTTCATACTACGAAACACCTTTTCCGAAGCGTGAATAAGCGCCGCGTGTTATCATCCCCGCCTTCATGTTGTGAAAACGTAAGCCCTTAGCACCGGAGGAACCGGGATGGCGGAGCAAGCAACTTTCACTGGATCAGGCAGCATTCCCCTATCGATCAGGCTTCGCCTGAGCCTCATGATGTTTTTGAATTATGTGATTTGGGGCGCCTGGTACGTCACGATCGATACGTATCTTACGACCACGCTTCATTTTACGGGCACTCAGGCCGGCGCAGTTTTCGGCACCACCGCTCTGGCAAGTATGATTTCCCCGTTCTTTGTGGGCCTCTTCGCCGATAGATTCTTTTCTTCAGAACGCGTCCTTGCCCTGCTGCATCTGATTGGCGCCGTCCTGCTTTTTTACGTTACTCGCGTCAGTTCGTTCTCGGCGGTCTACGCCCTGATGTTCATCTATTGCCTGTGTTACTTCCCCACCATCGCGCTGACGAATTCCATCGCTCTTCAGCACATGTCCAATGCTGGACGCGACTTCCCGCTGATACGCGTCTTCGGCACCTTTGGATGGATCGGCATCGGCATCACCATCAGCATTCTGGCCGTTGAAAAATCCGCTTCGCAGTTTCTGATAGCGGCGGTCGCGTCCGTTGTCATGGCCCTCTTCAGCCTCACGCTTCCCCACACGCCGCCAAAGGGTAAGGGCAAAGAGATTCGCGTCCGAGACATTCTCGGGCTGGACGCGCTCGTCATGTTTAAAAGGCCTGCATTCGCGGTCTTCGCGGCTGCCTCCGTTCTCGCCTGCATTCCCCTAACCTTCTATTTCTCGTTCACAAACGACTATTTGAACGAATTGCACTGGCAGAACGCGGCTGGAAAGATGGCGCTGGGTCAGGTATCCGAAGTCGGGATGATGCTGCTGATGCCGTTTCTTCTCAGGCGCATGACGGTGCGCAGCATTCTGATTGTGGGAATGCTTGCATGGACGATCCGGTACACTCTGCTTGCTTACGGCAACGTGGGCGCTTTGGTTTGGATGTTTTACATCGCGATCCTCTTGCATGGCGTCTGCTTCGATTTCTTCTTCGTTACTGGGCAGCTATACACGGATCAGGAGGCGCCGCCGCATCTGCGCAGTGCCGCACAGGGAATCATCACTTTCCTGACGTACGGCGTAGGAATGTTCATCGGCGCGGTGAGTTCGGGCGTGACGATCGACTACTTCTCGCACACCGTGGGAGGCGTGGTAACAAGGAACTGGAGTTCTTTTTGGCTGAGTTCGGCGGCGAGCGCGTTTGTCGTCCTGCTGCTGATCGCTATTTTCTTCCGCAGCCGCTCGCGCATCAAGGCAGGCTAGCCTCCCTACATCATAGCCAGGACGCGAGTTTGGTACCGCGAGGGACTATCGTCGCGTCGCGTTCCGGACCGGTGCTGATCATGCCAATTTCCACCTGCAGCGCTTCGGAAATGAAATTAAGATAATCGCGCGCTGCTACCGGAAGATCTTTCACTTCACGCGCATGTGGAGTCGGCTGCTGCCAGCCCGGCAACGTGTGATAGATCGGCTCAACTTCCGAGAGGACTTCGATTTCCGGCGGCATCTCTTTCAACGGTGAGCCTTTGTACTTGTAACCTGTGCAGACCTTGATTTCCGACTGCGAATCGAAGACGTCAAGTTTCGTGACGACGAGTGAATCGATGCCGTTAAGCATTTTCGCGTACCTCAAAACCGGCAGATCGAGCCAGCCGCAGCGTCGCGGACGTCCGGTCACGGCGCCGAACTCGTTGCCACGCGCGCGAACGGCTTCCGCGTCTCCATCAAGCATCTCGGTCGGGAACGGCCCACTACCGACGCGTGTTGTATAGGCTTTTGTCACACCAACCACACCTGTGATTCGTGTCGGCCCCACGCCGAGACCTGTCGTTGCACCGCCCGAAATCGCGTTCGATGAAGTGACAAACGGATACGTGCCATGGTCAATGTCCAGCATGGTCCCCTGCGCACCCTCAAAAAGGACCGTCTCCCCCGCATCCAAGGCCGTATTTAAGAGTGCCGTCGTATCCGCGATGAGGCTCCGAATGTGGGCCGCAATCTCCATCGTCTGTTCGAACAGGCCCGCAGTCTCGAGCTTGTGCCCGTAAGATGCGGCGCTGATTGCATCCTTTTCCGCGATTACGCGATCGAGCTTTTCACGAAAGCGAGTGGCATCGAGGAGATCGCACACTCGGATGCCGCGGCGCGCCGCTTTATCTTCGTACGCGGGACCGATTCCACGCGATGTGGTGCCGATGGCAGCGGCGCCACGCGCCGATTCGGCGGCGCGATCCATTTCACGATGGTACGGAAAAATCACATGGGCACGTTTGCTGAGGAAAAGCCGCCCGCCCACATCGATACCGCTTTTCTTGAGGTTTTCCAGCTCGCCGACAAGCGCGGCCAGATCGACAACCGTACCCGGACCGATGATCGCCTTTTTCCCGGGTCGAAGAATGCCGCTCGGAATCAATTGAAGAATGAATTTATTGCCGTTGAAAATTACCGTGTGCCCGGCGTTGTGGCCTCCTGCGTAACGCGCCGTGTAGTCAAAGGAAGATGCCAGATAATCGACTACTTTGCCTTTACCCTCGTCGCCCCACTGCGCGCCGACGATCGCTACCGCTTTCGTCCGAACCTTTTCAGCCACTCGAATCTCCGCTGGGCCGCACTTGGCCCGTACCGTCTCTCAACCTGAAAATGTACAGGAGGGCAATTCCTCAAACGTCAAACAGCAATCTTATGACGCGACCAGATTCAAGGCAAGCAATTCGCGGCGACCGTAGCGAATTTCCGCTGCCCGCCCATTAAGGCATGGCAATCGCACCCGTGTATGCCCGTTCACATGATCTTCAGAAAGCATCAGCTACAATGCCCGCCGCCACCGCACATCGGGCCAAGGCGAACAGGAGGATCACATGAAGAGTTCGAATTTGCGAATACTAAGCATAGCCGCCATCGTACTTGTCGGAAGCGCTATCTCGTTCGCAGCGGAGAGCGGATACCATTTGTTGAAGACGTATAAGTTCGGCGCGGCCCCGGGCGCACAATCCGAATATTTCGACTACGTCACCGTCGATTCTGCGGCGCGCCGCGTTTACCTCGGGCGCGGAACGGCCGTGCAAGTGCTTAACGCTGATACAGGCGCGAGTCTCGGCTTTATCACGGGATTTCAGCGTCAACACGGAGTCGCTGTGGCCCCGGAATTTGGTCATGGCTTCATCACCGACGGCACCGACGGCACGATCACAATTTTCGACCTTAAAACTTTAAAAAAAATTAGCGATGCGAAAGCGCAGCCCGATGCAGACTGCATGCTCTACGATCCAGCTTCGAAATATGCGTTTTCAATGAATGGCGATAGCAATTCCTCCACCGTGGTGAACGCAAAAACAGGCGAGGTCGTGAAGAATATTCCATTGGGAGGGTCTCCAGAATTTGCCGTGGCCGACGGCAAAGGAAAGGTGTTTGCGAATCTGGCCGACAAGGATCAGATCGCGGTGATCGACACGAAGACATTAGAAGTCACATCGCGCTGGCCGACGGGGCCAGATGGGCATCCCACGGCGCTCGCCATCGACAGCGAGCACCACAGACTATTCAGCGCAGGCCGGAGCCCTCAAAATCTAGCGATTATTGACGCTGACAATGGGAAGGTGATCCGAACGTTTCCGATCGCGGCGGGAACCGACGCGGCGCGATTCGATCCGGCTACTGGACTGATTCTTGTCTCGACAATTGCGGGCGAGGTTGACGTATTTCACGAAGATTCGCCCGATAATTACACGGCTCTCGATCCAATCAAGAGCGAGTACGGCGCGAAAACGATGGGCCTGGATACAAAGACGCATGAGATATTCTTGGACACCGCGGATTTCAACACACCTTCGGCGCCCACAAATGGTCGAGGAGGACGCCGAATGGCCCAGCTCGGCACGTTTCACGTTCTTGTTTACGGAAGATAGTCGCGCAACTAATTCCGAGATGCTATCACGTCTGAAACGAGGCGAGAGACGGCTTCGGAGAGGCTGGCTTGGCCTTCGAGGTGCGGCTGCCAATCTTTAACAATGGCTTCATGGAAGCCCTTCCAAGCCGGCTGCTGCCATAAGCCGTTTGCTTTTGCATAGGGAATGTAATCCGGGTGCAACTCTTTCATGAAATAGCCCGCGCTGAAGTAGAGGATGGCGTGGAGCAATTCGGGAGGTGCCTTCTTTCGATGCACGGCAAAATCACTGAGCAGCAAATTACCCGCTTTTTCTACGAGCGCATGAGAACCTTCGTGAAACAGAGCTTCCTCCGCCGCTAACTTCTGATTACCCGGGTCCATGCTCGAAATCACGATACGTGTCGGAAGCAAGGACGTGAACGCGCCGGAGTCGTTCGCGTAAGCGACCACATCAACGCGCACAGGACTATCCGGCCACGTGGTTTCGTATGCAGTTGCGATCTTTTGCGTAAGCGAATCGCCGTCGGAGTCGACTAGCGGACTTACAGCCGCAATCCAGGCACGATTGGCACGATCATGCGCCGTCCACCAATGTGCGCGGTATACGGGCGCTGCGTTATTCAGCACCCGAACCAATCTCGGGTCCAGATGCGAGAGGCGCAAAGACGCTTGATCCTCGAAATTCTCGAGCGTGTTTTTAATGATTCGCATTCGATCGTTCGCGACTAGATCGAGACCTATCAAATTTTGTTGGTAATAGGCAACAGCGGCATCCCAATTGGTCTTTTCATTGCCGCTCAACGTGGCGGAAATACTCGAGTCGTTTGTGAACTCGGCTTCCCGCCCCGTATCGCGTCCCGCCTTTCGAGTGAGCGCCTCCTCCAGGAGAAAAAGGTGCATGTTGATCCAAAAACCGCTATGGAATTCGAAGTAGCGGTCGCCGGCGACAGCAGTAGATGCCGACTGACGCCCGCGCAATGGCTTCGCAACGGTGTATGGATCGGTCGCGGCGGACGCGGCAGAAGCGGCGAACAATAATGACAGAGCAATGACAAAAGCGAGACACGGACGGAGATACAATTTCTGTGGGTGCATGAGCGAAAAGCGAGAGAGGTCCTTTCCGCCATGGCGGACCTCCGGCGCTTTGCTCAGAATGATCTGATTTATTGTTCGGTTCATATGCTGAACGAGCCGCCTTGGTCCGCGCAAGCGTAATCCGCAACCGCGCACGCTCGGCTTACGCGGAAGCTTGTCTCGAGTCGTCCCGGAGCAGTCTTTCGACTCGATCCACGTCGGCGGGGACGTCCACGCTGACTGCATCGTGGGCCGTCTCGACGACGCGAATGCGGAAGCCGTTCTCAAGCCACCGGAGTTGCTCGAGCTGCTCGATCGGTTCGAGCTGACCGGGCGGGAGTGTAGGGTACTCGACAAGAGCATTGTGGCGAAAGGCGTAAAGGCCGAGATGTTTCCAATGGGACACGGCGAGCCCCGAGTTCGTGTCGCGAACCCAGGGAATCGGAGCGCGGGAAAAATAGAGAGCGTTGCCGTCGAAATCGAGCACGACTTTGACGATATTGGGGTCCATGATGTCGTTCGCTTCGGCAATTTCAATGCAGGGCGTTGCGATCTGCACAGAGGAATCCTCAAGCATCGCCGAGACAACACTGTCAACAGTTTCAGGTGCAATCAATGGCTCATCGCCCTGAACATTGACATAGATATCAGCCGGAATATGCGCCGATACTTCCGCAATGCGGTCAGTACCCGAACGGTGATCCGAACGCGTCATGATAGCTTCGCCGCCGAAGCCTTCTACAGCGGCTCGAATGCGTTCATCATCTGTGGCAACGACGACGCGGTTAACGGTTTTTGCCTGGCGAACACGTTCAACCACGTGCTGGATCATTGGTTTTCCAGCGATGGGCGCAAGCGGCTTACCGGGGAAGCGAACGGATGCATAGCGTGCGGGAATTGCAGCTACGACTGTGGTCGAAATAGCCATATGCCAGAAGACAGGGGTGATCTTAACACGCCTGTGCCCGCGCGTTACCCAACATACAGGAGCGTACGGACTCGTTTGGTGGGTCTTCGCAATTGCCCCAGCAGCAACAACCAAGGAACGAGGCTGAGTGTTCTCCCGCAGTCGATTGATGGCTTTGCCTGATCGTTTGCGATTTTTCGATTTGAGACAAAAGACCAGGGCTGGGGTGGCTAGAAAACAGGGAGTTCGCTAATGGCTGAAGACAGTCCCAAGTCCTACCAACAGTTTGATTTCGGCAGACTGAGTGGTATTATCAGCGCGGGGCAGTTTGGGGGAAAATTGATCGAGCGATCAACCCCGAAGAGCTGTCGCAGGCGCAACGTGGCGGTGTGTGCGATGGCCAGCCTGTTGTTGCTTGCCATGTGCTGCTCCGTCCACGCCCAGCAAATGCCAGCTGGGCCTTCGGTTCCGGCTCCTCCCCCTCCTCAGGAGAACACAACCAAAGGGCCCGTCCTTAAGGCTGAGTCTGACTTGACGCTAGTGTATGTCACAGTCACTGAACCCACAGGACGCTTGGTCACCGGCTTAGAGCAAAGCAACTTCCGCGTATACGAAGACGGTAAGGAACAGGAAATCGTGAAGTTCGCCAGCGAGGATGTTCCCGTCTCAATCGGCGTGATTTTCGACATGAGCGGCAGCATGGGCGATAAACTCGATAAATCAAAGAATGCTGCCGTCCAATTCCTTCTCACCGCGAATCCGCGTGATGAATTCTTCCTCGTGGACTTCAATGATCGAGCCCAGCTCGTGAGCCCGTTCACCGGCAGTGTGGACGATATTCAGAGCCGCCTGATGTACGTTGGCGCTCGCGGAATGACTGCCCTTTATGACGGGGTGTACCTGGGCCTAAGCCAGATGAGAGGAGCACACAACAGAAGGAAAGCGTTGCTCATCATATCCGATGGAGGCGATAATCATAGCAGGTATGGGGAGAATGACGTCCGTAACTTCGTACAGGAGTCGGACGTGCAGATTTACGCTATTGGTTTGTATGAAGCCGATGGCGGCCCCACTCCAGAAGAGCGCAACGGCCCTTCGCTTCTGAACGAATTGACGCATTTGACCGGCGGGAGGACGTATACGGTACGCTCCCCCTCGGAGTTGCCGGACATCGCGACGAAGATCAGCCAGACGTTGCGCAATCAGTATGTGATTGGATATAGACCGAGCGACGAAGCCCATGACGGCAAATGGCGCAAGATTAAGGTCACAGTTCGACCACCCAAGGGTGTCCCTCCCCTTACGGTTTATGCAAAGACCGGGTACTATGCGCCCGGGCGCTAAAACTCGTCCGCTGCTCGTTTTCTCCGCCGTCGTCATCGCATTTCTGATCGTTTTGACAATCGTGCTCGCCGTGTGGGGAAGGCCGTTAGCCGCGCAGGAAGCGAGTCCGGCGCAAGTTCCCGTGCCCACGATTGATATTCCACCGCCTCCCGATAGCGCTTCTCAAAAAGGCAGCACGATCAAGTCCACGGTCGATATGGTGGTGCTCCACGTGAGCGTAATGGATGACCGTGGAGAAATGGTTGACAACTTGGCCGGAAGGAACTTCCGCGTCTTCGAAGATAAAGTCGAACAGAAGGTCTCGTTATTCACGCACGAAGATATTCCACTAACGATGGGCCTGGTAATCGACAACAGCGGCAGCATGCGCGAGAAGCGTGCGCAGGTGAACGCCGCGGCCATGACGTTCGTCAAGACGAGCAATCCGCAGGATGAAGCATTTGTGGTGAATTTTAACGACGAATATTATTTGGATACGGACGGCGACTTTACGAACAATCAACAGGATATGTCCGACGCGCTGGCGCGCATCGATTCGCGCGGCAGCACCGCGCTATATGACGCCGTAATTGGCTCGCTGAATCACCTGAAAATGGGACATAAGGATCGGCGAGTATTACTGCTCGTCACCGATGGCGAAGATACCGCCAGCCGGAGTTCGTTTACGGACACAGTTCGCGCCGCTGAAAAGTCCAACGCGACTATTTACGCCATTGGCGTCTTCAGCCAGGACGACCGCAAAAACGATAAGCACATGGTTCGCAATTCGAGCCGAGTATTGAAGGAACTGGCCGACGCTACCGGCGGCGAAGCATACTTCCCCGAAACACTGGATGAAGTGACGCCCTTATGCCAGCGCGTGGCTCGCGAGATCCGGGATCAATACACCATCGGCTACTATCCGAGCAACTCGGCAATGGATGGAACATTCCGCACCGTGAAGGTGGACGTCGCCGCTGCCGGACACGGAAAAATCACAGCCAGGACTCGCACCGGCTACTATGCACAGACCGCTCCTGCGGCCGGCAATTGAGCTACCGCTCCACTCATTCGATCGCCTCGACAGGCTTTCTGCGTCTATTCGCGGAATCAGCAAGCGTTTGGTTGCGGTTTGAAGCAAGCTGCTAGACTCTGACAGATTTCGCCACTCGATCTTGCCGGGAGACTGCATGGCGACAACTCTCTCCGAACCAAAAACCGAGACAAGCAATTCGGTACGAAATGCGACGATCGTAATCCTTGTCGGTATCGTGGCCACAACGCTTTCGCAGACGCAGATCCTAGCAAAGATTCCGATTCAGAATCTCTTGAAAAACGAGCTTCACGTAGATCGAACCGTGAACGCTGCGTTTTTCTTCTGGACCACCTTCCCTTGGTATCTGAAACCGATCGTCGGCGTAATTACAGACGCTTTTCCGCTCTTTGGTAGCCGGCGTCGCAGCTACATCCTAAGCAGCACAATTTTGGCGACATTATCGTGGGCCGGGCTGTATTTCACGCCGCATGAATACGGCAAGCTCCTGTGGATGGCCATAGCTATAAACCTGTTCATGGTCATTATGAGCACCGTGGTCGGCGCGTATTTGGTGGAGGTGGGTCAGGCAACCGCGGGCACCGGTCGCCTTACTGCTGCTAGGCAAATCGCCATGTATGGATCGTACCTGCCCAGCGGTGCCCTGGGAGGGCTTCTCGCCAGTATTGCCTTCGGCTTCACAGCGGCAGCCTGCGGCGGCATTACGTTTCTGCTCGTGCCTGTGACACTCTTTTTTCTCTACGAGCAAAGAAAAAAGGTAAACGCCAGCGAGCTATTGGCGAACGCCGGCAAGCAATTAAAAAATATTGCAACTGCCGGAACGATGTGGGCGGCAGCAGGATTCATGGCGCTCTTTTACATCGCACCGGGCCAACAGACCGCGGCATTTTACAGGCAGCAGGATTTTTTGCACATGAACACGCACGGCCAGGGAATGTTGCAGTTCACCCAAGGCCTCGGCGGCGTTCTCGCTGCAATTTTGTACGCATACGCCTGCAAGCGAATCAACCTGCGAAACCTACTCTTCATCTGCCTTACCGGTGGGACACTCGGAGGACTGGCGTATCTCTTGTATTACTCCGTGCCCATGGCCTTTGTCGCGGAGGCAGGCTTCGGATTTGGATTCGTTCTGGCAGAGTGCGCTCTTTGCGATTTGGCGGCGCGCGCGACGCCCAAGGGTAACGAAGGCCTCGGGTACTCTCTTATGATGAGCGTACGGAATTTTGCGCTTTATGGCACGGATATGTTCGGTTCCGCGCTCATGGACAAATATCACTTCTCATTCAATTCGCTGGTTCTTTCGAACGCGGCAACGACTGCGATCACGATTCCGCTTGTGCTCCTGCTCCCGCTAACGCTTGTCATGAAAAAAGACGCAGAAGCTCCTGACGATAGCGGCGCACCGCGAACAGCGCCTCAGGAATGAGGACTTTGATCGAGCCCGAATCCAACTTATCCCTCAATTTCGCGGCGCGCTCGAACTTCCCTGGGCATCCCCTTCCACTCTGGGCGGCGCCGGCGCCTGTTTCGGCAAAGCTGCGGACTCTTCCTCATTGCGTGTAGCACGGAACGTGCTACACCCGCCCGTCATGCTTCCGGAAACCCGCTTGTTGCGAGC
>DATNBB010000254.1:0-8243 GCA_035607335.1 Binatia bacterium | reverse complement strand
AGCGTTCTGGGCTGGGGTTCGGCCATTATTGTGGTGGTGAGTTTCGCTATGATAGTCGAAGCGATTGTGCGAGGAATTGTCTAACGAGCCGCCGAAATCTTTCGTCTATTGTTGCTTATCGAGCTGTCGCGAGACGATGATGCTGTAATGCACGCCGGAGAACATCACCAAAGCGGCGACCACATATCTGCAATAACTCTGCGTGCTCGCCAGCCATGGCCAATGGAATACCGCCAGGAGCAACACGATCAGCACGAGCAGTATTTCGAAAAATGTGGTTGCTTTGCCCCAGATGCTTGGCGGGAACGACCGAAATCCCACTACAAGTAAGATCACGGCGCACGCCACCAGAATAAGCAGGTCCCGCCCGAGCACCATAATCGCCAGCCACCACGCGATTCTGCCTTTCAGAGCGAGCACGAAGTAGGACGAGGACAGCAGTAATTTGTCCGCAATCGGGTCCAGGTATGCGCCTAGCGTAGTCTTCTGGTTCAGCAGTCGCGCCAGCAGGCCGTCAAGACCGTCGCTGATCCCCGCCGCAAAGAGAATCCCGAGCGCCATGTCATAACGGTCATATTTGATTGCGATAATGAAGAACGGCAAAAACGCGAGCCGCAAAAACGTAAGCTCGTTCGGTACCGTAAGGATTCGGCTTTTTTGTATCGTCGAGGTCAGCGTCATTGCCGGAAATGTGGCACAGCCACTGCTGGCTGTGTGCCTTTTCTGCCGTGCGGCCGCCCCTGGACGCGGTTCTTGTGCGCGCGTCAGGTAGAGGCATTTAAGTCATATTTCGCACAGATCACGCGAACTGCGCGAGGTAATCTGCGAGCGAACGCCCTACTTTTCTCTCAAACGTCTCCGCAAGCGAGGGAATCGATCCGCGCGCTTCGTCGAGCGCAATTCGTTCGATGCGCACCATCGGGAAAAAGAGCGTCGGCAACCCGATTCGGTCGCCTTCCGGATGCAGCACCTGGCTCACGAAATCGTCAAATGCGGAAAGATCGATGCCGCGCATCGTAACACCGGCATTCGAAATATCCAGCAATTCTCCCCAGAGGCGTTCTTTGGGACTATGCAGGCTCACCACAACGACCGAATGCGCATCCATTTCTGCCTCTGGCTTGGAGAAATTCGCTGTACAAGATTAATACGAAATCGTCTTCAAATCTTCCGCCACGCGCAACGGAGCTTCGGTTGCCTTTTGGACATCTACCGCCGTTAGACCGGGCGCCGCTTCGCGCAACAGCAGACCGTCCGGCGTCACGTCAATTACAGCGATTTCGGTTACGATGCGATCGACGACGCGTGTGCCGGTGAGGGGCATAGTGCAGCTTTTGAGGATGCGCGGTTGTCCCTCTTTTGTTATGTGCTCCATGGCGACGATCACGCGCTTCGCACCCGCCACCAGGTCCATCGCGCCGCCCATGCCCTTGAGCATCTTTCCGGGTATCGCCCAGTTCGCTAGGCTGCCGGTCTCATCCACTTGCAGCGATCCGAGCACGGTCAGGTCAATGTGCCCGCCGCGAATCATGGCAAATGAATCCGCGCTGGAAAAATACGAGCACCCCGGGATTTCGCTGATCGTTTCCTTGCCTGCATTGATCAGGTCGGGGTCCTCTTGACCTTCGTATGGGTAGGGGCCAACGCCGAGCATCCCGTTTTCCGATTGCAAGATAACTTCCACGCCCGCCGGAATGAAATTCGGCACCAGTGTCGGAATTCCGATTCCCAGGTTCACGTATTGCCCATCGCGCAACTCCTGCGCGACTCGTCTCACGATTTTTTCCCGATTATCCATGGTTCGTAATTACACCACGCGCTTCCGCACAGTCCGGCGTTCGATCGGTTTGGTATACCCAGCACCCTTGAGAATCGCATTCACGTAAATGCCCGGTGTATGAATTTCGTCGGGCTTCAATTCACCCAATTCCACCAATTCTTCGACCTCGGCGATGGTGTATTCCCCGGCCGTAGCCATCATCGGATTGAAATTTCGCGAGGTCTTGCGGTACACGAGATTGCCCCAGCGGTCGCCCTTCCACGCTTTCACGAATGCAAAGTCGCCGCGAATCCAGCGCTCCATCACATACGAACGTCCGTCGAATTCGCGAACCTCTTTTCCCTCTGCCACCACCGTGCCGAAGCCCGTCGGTGTAAAAAAGGCAGGAATGCCCGCGCCGCCCGCGCGAATTCGTTCGGAGAGTGTTCCTTGCGGATTGAGTTCAAGCTCCACCTGCTTATTCATCACCAGCCGCTCGAAAATTTTGTTCTCGCCGACGTAGCTCGAAATCATTTTCTTGATTTGCCCGGCTTGCAGCAGAGGCCCAAGCCCGAAGTCATCGCCGCCGGCGTTGTTCGAGACAATCGTCAGGTTCTTCGCGCCTTTTCGCCGCAGCGCTGCGATCAAATACTCAGGAATGCCGCAAAAGCCGAAGCCGCCGACCAGAATGGTCGCTCCATCATGAATCCGCTCCACCGCAATATCGGCATTCGCGATTCGTTTGTCCATCCGCTTTCGCCCGAAGTCACTCTTTATGCGTGGTCACGCGCTTGCCGGGTCGCCTCGATGGCTGACGCCGCGCCGCGCAGCTTCTTTTAACACTCGAATGCGCTCGCCCACAGCCGCCGCGGCCGCATCTCCGGTTTGCGCCTTTTCGATTTCGGCCACCAGCGCCGAGCCGACCACCGCCGCGTCGGCAATTCCGCCGAGCACGGTCACATGCGTTGGCAGCGATATTCCAAAACCGACGGCAATCGGCAGCGTCGTGAACTTTCGCACCCGCCGTACGAGCCCCGGCAGCTCTTCCGGCAACGCCTCGCGCGCGCCCGTCACGCCCGTTCGCGAAATAAGGTACAGAAATCCCGTGGAAACCTCTGCGATCTGTTCGATACGCGCATCCGTCGACGTGGGTGCCACAAGAAAAATCGTATCCAGATTGTGCGCTCTCATCACGGCGCGATAATCGGCGGATTCTTCCGGAGTTAAATCCGTTGCGAGGACGCCATCCGCGCCCGCTTTGGCCGCAGCCGACGCAAATTTCTCGATTCCCATCTGCAGCAGGGGATTGAAGTAGCTGAAAAGAACCAGCGGAACATCGCTGTGCTCGCGAATCTTGCGCACCAGTTCCAGCACTCCGGCCAGGTTCGTGCCTCCGCGCAGTGCACGCTCGCTCGCGCGTTGGATCGTCGGGCCGTCAGCAACGGGATCGCTAAACGGTACGCCCAATTCAATCACGTCCGCGCTCGCATCGGCGGCGGCCAACGCGATCTTCTCGCTGGCCGCGAGCGAAGGATCGCCGGCGGTGATGTACGCGACCAATCCCATCTCGCCGCGTTTGGAAAGCTCGCGAAAACGCGCCGCGATGCGGCCGTTCGCCGTGGAATTTGTTTGTTGAGTGGCTGTTTCAGACATATCGCGAAAGCGTTTCCATGTCCTTGTCGCCGCGTCCCGAAAGATTCACGATCACGACCTGATTCCTGCTCATCTTCGGTGCGCGACGGATCAACTCTGCGACCGCGTGCGATGACTCCAACGCTGGAATAATTCCTTCCGTTCGCGCGAGAGTGCGTGCCGCTTCGATCGCTTCGTCGTCGGTCACGGCGGTATATTCCGCGCGACCGCGTTCTGCAAGCGCCGCGTGCTCCGGCCCGACGGCTGGATAATCAAGTCCTGCTGAAATCGAATGCGTTGTCGCGATCTGGCCATCCGCAGTCTGAAGGACATAAGTATACGTTCCTTGCAGCACGCCGGGTCTCGCCCCGGTAAATCCGCTTGCGGCCGCCAGACGCGCCGCGTGCTGGCCCAGCGTGTTTCCGCGCCCACCGGCTTCAACGCCCACCATCTTCACATTCGCATCGCCCAGAAAGGCGTGAAACAATCCAATCGCGTTTGACCCGCCACCGACGCAGGCGATCAGGCAATCCGGCAACCTGTTTTCCGCGCGTATAATTTGTTCGCGCGCTTCCTCGCCGATCACTTTGTGGAAATCGCGCACGATCTCGGGGTAGGGATGCGCACCCAAGACGGACCCGAGCAGGTAGTGCGTATTGTGAACGTTGGTGACCCAATCGCGCATCGCCTCGTTGATCGCGTCCTTGAGCGTCTTGCTGCCGGAATCGACGCCAATTACCTCCGCACCGAGCAACCGCATTCGCATCACGTTGAGCCGCTGGCGCTCCATGTCTTCCGTGCCCATGTACACCGTGCACGAAAGGCCGAGCCGCGCCGCTACGGTTGCGGTCGCTACGCCGTGCTGGCCCGCGCCGGTCTCCGCGATCACGCGCGTCTTGCCCATGCGGACCGCAAGCAGTCCTTGGCCAAGGCAGTTATTGATCTTGTGTGCGCCCGTGTGAAGCAGGTCTTCGCGTTTCAGATAAACTCGCGGGCCGCCAAGCTGCGTCGTCAGCCGCTCGCAAAATTGCAGAGGCGTTGGCCGGCCGGCGAAGTCGTGCAGCAGTGTGTTGAGCTGCGCCTGAAAGCCGCGGTCATTCTTTGCTTCCGCGTACGCGCGCTCCAGCTCTTCCAGCGGAGCCATCAGCGTTTCCGGCACGTAACGGCCGCCGTAAGCGCCGTAGCGGCCTCGAGCGTCCGGCGATTCCTCCAACCTTTGTTCTACAATCGGACTCATCGCGTCCTCATTTTGATCTTGCCGCTCATGTTCCCGTTTCCAACGGCGCGCATGAACGCTACGATGCGCGCGCCATCCTTTTTCCCAGGCTTGGCTTCGACGCCGCTGCAAACGTCCAGCGCGTACGGCCTCGCGCTCTTGCTCGCTTGCGCCGCGTTCTCAGGCGTCAACCCGCCCGCCAGAAAAATCGTGCGCCCGCGCCGCACACGACGCGCCACACTCCAATCGAATGTCTTCCCGGTGCCGCCGCGCGCTCGCTTGTCGAATCCATCCAGTAAAAATGCGCTCGCGCTCTTGAATTGCTCAAGCTGCGACGTGCGAAATGGCCTGCGCACTCGAATCGCCTTTATCACCGGCACATATTGCGCCACGTGCGCCACCAATTCCGGCGATTCTTCGCCGTGCAACTGGACAAAATCGAGCTTCAATCGTCGGGCCGTTTCAACCACCGCATCCCCGGCCTCGTTCACGAAGACGCCGACCGCGGCAACTCCGTCGGGAAGCCGATTCACAATCTTACTGGCGCGTGCGGGAGAAATGTAGCGCGGGCTTTCGCGGTAAAAGTTGAACCCAAGAAAACTCGCGCCCGCCTCGCAGGCCCGCTGCGCGTCAGCCCAATTCGTAATGCCGCAGATTTTTACCCGCGTCTTTACCATTTTCGGAATGCCGCTCAGTGCGTTCCAGCCGCTCCCGTGTCCACTGTCCCAAGCAACTCTTTCAATCCAACTCCGGGGTCCGCCTGCTTCATCACTCGTTCGCCGATCAAGAATGCATCGAATCCGGCTGACCGCAGCTGCTCAATGTCTTCGCGATTATGCAGACCTGACTCACTCACCGCGACGGCATTCTCAGGAATCTCTTGGACCAGATCGAACGAAGTCTGCAAGCTCACCTTGAAATCCCGCAGATCGCGATTGTTCACGCCGATAATCTTGGCGCTGGCGGCATTTGCGCGCGCCAGTTCTTCCCGCGAGTGGACCTCGACGAGCGGCTCCATCCCAAGTTCGCGTCCTAAGGCGAGTAATTCGGCGAGTAGCTCGTTGCTAAGCACGGCGACGATCAGCAGAAAGGAATCTGCTCCTGCCGCTCTCGCTTCCCACACCTGCCACGGATCGACGATGAAGTCCTTACGCAAGATCGGGATCGAAACAGCTTTTTTCACCTCTTTCAGATCCGCAAGCGAACCCTGAAAAAAGTCTTCCTCGGTCAGGACCGACAGCGCCGCGGCTCCCGCCGCTTCAAGGCTGCGCGCAAGCGGGACAGGTTCGTAATTCTCGCGAATTAAGCCGAGCGACGGAGACGCCTTCTTCAACTCGGCAATCACGTTACATCCAGGGTGGGAAAGCGCGGCTGAAAAATCGCGAGCTGCTGCCTGTTTTTGCACGGCAAATTTCAGCGCCACATCGGGCAGCACACGTTTACGGTGCGACACGGATTCACGTCGCGCGGCCACAATCCGGTCGAGAATCGTCTTCCCGTGCGCTCCATTTTCCATAAAAGTGGTCTGCAAACATGCTATCTGCCGCCCCGCAGCCTGTCAATTTATGTGGCGGCCCATTGCGTAATGTCGCAGTCAGTGCGCTATCGAAGTAGGTTTGTTACGTTCGTCCGATGCCGGCAGCAGAGCTGAGCCAAAATTTCTTCCCCCTGAGGAAATAGATTTACCCTCGTTGTCAGTTAGTTACCGCCGGAGTAACCAAGAATAAAACGGCTTAACTTGGCCGCAAACTGCTGCTTTATCGTACCTGTCTGAAACATCTCGCTAACCCACCTGACGTGAGTGACATAGAGAGAGTTCAGCTCGCCGTGCTTGGTTGGCAGAGGTCAACGTGGACTCTAGTCCCCAGCCTGTACCGGCGTTTGCGCTCTGTCAGACGTGGTACTCGAATTGCCATGTCCTGTGCGGGTCTTGGGGAAAAGGCACGGGTGACTGGCAGTTTAAAGGGTTCTTGGGCAAAGTTCAGGGCTTGGGATCGGGATTTCGGCTGGATTTATCGGACGGCAATCCTCATTGCATTCCTCGTCGCATTAATCAGCGCACCATTTTGGATATTTGGCGGCAGAAGAGCGACCACAGCTAACTCTCTGCATTCTTCCGCTGTCCGGCGGGGCGATTCAGATGAGCGATCGTCCTCTCTATCTAATCTATCTAATTCTGCGTCAGTCGCGGGAATAGCGCAGCGTCCGCTCTATCCATATTCCATCATTCCTGGCGGTGCGCGCAGCCGCGAAGAGCTTGCCCGCGCGATAGAGAATGATCCGGTCGTCGCTCGCCACTACGCCGATTTCAAAGTAGCCGGCACGCGCGTGATTCACTTGGAACACGCCGAGTTGATGTACGTTTCCTATCGCATTGGAAATAAAGTCTTCTGGACAAAAACGCCGTTGCTGCTGCCTGCGGGCGAAACGCTCCTGACGGACGGGAAAAATACGGCGCGCACTCGTTGCGGCAATCGCCTCTCGGCTACACCAGTCGCGCCCGTCTTGCCGAACCAGCCCAGGCCGGAAGCAATGGACATTGCGCCTGACCTGACTCCGTTCGCCGCCAAGAGGCGGCCCGAGCTTTCGATGCTGGCTGTTCCCATGGCTCTCATTCCGCCGCCATCCGAAACGCTGGCACCGCCGGAACTCGCGCTAGGTCCTCCAACCGACGGTCTCCCGTCGCCAATTCCGCCAGTCTACTTCCCAATTCTCGGAGGCGGCTCACCCCCGCCACCGGACGGCCCACCCGTCTCGCCGCCGCCCGTTTCCACGCCCGAGCCGGGCACTCTCACGTTGCTCATCGCCGGATTCGCCGTGCTGGCAGTGTTGTATTGGCGCAAATCAAAACCCAAACCAGGCGAAACCCCAGCAACTCCAATCTCTAAGCCCAGGTTTTAGGATTTAATTGCGGTGAGCGGCTGAAAAAAAGTCTTTCGCTACGTAAGGCAAATTCAACACCGCCGGAAAGGGCGCGCCGCGAGCAAACGCCGCTCCGGACTGGAGAGCTACCCACCGATATGAATCCGCTCTCACTTATGGCGCACCAACCAGCGCCATAGGCGCGGCACAACCTTAGCCCACACCGTAAGGTGTGGGTGGTCGCACAAAAATCCCCGAGCGCCGTAGGTGCGACACGAGCTGCTGCGCGCTAATGGGGACCACTTAACAGTGCGCTTGACATTCCTTGCAAATAAGAACTACATTGTAGCTATTATGGACGCTACGCCATCGCTAGGCGAATTCGAACAAATCGTCCTGCTGGCAATTCTTCGTCTCGGCGACAACGCATACGGCGTCAGCATTCGCCGCGAAATTGCCACGTGTACGAAACGCGAACCCGCACCCGGCGCTCTTTACACCACTCTTGACCGCATGGAGCAAAAAGGCCTCGTCCAGTCACAGTTCGGCGATCCAACGCCACAACGCGGAGGCCGCGCGAAACGCTATTTCCTGGTCACAAGAAGAGGACGCGCTGCGGTCATCAGCGCCCAACGTTCCTACCAAAGCTTGCTGGCAGGCCTCCATCTCTTCGGAGGCGCGGATGTTTAGCGCACGCCCGGCTGAATGGCTGATCGCTCGGTTCGCAGGCGAGCGTCAAGCTGCGTCAATTGTCGGCGATTTGCTCGAAGACGC
>DATNBB010000227.1:0-3531 GCA_035607335.1 Binatia bacterium | reverse complement strand
AACGTCTGCCCCAAATGCGAAAAGCACTTCCGCATTGACGCCCGCGCCCGGCTCAGCCTGCTTTTGGACGCCGATCAAATCGAGCTTTTTGGCGACAATCTGGTTTCCACTGACCCGCTGAAGTTTGTGGACCTGAAGGCCTATTCGTCGCGGTTGAAGCAAGCGCAAGAAGACACCGGTTTGAGCGATGCGGTCATCAATGCACGGGGCACGCTCAACGGGCGGCATGTAATAGTCAGCGCCATGGAATACGCCTTTATCGGCGGCAGCATGGGCGCGGTGGTAGGCGAAGCAATTACGCGGGCCATCGAGCAGGCACACGATTCGAAGACGCCCATCATTATCGTTTCCGCCTCTGGCGGCGCGCGCATGATGGAAGGCGTGATCAGCCTTATGCAACTGGCAAAAATCTCCGCTGCGCTTTCGCGGCTGGACGATGCCCGGGTGCCTTATATTTCCGTGCTTACCGATCCCACCACCGGCGGCGTAACGGCCTCATTCGCTATGCTAGGGGATTTGAACATCGCCGAACCTGGCGCGCTTATTGGATTTGCCGGCCCGCGGGTGATTGAACAGACCATCCGCCAAAAGCTTCCGCAGGGCTTCCAGCGCAGCGAGTTCCTGCTGGAGCACGGTATGCTCGACGCCGTTGTGCCGCGCAAGCAGCTGAAGGCTTACATCTCTAGGGCGCTGGATTTTATGGACAAGGCTGGCGCCAGCAGCCACGCCACGGCTTAACTCTCTTATAGGGATCCTCCACTTCGCTCAGGAGGACAATAGATTAGTACGCGGACAGGAGTGTCCGCGCCACACAGAAACAGCAGGATTGCCTATTGCGCGGGATCGTAGTTCAAATTTTGTCCTAGCCATCGCTCGACTTCCGCTACGGACATTCCTTTGCGTTCGTGATAGTCGGCGACCTGGTCGCGGTCAATTTTGCCCAGAACAAAATACCGCGAGTCGGGATGGGCGAAGTAGAGTCCGCTGACGCTTGAACCGGGCCACATGGCGAACGACTCGGTGATGAGCATTCCGGTATTTTTTTGCACGTCGAGCAACTTCCAGAGCGGGCCTTTTTCCGTGTGGTCGGGGCACGCGGGGTAACCTGCTGCGGGCCGGATGCCGCGATATTTTTCGTGAATCAAATCGTCGTTGCTTAGATTTTCCTCGCGCCCGTAGCCCCAGTCTTCCCGCGCCCGTTTGTGCAGGCATTCGGCAAAAGCTTCGGCGAGACGGTCGGCGAGGGCCTCGGACATGATTGCGTTGTAGTCATCGTTTTCCGCACGGAAGCGGTCGCACAGCTCTTTCAGCCCGATTCCGCTTGTGACGGCGAATGCGCCGATGTAATCCGGCAAAGCCGTTTCTTTCGGTGCGATGAAATCGGCAAGTGACCGGCAAGGCTCGCTGCCTTCACGGTTTGCCTGCTGGCGCAGGAAGTGGAAGCGTTCGAGAACTTTGGTACGAGTGTTATCCGTGTACAGTTCGACGTCATCGCCGACTGCATTTGCAGGAAAGAATCCGTAAACGCCGCGCGCGGTGATCAGGTTCTCCTTGATGATGCGATCGAGCAGTGCGTTGCCTTCGGTGAATATCTGCCGCGCCTGTGCTCCGTGTTCGGGATGATCGAAGATCCGCGGATAAACCCCCTTTAGTCCCCAGGTATGAAAGAAGGGCGACCAGTCGATGAATTCGCGCAGCGTTGCCAAAGGGAAATTATCGAACGCACGGACGCCGATGAGATCAGGCACGGGGATGTCTTCGGGTCGCCACACGATTGGAGTGCGCCGGGCGCGCGCGGCCTCAAGAGTAACGGTCGTTTGGCGCGGTGCGGCGTGGGACGTGCGGAGCGCCTCATATTCCGCGCGATGTTTCACCACGAACGCGGGCTTGGCTTCGTCGCTAAGAAGACTTGTAGTTACGGGCACGGCGCGGCTCGCGTCCAGAATGTGCACCACCGGCTCACTATAGTTAGGCGCAATCTTGATGGCGGTATGGGCGCGGCTCGTAGTCGCGCCGCCAATTAGGAGCGGCAACTTGAACCCCTGGCGTTCCATTTCGCGGGCAACGTGCACCATCTCGTCGAGCGATGGAGTGATAAGGCCGCTGAGCCCAATCAAATCTGCTTTTTCGGCCTTGGCGCGCTCCAGAATTTTCTCGCAGGCAACCATCACCCCAAGATCTATAACTTCGTAGTTATTGCAGGCGAGCACCACTCCGACGATGTTCTTGCCAATATCGTGAACATCGCCTTTGACGGTGGCGAGGACGATTTTTCCCTGCGCTTTTACTTCCTGACCTGACGCAGCCAGAGCCGCCTTCTCCGCTTCCATGAACGGCGTGAGGTAGGCCACAGCCTTCTTCATGACCCGCGCCGACTTCACCACCTGCGGCAAAAACATTTTGCCTGCGCCGAACAGATCACCGACGACACCCATACCTGCCATTAACGGCCCTTCAATCACGAGTAGCGGACGGCCAAGTTTGGCACGTGCTTCCTCGGCATCAAGCTCGATGTACGTATCTATTCCCTTTACCAGCGCGTGAGAGAGACGCTCTTCCACTGTTCCGTGGCGCCATTCTTCAGCCTTCTTTTCGCTGACTTCCGCCCCGGCGTTCTTTAGTGTTTCACCGTGCTCAACCAAACGTTCGGTCGCATCAGGGCGGCGGTTGAGCAGAACATCTTCGACCATCACCTTCAGTTCAGGCTCAATCTCTTCGTACACCTCGAGCATGCCAGCGTTCACAATGCCCATGTCCATGCCGGCGGCAATGGCGTGATAGAGAAACGCGGAGTGGATGGCCTCGCGGACGACATTGTTTCCGCGAAAACTGAAAGAAACGTTCGAGACGCCGCCGCTGACTTTCGCATGCGGCAGGTTCGCCTTGATCCAGCGCGAGGCCTTGATGTAGTCCACTGCGTAGTTGTTGTGCTCCTCCATGCCCGTGGCCACGGTCAGGATGTTGGGATCAAAGATAATGTCTTCTGGCGGAAAGCCGACTTCATCAACCAAGATTCGATAGGCGCGCTCACAGATGCGGATTTTATCTTCGTAGGTCGCGGCCTGGCCCTGCTCGTCGAACGCCATCACTACGACCGCCGCGCCATACTTAAGCACGGTAGCTGCATTTCGCCGGAAGACATCTTCGCCTTCCTTCAGCGAAATCGAATTCACGATTCCCTTGCCTTGTAGGCATTTGAGTCCCGCCTCGATGACTGCCCACTTTGAGGAGTCAATCATGAACGGGACTTTGGCGACTTCCGGTTCGCTGCCCAGCAATTGCAGGAAGCGCGTCATGGCCGTGACGCCGTCAATCATTCCTTCGTCCATGCAGATGTCGAGAACATTCGCGCCATTCTCGACCTGCTGGCGAGCGATGCTGACCGCCTCCTCGTATTTTCCAGCCTTAATCAGCTTTGCGAACTTGGGAGAGCCGGCCACATTGGTCCGCTCCCCGATCATGATGTAAACACCCGCCTGTTGCGTGAAGGGCTGTGAACCCGATAGGCGCAGGGGTTTGGTTTCGATGGGC
>DATNBB010000222.1:0-13397 GCA_035607335.1 Binatia bacterium | reverse complement strand
ATTAGCGATTCTTCCACTTAGGCGCGCGCTTTTCGACGAGCGCGCGCAAGCCTTCTTGAGAGTCCTCAAGATCCGCAAGCTCGTTGAGAAAAACATTCATCGATGTGCGGACTCCGTCGCGAAGCGGCAAGCCGAGGCTGCCCAGAATGGCCTTCTTAGCCATTGTCAGGACTGGGCCGGATTGCGCCGTGACGCGGGCAATCACGTCAGCGACCTTTTGAGGCAATTCTTCTTCGCTTACGAGCCAATTGACCAGACCGAGTTCGCGGGCGCGTTCGGCAGACATGGCTTCGCCGGTGAGGACGAGTTCAAGCGCTTGCTTGGGGCCGAGAATGTAAGGAAGCACGGCTGCGGCAAGTGGTGGAAAAACGCCAAGGCGAATTTCCGGTTGCGCGAAACGCGCCTTTGGCGTCGCGATGACGAGATCGCCGAGCGCCGCAAGTTCGGCACCGCCGCCAAACGCTGCGCCATTGACGACGACGAGCACCGGTTTTGACGTATCCATCATCGCCGAAAAAGCGGCGTGAAACGCATCCAACAATTGGAAGACGCGGCGCTGGGTGTATTCGCCAAGCTCAATGCCACCACAGAAGGCTTTGCCTGCCGAATCGAGCACGATCAGCTTGATCGTGGCGCGTTCGCCGAGCGTATTAATGCCGGCTGCGATTTCGGTGAGCATGCGCTCGTTGAGGAGATTGTGGTCAGGCCGATCGAGCGTGAGGCGCGCAACTTCGCCTTCGACATTCACCTTTACAAATTGGAATTCGTCCAGCTTTGGTGGGACGAGCGCCATCGAGCCGAGGACGTCTACACCGCGCGCGTCTTTGTTCATGATTGCCATAGTTTTTCTCGCGAGTAAGAGCTTAGGGTGTTTCGCATCCGGCGGCTACCACGATCGATGGCGCGATGCGCAATCAGCTAAGACCTTTTTCGGATGATGAGATGTGCATTAGGCGAATTAAATGGCCTTGTTTCCCGCTGGCCGGGAGCGGACAATGTGGCGCGCTACGGGAGTGTGGAGTTGCTCGCGCGGCAAGCTATGGCACAGGATCTAAAATTCGTTGGATTGGGCGAGGCGCTGATCGATCTATTTGAGGACGGATCTGCATCGCTGGGCGGAGCGCCGCTGAACGTGGCTGTTCATGCGCACCATTTGCTAGCGCCGTTGAAATTAGGGCGCGGCATTGTCGTGAGCGCGGTAGGGGCGGACAAATGGGGCGCGCATGCTCGAACAGTGCTCGCTGAGAACGGCATGACGGCGGAATACGTCGCAACTGACGAGCATCCGACCGGGACGGCGTCCGTTTTTGTGCAAAACGGCGAGCCGGGATTCGAAATCAGGCAGGATGTGGCATGGGATTACGTGCGAACGAGCAAGGCGACGGATGCCCTGGCGGATTCTTGTGACGCGATCTGCTTTGGAAGCTTGGGGCAGCGCTCGGAGACAACGCGCGAGACAATTCGCGCTTTTGTGCGGCGCGCGAAGCGTGCATGGCGCCTCTGCGACGTGAATCTGCGGCGCAGCACGTTGAGCGGAAGGCGCGACTATTCGCGAGAAATTATAGAAGCGAGTTGCCGGCTTAGTTCGGCGATGAAAGCGAATGAACAGGAACTGCTCGAATTGGGCGAGATGTTCGCGGTCAGCGTTCCTGCCGACGGCGAAGATGCGATGTATGCGCGAATGGAATTTTTCCTGAAGGAGTTCGGACTCGAGGCCGTGGTTGTGACGCGTGCGGAACGCGGCGCGATGGCGCTCACGCCAGACGAAATGATTGCAATGCCGCCCGCGCAGGCTACGACGAGTGAGATTCATGCTGTGGGCGCGGGCGACGCATTTTCCGCCGGAATTCTCTTTGGACGTTCGCAAGGTTGGCCGTGGCGTACGACACTGGAATTGGCGGCGAAGATGGGAACCTGGGTGACGCGGCACGTTTCGGCGATTCCACAGCTTTCGCCGGAAATTCTGGAATACGCCGCCGATCAGATGAGGCAATATGCGCGGACGTAGAATCGAGCGGAGGCAACGGTGCGATTGAATGGACAGATGATCCGAGCCGCGTTTGCGGGCGCGCTGGCGGGGCTACTTTTCGGCTTCGATACGGCCGTGATTTCCGGTACCACCGACAGCCTTGTGCACGTGTACCGGCTAAGTCCGTTCCAGCTGGGAGTGACCGTATCGATCGCGCTAATCGGGACTGTGATCTCGGCAATTTCAGCAGGCGTGATCGGGCAGGATATAGGCAGCCGCGCAACGCTTCGTCTGACGGCTGTGCTGTACGTTTTTTCCGCGTTGGGCTCGTGTTTCGCGCTGAACTGGCCGATGCTCCTTGTGTCGCGCTTCATCGGCGGACTGGCAATCGGCGCATCTTCCGTCGTGGCACCCGTTTACATTGCCGAGATTTCTCCAGCTGCGTGGCGTGGACGGATGGTGGGGATGTTTCAGATCAACATTGTCGTCGGAATCCTGCTCGCATATCTCTCAAATTTCGGCGTGCAGCACCTTTATCTGGGATCGACGGAATGGCGCGCGGAATTTGGAGTGGCGATTGTTCCGGCCGTGCTTTTTTTCGCGATGCTTTTTGGCATTCCGCAAAGCCCGCGCTGGCTGGTAACGCGCGATCGCACAGTTGAGGCACGCGACGTGCTGGCTCGGATCGGTGATGTCAATCCGGACGCTGAATTGAATGAAATTGCCTCCGCCGTGCGAACGGCGCGAACGGAACATGGTGAACGCCTCTTCGTGCGGCGGTATGCATTTCCCATTTTTCTGGCGCTTTCGATCGGCGCGCTGAATCAACTCTCGGGCATCAACGCAATCCTCTATTACCTGAACGACATTTTCGCCAGCGCGGGTTTCAGCGCTCTGTCTGGCGGCGGACAAGCAGTCGCGGTGGGCCTGGTGAACATGCTTGCGACATTTGTGGCGATGAGCGTGATTGACAAGATGGGACGGAAGAAGCTGTTGCTGATCGGTTCCGTGGGCACTGCGGCTGCGCTGGCCGGCGTGACCGCGATCTTCGCTAAGCAGCAACATCAGGATTGGCTGCTGCCGCTGCTGATTGTTTACATTTTCTCGTTTGCGATTTCGCAAGGCGCCGTGATTTGGGTCTACATCAGCGAAATTTTCCCTTCTACGGTGCGCGCAAAGGGGCAAGCGCTTGGCTGCACAGCGCATTGGGGCATGAACGCGCTGATCGCGCTGACGTTCCCTGTTATCGCCGTGCATTCGCATGCGCTGCCTTTCGGCTTCTTCGCCGCGATGATGGTGGTGCAATTCCTGGTCGTGCTGTTTGTTTATCCGGAGACGAAGGGCGTTTCGCTGGAAGCGCTGGAAAAAAAGCTGGGACTGACACGTACTTCCGACATTGTTGCGAACGTCGAGTAATCTGCCTTAGCGGGCTACGCGACGAGTTGATTTCCGTCTCTCTGTACGTGACTCGTCTCCCACATCGGGAGTCTTTCCGCCGCGACGCTTCATCAGTTTGTCGAACGCCTTCCAATCGGCACGCGCTTTCCGATCAGCAAAAAACTCCGCTGTTTGAAGTGCAGATATCTTCTCAGCTACAGCGGTCGCAACAAACTGATTGATGCTTGTTCCGTCTTCTTTGGATTGCTTCTCCACCGCCTTTTTTAAAGAACGAGGTAAGCGGAGTGCGTAGGTGGACGTCGTGGTCATCGTGCGATCCTTTTCACAAAATCTCGCGGAAGCAACACCTCAATGCCGAACCGCTGTGGAACAGTCTTGAAATCGCGCAAGTTGAATGTTAGCAGCGCATCCGCTTGCCCATTTATTGCCGTCTCCAGCACCATTTCGTCGCCTGAGTCGCGGAGCTGTGGTCGCCACAGAAAGTGCGTTTGGACGGGTTCGGCCATCGCCACGACCGCATCGATGAATAGCTGAACCTCCTCAGCATTCAGGCCCGCGGCAGTCCGATGCTCCGGTTCGCTGCAGATCGCTTCATATTCCATCGCCAACGAAACGCTCGCCAGTAATTGAACTTCGTCACGGCGAGCGGCTCGGAGGATTTCGGCGGATGCGCCGCGTGGGCTCCTCATAGCGGCGACAACAACATCCGTGTCAGCCACAATCCTCACGCCGAAATTCTATCATATCGCGGGCGATGTTACTGGGCGTTTGCGGTTTCAGGCTAGTGCCGATAAACAACCTGACCCGCTACGATTGCTGCTACAGGCGCGCCGCGGAAAGCGCGGCCATCGAACGGCGTGTTGCGCGATTTGCTCGGCGATTCGGTGGCCTTGTAGGTCCACGCGCGGTCCAACGAGAAGATAGTGATATCGGCAGGCTGGCCGATTGCGATCTTGCGTTCGATTCCAAGCACTCTTGCGGGCCCCGTTGTGAAAAGCTCGACCAATCGCATCAGCGAGAGCTTACGTGTGTGGACGAGTTCGGTCAAGCTTAGCGCCAACGCCGTCTCAAAACCCGTAATGCCAAAGGGTGCGCGGTCAAATTCTACGTCTTTGCTGGCGGCGTGGTGTGGAGCATGGTCGGTCGCGATGGCGTCGATGTTGCCGTCGGCGAGGCCCTCAACCAAAGCATCGCGATCGCTGCGGGACGCGAGCGGCGGGTTCATCTTGTAGCGGGTGTCGTAACGAACGTCTTCGTCGGTCAATGTGAAGTGATGTGGGGTGACTTCGCACGTAACGCGAAGACCCTGTTTCTTGGCCGCGCGCACATATTCCAGCGATCCGCTGGTGGACATGTGGGCGATGTGTAGCCTGGCGTTTGCCAGGCCCGCAACCTCCACATCCCGGCCTACGCATATCGATTCGGATTGTGCAGGGATGCCCTTCAGCCCAAGTCGAGCCGAATGCTGCCCCTCGCGCATGACGCCCCCGGCGAACAACGACGGATCTTCGCAATGGTCGATAACGGGTAGACCGAGTGACTCGCAGTATTCCATCGCCTGGCGCATCAACCGAGCGGTGGCCACAGGCTTCCCGTCATCGCTGACAGCAACGATCCCCGCTTCTTTCATGCCAGCAATCTCAGCGAGGGCTTCACCCTTACTTCCAACCGATACTGCACCGATTGGCCAGACCCGAACGCAGCCGGTCGCCTTGGCACGTTCGACGATTCCCCGCGTCACGGATGCAGTGTCGTTCACAGGTTGAGTATTCGGCATGCAGCAAACAGCCGTAAAACCGCCTCTGGCTGCCGACTTGGTCCCGGTTTCGATCGTTTCTGAGAGTTCCTGGCCGGGCTCGCGCAAATGGCAGTGCAGATCGATGAAGCCGGGTGCAACGACCAAACCTTGCGCATCGAGGATTTCCGCACCGTTCGCCGAGATATTTGCGGCTAGGTTGACGATTCGCTCTCCATCCAGAAGCACGTCTAGCGTGGCATCCGTCTTCGTGGCGGGGTCGAGCACACGGCCATTCTTAATCAGTAGCATTTGAACGTTCCTTTGCGGGATGGGGCGCGTCGGCCGGGGCGCCTCCTACGAGGTGGTAAAGCAGCGCCATGCGGATGGCCAAGCCGTTAGTAACCTGTTCAAGGACGCATGATTGCGCGCCGTCGGCCACGGCCGGATCAATTTCGAGGCCACGAATCATCGGCCCCGGATGCAAAACTAACGCATCCGGGCGCGCCAGACGCAGGCGTTCCGGTGTTAGCTGGTAACGCAGGACATAATCGGCCTCGGACAAAGCTGGTTCGTGTAAGCGCTCCGTCTGGACTCGCAAGACCATGAGCACATCCGCGTCCCTAAGAGCATCCTCTATGCGCGGTACCCGACGGATGCCAGGGGCGAGGCCCTCCAGGATTGGCGGCATCCACATTGGTGGACCACAAAGCGTGACCCGAGTGCCGAATTTGGTTAGCAAGTGGATATTGGAACGGGCCACGCGACTGTGAAGCAGATCGCCAATAATGGTTATGTTCAGCCCTTCCAAAGTTCCCTTCCGGTCTCGAATTGTGAGCGCATCGAGGAGAGCCTGGGTGGGGTGCTCGTGGCTGCCGTCGCCAGCATTAAGGACGGGAATTTCCAGCCGCTCTGCCACAAATTCGGCGGCGCCCGATGCCACGTGCCGAATCACAATGCCATCCGGGCGCATGGCCTCGAGCGTCCGCACGGTATCTATGAGAGATTCGCCCTTTTTCACGCTGGACGACTCTGCCTGAAGATTCATGGAGTCCGCACCCAAACGCGAGGCAGCAGTGGCGAAACTGATTCGGGTGCGCGTGGAAGGCTCAAAGAACGCCAAAGCGACGGTTTTGCCGCGCAGAGTTGCGAGTTTTTTTAGGGGATGCCGTTGAAATTCCTGGAAGGGTTTCGCTTGGTCGAGAAAAAAGTTCACCTGCTCGACGGTAAGTGGCTCAATTCCGAGCAAGTGTTGCAGGCGTTGTAGCACTGGAAGCTGTTGTTTTTCCGCCAGTTAGGCGGCCTCCAATTCGCGATAACTCAGCCGACTCTATCCACGATTACGACGCGCTCTTCGTTGTCAATCTCGCGCAGGCGCACTTCCACAATCTCAGTGTCCGTGGTTTCCACTGTGCGACCCACAAAACTAGCCTCGATGGGCAGTTCGCGATGACCGCGGTCAATCAGGACACACAGCTGCACCCGCCGCGGGCGGCCCAGATCGAAAAGCCCATTCATGGCAGCACGGATGGTGCGACCAGTGTAAAGGACGTCATCAACGATGAGCAAGTCGCGCCCGTCAACTTCAAAATCTATGTCCGTGGAATGGACGATGGGCTGAGCGCCGACGGTGGACAGATCGTCGCGATAGAGCGTTATATCCAGTGTGCCGAGGCCCACGTGGTGCTTACCATCTGCCTGAATATAGTTGGCTAGGCGCTGAGAGAGCGGAACGCCACGTCGGCGTACACCAATCAGGGCAAGCCCTTCGGCCCCACCGGTCTTCTCTACAATTTCATGGGCTAATCTTTTGAGCGTTCGATCAATCTGCTCAGCGGAGAGGAGCTGACGCTTTTCTACGATGCGCATCGGGCGCCTCATCCTAGCATAGACACGCAAAATCACAGCCCCCGAATGCCTGTGGAAAACCGGGTTTTTGAGCTGGCCGAGCGGTCAGGTACCTGATAGACTTTCGGGCAGTGATTTCGACCGAGGCTGCTCGCATTTCAATGTCTGCGAGTCAGGCAGACAGAGCCACCAGGTCCCCGGGGGTTGACCTCCGGGTTGAAGTAGGTTCCCTGTCTCTGCAGAACCCCATTATTGCCGCCAGCGGTACTTTTGGGTATGGGATCGAGTTTGCTCACCTCGTTGACTTGAATAAGCTGGGAGGCATTGTCGTCAAAGGCCTGTCGATCCAGCCCAAAATGGGAAATCCGGCCCCTCGGATGTGCGAAACAACGGGAGGCATGCTCAATTCTATAGGTTTGCAGAACGTTGGAGTTAAAGGGTTTATCGTCGAGAAGCTTCCGAAGCTCCGCCCCTATCGAGTGCCGATCATAGCGAACGTCTTCGGGGAAACTACCGCAGAGTACGTGGAAGTGATTCGAATTCTTGAGGATGCTGAGGGAGTGGCAGCCTACGAACTCAACATTTCCTGCCCTAATGTGGAGCATGGTGGAGTGGAATATAGTACTGACCCCTCTCTGACTGCAGAAGTTGTAGGAGCCGCCCGGAAGGCAGCCACTCGCCCCCTCTGGGTGAAGGTCTCGCCAGCCATT
The DNA here is from genome assembly GCA_035607335.1 of Binatia bacterium. Classification (GTDB taxonomy): domain Bacteria; phylum Acidobacteriota; class Terriglobia; order Acidiferrales; family UBA7541; genus Palsa-295. The sequence goes on along the minus strand of DATNBB010000222.1, from coordinate 5,737 downwards.
GGAATCATTAGACTTATAGCAAAGGAGGCGGAAAACTACGGTGCCGACGCCCTCGTCGTCGCCAATACGTATCCGGCACTGTGTATAGACGCACACAATCGGCGGTCCCGTATCGGTAGTACGACCGGCGGGTTGTCCGGTGCGGCGGTAAAACCTATAACAGTGAGGTTGGTGAACGAGCTTAGTCGGGTGATTCGCATCCCGATTATAGGGTTAGGTGGTATTGAGACCCCTACCGACGTAGCGGAATATATGCTCGCCGGAGCCTCGGCGGTTGAAGTCGGCACCGCCCATTTCGCAGATCCTCGGGCTTCAGAAAAGTTGGTAGAGGGCCTCGAAAAGTGGTGCCGGGACGAAAATCTATCTGAAATCAGCAGCTTACGGGGAGCTTTACAGACCGATCAGCCCCGGAAAGATACAAAATGCTGATTCAATTGAGGATAGCGACAATGAGAGCGAAGCTGTTCGTCGTACTCGAGTCGGTGTTTTTAGGACTGGGCCTGCTTATATTGACTCCTTCCGTCAATCCGCGTCCGATTGCGAAGGCGAGCACCCAAACAATCCGCTCGAACAACAACTCCGCAAACGGCGTCCCCGCAGTGCAGAGCAAAAAGAAGGGCCCGCAGCCGCTGGCTGTCTGGGAATGCACCACGAGCTGGTATGGAGGAGATTTTGATGGTCAGCCTACCGCAACCGGCGAGACCTATGATATGTATGCAGACACCGCCGCGCACCCGACGTTGCCATTGGGGTCCATCGTGCGCGTAACGAATCCGCGGAACCATCGCAGCCAGATCGTCCGCATCAATGATCGCGGGCCTTATGTGGAAGGCCGTGAGCTGGACGTCTCCTATGCGGTGGCGCAGAAACTCGGTTTTGACCAGCGCGGAACCGCCAAGGTGCGGCTGGAACTGCTTGAGGTGCCGAAACGCAGCGCAACGGAACGCCACTACTGATTGTTGCCCTCGATTTTGACCGCGCGGGGCCGGCTTACGCATTGGCGGAACGGCTCCGCGGGTCAGCAGAAATCTTCAAAGTAGGAAGCCAACTCTTTACAGTCGAAGGACCTACTGTCGTCAAAAAAATTGCCGACTTGGGCTTTGACATATTCCTCGACCTGAAGTTTCACGACATTCCTAACACGGTTGCCGGGGCGGTCGCTGCCGCTGCGGAATTGCCGCGCGTCAAGATGCTGACGTTGCACACAACCGGTGGTCTGGCGATGATGCGTGCCGCACGCGAAGCAGTGGCCGGCAAAGAAGTGCGGCCAGCACTACTCGGCGTGACGATACTGACCAGTATGGACGCGCAAACCATGGAGGGCGTTGGGATTGCGGGCACGCCCAGCTCGCGTGCGCTTTCGCTGGCGCGGTTGGCAAAAGAAGCCGGCTTGGACGGAGTGGTGGCTTCGGCGCATGAGGTGGCGGCGATTCGGGAAGCGTGTGGCCCCGAGTTTCTGATTGTGGTGCCCGGGATCCGGCCTACGAGCGCTGCTATGAACGATCAGAGCCGTGTGGCAACACCGGCGGAAGCCATTCGCGCAGGTGCGAGCTATTTAGTCGTAGGACGGCCAATTACGGGCGCGGCAGATCCGCGTGCGGCGACGGACGCGATTCGGGCTGAAATTGAATCCGTGGCGGCCACTCGCGCAAAAGGTGCCGACGGCAACCGCTAAAACGGGATTCGGAGGCGGCATTTCTTGCAGCATCTGCGACAGCCGCTATGACGCAAAAAGGTCGTTTGTCCACGGTAAGAGCGCACTTCGGGACGGAGTTGGCGTCTTAAAACAAGCTTGTGTCCGGAGACGTGCGTGCCGGATTCTGCGGGGCGCCGCCTGTGCATCGGCTTCGCTCAAAAGTGATATACTCAGGGTCTCGGAAGCTTCCCTTCGCACCGGCATTGCGCTAAAGTACCCGACCGGGCAGGTCAGTCCGAGAGAGGGCTTGTATGGAACTTTTGTCTCCGTTTCATCTGATCGTAATACTCGCCGTGGTGGTACTGCTATTCGGCGGCAGAAAAATCCCTGAAGTGATGCGCGGAATGGGAGAGGGAATCCGCAGCTTCAAGGAAGGAGTGCGAGGCGATGCAAACGCACCTGCGACGCAGACCACTCCGACTCTGATGGTTTCGGCATCGCCGAACCCCGCGATGATGGGTCATCCCGTTACTCTGACGGCGACGATTTCTCCCGCGCCCAGTGGCGCGTCGCTTGGCACTGTGAGTTTTTTCAACGGTTCGACTCCGCTTGGGACTGGAAATGTGGTGGCGGGCGGAATGGCCTCGGTGACAACGAGCAATCTGCCGGCGGGTGCCGTGCATGTGATGGCCGCCTATTCGGGAAATGCGAATTTGACGGCAGCGAGCGGCGTTGTGCCGGTGACGGTGAATTCGTCGGTCCCGGTTGCAACCTGATTCACTTCGCGGCGAAGAAAGAGAGAGCAAGAGGGATCCTTCGCCGCGCCCTTAAAGACGGGCGTGGCTCAGGATGACGAACTCTTCAAAGATTTTCGGAACGGCGGCGATTTGGCCGCCGTTTTTTTTTGCGCAAGACTGCGCGCGCATACACAATTCTAAAGGCATAAATTCAAAGCCACGATGAGCATTCATCGTGGCTTCGCGATAATGGGAGCCGTTCGCGCGGTGCCCGGCTAGAACCGTCTGCTCACTACGCAGGCAAGCCGGGCGCTACGAAAACCGTGCCTCCGCAATTTCTTTCGCGCACTTTCAACATTAGCTATGGGCAGCGGTTTTCGGCAGACTGCTAAAATCTAAAATCCTCGGTCCAAACCGCCGACCCGAGCTACATCAAATCACGCGGACGACGATGAGGGTCATGTCGTCGTGTTGCGGAGCGCCTGCAACGAATTTGTCGGCTGAAACCATCATCTGCTCAATTAAACCTTGCGCCCTCAGGTGCTGATTGGCGAGCACAGCGTTTTTCATCCGCTCCTCACCCCATTCCTCGTCAGCAGCGTTCATCGCCTCGCTAATGCCATCCGTATAGGCGAGAAACAGGTCTCCAGGCTCGAGTTCGACGGTTCCCTGACTGTATTCCCAACCTTCCATAAGTCCGATTACCGGCCCACCCGTGTCCAAACGAAGCACCTGCGGGGCTCCTTCCCGTTGACGAAAGACCATAGGAGGATTATGGCCGGCATTGACATAGTCCATCGTCAGGGAGGCTGCATCGAACTCTGCATAGAAGAATGTCGCGTACCGATTGCTCTCTGAACTTTCGTACACCAGGCGGTTCAGATTTGCGATCAGCGTGGTGAGATTTTTTTTGCGTTCGACGGTCTGCCCTCGTAAAAACGCCCTGAGAGTCGCCATGAGCAGCGCGGCGGGAATGCCCTTCCCCGATACATCACCGATGGCAATGCCGAGCTCGTTTTTCGACAGCAGCATAAAATCGTAGTAATCTCCACCGACGCCGAGCGCCGGGCGGCACGCGCCTGCGTAGTCAAGACCTGCCACCGGCGGATATTCCTGCGGAAAGAGCCGCTGCTGCACGTCGCGAGCGATCTCGATTTCCCGATTTTGCTTTTCTCGCTCTGCGATCTCGACCGCAATCGCCTGAGTGAGGCGGCCATTTTCGAGCGCCAAGCCGGTTTGAGCCGCCACGGAATCAAGCAGGCGGATGTCGGTCTTCGAAAATGCTTCTTCGGATTGCTTGGTGCCCAGGCTCATGATTCCGAGCACTTGCTCATTCAACGAAATGGGGAGCAACAATTCGGGCTTGAGCTGCTCGAGCGAGGCGCGCTCGTGATCGTCCGTGAGTTGCACCCAAGAATTGGCGTCTTCGAAATTCACGAGGGCGTGCGCCTGTTTGCGCAGACGCCTCAACGTCACACCCTCGGGCGCGATTGCGGCATTCAACTGCCCGGCGTATCCCAGCGCATACGCAGGCCGAAAAGCGCCACCTTGATGCAGCAGAATGGCGATGCGGGGCACGTGCAGCGATGCGGCGATGCGGGTCGCGACTGTTTCGAGCAGAGAATTTGTCTCGACGATGGAGCGGACTTTCGTCGCCAATTCACTGAGGATCGCGTCGGCTTCGTACGCCTCACGAAAGAAGCGCCGATCGATCCACTTGCGGAGGCGCTGCGCGAAAATGCGAACACCCGCGATGAGCGCAAGCCCAATCGAGAACAAGAGGATTCGGCCGCCGACGGTATTGCCTGCGCTTGCGGTGGCCGCAAGAATAATGATCGCGATCGCGATCAGAATCTGAAGGACGAAGATGCCTTGCCGGGCCAGGAGATATTGCAGCCCTTGGCGGATGACCAAGTGCACGTCCATTGCGCGATGAACCACAATGACGTAGGCCATGGTGAGCGGAAAAATGAGAAGGGCCGCGACGGCGCCAATAAGCGGCCAACCGTGATAGTTCACGTTGGTAGTGACGGCGAGGAAGTACACGATGGCATATGGGAGGATGCCAATCGCAGCTCCCAGATCGAGGAGCAGCAAGCGACGGCGCCCGTCTCGAGTTTGCGCGGTCACCGTCTTATAGATCAGTGCGGCACAGAAAAAGAAAAATGCGGCCGCGCGCAAATACTCTTCAATTGAGTCGAACGGCCGTGCAACTGGCCACAAGGCTTGTACGATGGCGTGATGGTGCAGGGCGAAGCCATTGCCAATACTCGACAGCACGGCTTCGATCAGCAAGGGGCCAAAAATGACCCATTTTATCCATGGGAATCGCCGGTCGAACGCCAGGCGCTCAGGGAAGACGATGGCGAAAAAGGCCAGCGGAAGCGGCGTGAGCATCTCGAACCCCATAACGAACGCCGTAAGAAAGGGTTGAAGCGCGTCTTCAAAGCCGAACAAAACGCGGGCCTCAGTGATCGTGTTCGCAATGCCCAGCATCATCAGGAGCAAGAGCCAGGCAGCCTCGTCGCCGATGCGAACCGCAGCGACCCAGAATCCGAGAGTGAGACAGAATAGGGGTAGAAAAATGCTGGGGAGGATGATCCAGGGAAATGCGCGGGACCCTGCCTTCGTAACACCGAGATATGTGAATGGCGCGAGTGCAACCGAGAAATCCTTTTCCTCGGGTCCGGCCGCATCGCTCCTCCGCACGCGCACTTGCCAGCGGTCACCCAATTTCGCGTGGCGCAACGGCCCGAAGAAGTCGGCGAGCCCTTCAACGCGGCGTCCGTCTATTGCGAGTAAGAAATCGTCTTTTTGAAGACCCGCTGCTTGCGCTTCAGGATTCAGGGTGTCGATTTTCAACGTGACGCCGTCCAGATCGAACGGACCTCTGACGAGTTGCTCACCGTGGAGGATGTAGTCGACGCTTACGCCGCTATTGCGCACCCACTGGATGCAGGAAATCACGAAGAGAAGGGCGAGAATTGCGTAGGCCACCGAATGGGAACGGCTCTTGGGTTTCATGGTGGGCGTTGAAGTCATTTGCAAGATCAGTGCAAAGAGTGTGGGCCCACATTAGCAGGGTGCGTTTCGGAGTCAACATGTTTGTCTTGCTTCAGCCACGCTCCGTTGGCTGTGTCTCTTCTGCTAGGGACGGCGTTTGCTTGGGTTCTCTTGGGTCCGAAAAGCGGACCTTAGCTAGATGCGGCCAGACTAAGGCGCTTTTTATTTGGAGGCGGCGTCGGCGGATTGTTCGCGCCAGCCGAGGGCGCGAAGCATTTGCCACGTTCGCGAAAGAGGCAGGCCCATCACGTTGAAGTAGCAGCCTTCGATGCGCGGGATAAACTTTCCGCCGACACCTTGG
>DATNBB010000080.1:0-18681 GCA_035607335.1 Binatia bacterium | reverse complement strand
CCCCCGTATCCGCAAGAATCAAAATATTTGGGTGCCGAACACGCCATTTCTGACCCCGTAGGCTATTTACCGCATTTTAAGGCGCCATTCGCTCCATTTCGCGATCCAAATTCGCGAGTTTAATCTGCCCAACGCAGCTTTTCGGGCGAAATGTTCGGCCTTGCGGTGGCTCGGAACAGCATCGAAAGTGTGTCTGAATAGACACACAGGAATGCCCTTGACATAACGTTGAATCTCTGGTAAACTCGCGCCTGTGTTTTTCGTGAAACAGACCGGCCCCGCAAGTAAAACCAAGCAAATAAGACCCAGTCTTCACCGTCAAATTCTAATCGCCGGTCTGCCGATTAGAATTCGACGTAAGTCCCGTCCTCTCAACAAAAGTCGCGATTCTAATCGACAAAAAAACGGCACTTTTTTACTGAAAAACCGGAGCGGCCGACTCTGCTATACTGCGCGGGCCTCGCGGCGCGACCGAGAGACCGAATGCCTCCAACCCAAACCCAGAATCTCCTGCCGGGGCGCGCCACGCCGCAAGCCACAAAAGATTATGCCGCCAGATTCGCTTCGCGCGCCGCCCACGGATATTTTCGCGAAGCCGCCGGCGCGCTCACAGTTTCGTCGATCGGCATGGGCACGTATCTGGGCGAAGCGGATGCCGCCACAGACCGCCGCTACACGGAAGCCGCGATTGCCGCGGGTGAAGGCGGCATCAATTTCATCGACACGGCGATCAACTATCGCTTACAGCGCAGCGAGCGTTCGGTGGGCGAGGCGCTTCGGGCGCTCGTCGCGCGCGGCTACAAACGCGAAGAGTTTGTCGTCTGCACAAAGGCCGGCTTTCTCACGCCCGATGCCACAATGCCGGATGACGCGAACGATTATTTCCAGCGCGAATATCTCTCTCGCGGCATTTTTCGCCCGGAAGACATCGCCGCGGGCTGCCATTCTCTGGCGCCGAAATTTCTGGCCGATCAGCTCGAACGCAGCCGCCGCAATCTCGGCCTCGAATGCGTCGACGTCTTCTATCTACACAATCCGGAAACGCAGCTCGGCGAGATTGCGCGCGGCGAATTCCGGCAGCGGATTCGCGACGCATTCGCCTTCTGCGAATCGGCAATTGTGCGCGGAAAAATCGCGGCGTACGGCCTGGCGACGTGGAAAGCGTTCCGCGAAGATCCGAAATCCGAAAGCTATTTGTCTCTCGGAGAGATGGCGTCGATCGCGCGCGAGCTCGCTGGTGACGCGCACGGGTTTCGCTTCGTGCAATTGCCGATAAACCTGGCGATGCCGGAAGCGTTGACGAAGGCGAATCAAGTGGTGAATGGCAAGACGCTGGCGATGGTGCAGGCGGTGCGTCCGCTGGGAATCACGCTAGTGGCAAGCGCGGCGCTGTTGCAGGGCCAGCTCACGCGCACGTTGCCGGCGCAAATGGCGCAAGTACTCGGCCTGTCAAATGATGCGGAGCGCGCGTTGCAATTCGTACGCAGCGTGCCGGGGGTGACCACGGCGCTCGTCGGCATGAGCCGCGTGGAGCACGTGCGTGCAAATCTCGCGTTGCTCAGCGTCCAGCCCGCGCCGCGCGACCAATTCCTGAAGCTCTTCGGCCACGGTCGCTAGTGCGAACCGCAAGGGTGGGGAAGCGCGACTAGCGCGGGAACTCTTTCAGCCACGTCGTAATTTCTTCGCCGACCTTTGGCAGTTTGCCGGTGAAGAAGTGATCGACGCCGGCCACGATCCGCAGGCGCTTCGGGTCCTGCATAATTGCGAACACTTCCTCGACCTTTTCAAGCGGCCCGTATTCGTCTTGAGACCCGGAGATGAAGAGCTTCGGCCGCTCACAGTTACGCATAAAGCGCATATCTTTCTCCGCGACGGGAATACCGATGCCGATCAGCCGCGTAACGCGCGGATCTTCGCATCCGACGCGCAGGCCCACCCACGCGCCAAAACTGAATCCGGCAACGAGGAGCGTTGCGCCGGGAAATTCGTGGGCGAGATAGTCGAGCGCCGTGCGCACGTCGTCACGCTCGCCGAGGCCGTTTTCGTGCTCGCCTTCGCTTAACCCCGTGCCGCGGAAATTGAATCGCAGGACGGGCATTCCGGCTTCATGCAGCGCCTTCGCGGCCTGGTAGACGACTTTATTGTGCATCGTGCCGCCATAGAGCGGATGTGGATGGCATACAACGGCGGCTGAGGTTGGTCTCTTTTCGGAAACAGTCCAGAGCAGCGCCTCGATCCGGCCAGCCGAGCCTTCGAGGAAAAAGCTACGATGGTAGGAGTCAGCCATTGTAGGCCTTGGGAGTGCAACGGCTGGTCTGTGTATTGGCCACTTCAGTCCGCACATGGAGAGAATTGCGGCAGCCCCGAATGGGCAGGCGGAACTGGACACACGGAGTCGGCCGATGGTCAGGCGCAATGGCTGGGTGACGCACGGGATTATCCTATGCACATATGGAAATAAGGTCAATGGTGCCCTTGGCCGCATCGAGGGTGGTGAGCGCTGAAATCAGGAGTTTGAAACGTCCCAACAATGGGGAAAATGCGACGAATTCACGAATAACTAAGCGCTTTGAAAATGAGTGGTGAGCCGCCCAGGACTCGAACCTGGAACCCGTTGATTAAGAGTCAACTGCTCTACCAATTGAGCTAGCGGCCCGGCAAACGTACATTCTACACGAGAAAATAAATTTTCAAGCCCGCGAAGTCGCTTGCAACAAGCTTTTTTCCTTGAGAAATTTTGCCGGGCAGAGAGATGATTGCGCATCGGCCATTTGCGGCGCGCACGGAGCACCACATCCTATGGTTCAAGAGTGTAGCAGGCGGGCAATCCTCGTTCTTCTCTCTTCAGCCTTTCTCTTGGCTGTCCATGCCAGTCGAGCGCAAGCCCCAGGCGGCTCCCTCGAACCGCCAGCCACGCCTCCGCAAATCTCCGCCGCGCCGGCTGCGCCCCTGAATCCCGCTCTACCCACAATCTTCATCGTTGGCGACTCCACAGCCAAGAACCAAGCGGATCTCGGCTGGGGCGATCATTTCGCCCGCTACTTCGATACATCGCGCATTAATGTCGCCAACCGCGCCATTGCCGGCCGCAGCAGCCGCAGCTATATCCGCGAGGGCGCTTGGGACCGGGTCTTGGCGGACATGAAGCCCGGCGATTACGTTCTCTTGCAGATGGGGCATAACGACGGTGGCGACGTCAACGATCCTAAGGCACGCGCCAGCCTCAAGGGTCTGGGCGATGAAACGCAAGACGCAACGTTGCGAAATGGCCAGGTCGAAACCGTACACACTTACGGTTGGTACATTCGCAAATACATCGCAGACACGCGCGCCAAACAAGGCATGCCGTATCTGCTTTCGCTCACCATCCGCAATATTTGGACTCCAGGCCCAGACGGCAAGTCGCACATCGAGCGCGACATGGGCTATGACGCCGAGCTGCGCCAGCTTGCCGACGAGCAGCACGTCCCATACATCGACATGGCTACCGTCGAAGCCGACCGCCTCGAAGAGATAGGACCCGCGAAGACCGCTCTGCTTTTCCCGATCGACCATACACACACCAGCGCCGAGGGCGCCGAAATGGTTGCCCAATGTGTCGTGCTGGCCCTGCGTCGGGCGCAATCTCCACTCGCGAAATACCTCGTGCCCTGAGGTCGTTGCCGCCATCGTCGCGCACCCCGGGTCGCTTACGTGACGTTAGCTTTCTGACAACGCCTCTCCCATTAGCCTCTGCAACTGCGCGCCGCGTTTTGGTAGCTTTGTTCCGAACAGGGCGAACAGAGCGAATGGCGCTTTCCCTCTCAACCGATGGGCCTGCTGTTTACTGTGGAGAAGGCGTCTCCGGAGTCTGCTAGGCGATGGTAGATAAAAAGAAGCCCATCAAAACACGCAAGGAACGCGCCGTGAGACGGTGCCCGTTCGTGGCTTCCGCGGAAGTGACGGACACAAATTCGGACACGCGGCTTTCGGCAAGGATTTCCGAACTCGGCATCGGCGGCTGCTATGTGGACGCGCTAAATCCCTTTCCCGAGGGCACGTCGGTCACAATACGGATTCTGCGCGATCAGGGCGCATTTGAGACGAAGGGTGAAGTTGTTTACTGTCATCCGGCGTGCGGCATGGGGCTGTCGTTCACTCAAATCGAGACCAGCCAGCGGTCTATCCTCGAAGAATGGCTCGCCGAAGCCGTTCGCGAACTCAGGCCCGTTTCGTAAGCCCTGCGCTCATCGGCCGCAACGTCGTTGGGCACACCACACGCAATCCGTCAGAATTCCCGTCCTCAGCGGGTTTAGAATAATCAGAAGAGACGAATCTGGCGGAGGTGACGAATGGCGACTACTCCAATTTCGCAAGAACTTCGGCGCGGCGGCGCGTTTCTCGTCGCGGCGAGCACGCCCGAAGAAATCTTCACGCCTGCCGACCTGACGGATGACCAGCGCCTGATTGGCCAGACAACCGAGGAGTTTGTCGCCAAGGAAGTCCTGCCGCGCATTCCTGAGTTGGAGCAGCACAAAAAGGGAGTACTGCCGGAATTGCTAAAGAAGGCTGGCGAAATCGGCCTTCTCGGCGGCCTTGTCCCTGAGCAGTACGGCGGCGCGCAACTCGATAAAGTCGCGACCACGCTCCTGGCTGAAAAACTCGCGGCTTATGCTTCGATGGCCGTTGCGCATGGCGGCCACTCCGGCATAGGCACCATTCCGCTCGTCTATTTCGGCACGGACGAGCAAAAGAAGAAATATCTGCCCAAAATGGCGACAGGCGAATGGCTCGCTTGCTATTGTCTCTCGGAACCGCAGGCCGGCTCGGACGCCCTCGCGTCGCGCACCCGCGCCGTTCTCTCGCCGGATGGCAAGAGCTGGATTCTCAACGGCCAGAAAATGTGGATCACCAACGGCGGTTTCGCGGATATTTTCACGATCTTCGCGAAAGTCGATGGCGAAAAATTTTCCTGCTTCATCATCGAGCGCGGCACGCCCGGATTTTCAGTCGGCGCGGAAGAAAACAAGATGGGTATTCGCGGCAGCTCCACCGTGCCGCTCTTCTTTGAGAACGCCGCCATTCCCAAGGAAAATCTGCTGCACGAAGTGGGGCGCGGCCATATCGTCGCGTTCAATACGCTCAACGCCGGCCGCTTTTCGCTCGGCGCCTATTGCCTGGGCGGCGCAAAAAAGGCCATCGCGGACTCCGCCAAATACGCGAAAGAACGCACCGCCTTCGGTCATCCAATCTCGGATTTCGGCCTGATTGAAGCAAAGCTCGGCGAAATGACGGTGCGCACCTTCGCGCTCGAATCCATGATCTATCGTACAGCCGGAACAATTGAGGCGGCTGTCTCCGCGGGCGAATCCGGCCCCGATAAGAGCAAAGCCGCAATGCAGACGCTCGAGGAATATGCGATCGAAAGTTCGATCAGCAAGGTAGCTGGAAGCGAAATCCTCGACTATTGCGTCGATGAAGGCGTTCAGATCTTCGGCGGCTATGGTTTCCACGAAGACTATCCGATGGCCCGCGCTTATCGCGACAGCCGCATCAACCGAATTTTCGAAGGCACCAACGAAATCAATCGTTTGCTGATCATCCAAATGCTGATGAAGCGCGCGATGACCGGAGCATTGCCGTTGATCGCGGCAGGGAAGAAGCTTGCCGACGAAATCCTCGCGGGTCCGTCCTTCGAAGAATCGCCGTCGGGCGAATTTGCCGCCGAGCAGCAGGCAATCGCGCAATCGAAGAAGGCGTTTTTGCTCGCATCGGGCGCCGCCGTGCAACGCTTCTCGGATAAATTAGCCGAGCATCAGGAAATCGTCGCGTCGCTCGCGAATATCGTGATCGATATTTACGCGATGGAATCGTCACTCTTGCGGGCGCAGAAAACCGGAGCCGCTGCCCGCGACGCAAGCGTCATGGGCGATGCCGCGCGTACATATATTTATGACGCTGTGGATCGCATCGAAAAAGAAGCGCGCACGGCGCTCGCCGCAACAGTCGAAGGTGACGCACTTTCTACGCAATTGGCCGTCCTCCGCCGGTTCACGAAGCATGCTCCCGTCGATACAATTGCCTTGCGTAGGCGAATCGCTCAAGCCGCGCTGGCGCAAAATCGCTATCCCTTCGAGAGCCGCTGACGCAAAAGTTTTCGCCACGAAACAAAATCAAATACGCACAGTACAGTAGACAGAAAATGTTACTGCGCCGGTACAGGGTAGTACTCCATAGTACCCTGTCCTAAAGGACATATCCTTTCTCCACAAAACGGAACGAATTTTCCTCTGAATACCTGTACCTCCGGTCGCAACCTCCCGATTTTCAAGGGCTTACTGTATTGCTCCTTTTGGCTGTTCTAGTGCATCAAACTGTACAGAGGTACAGGGTCAGCTTTAAAGGGGTCAGGGATCATGAATAAGCTGTGGGAACAGTCTAAGTGCCTTATTTTGAAGGCGGCTAAGGAACCAAAGATTCGCAAGCCCGTGCTTCGCGGATTCGCGGTCCTGCTCATACTGCAAATCTATTTTGTCCGCGAGCTTATCGTTGCCGAGGCCCTCTTTGCGATTGGCTTCGTCGTCGTTATGGCTATCGTGGGAATCTGCTACGCACTCGGAACCGTCGGTCTTAAGGGCATCGACGTCACAGAAACGGGGTTGCGCCTCGCCGCACAAGGCGCGCGACGCTCGTATGACATGCTGGGAATTTTCGCCCGAGACTCAATTCGCCATCTTCCCTCCGAAACAACGAAGTAGCTGGTGGTAGCCCTGGCGCGCGGGAACGGCCCTCCTCCGTTCCCGCTTTTTTTTTTGCATTCTCCGTTTTCAAAGCACGCTGGTATTTGTTCGGTACGCCGACTACGCGGGAGTGCGCAGTCTGCGAAGTCCGACCGGATGGTCCTTCTATTCGACCTGCCGGAACGCGGTCACGATGGATGAAAATAGAGCCGGAACACACATCGACACGTTGCAGATCGAAATGACGCGAGTGCAGAACGATTGGATAGACGCTCTCCGTGAACCGCTAGGATATCTGCGAAGTACAAAACTTGCAGCGCTTCGCGTCGACTGGGATTTCGCTCAGGCATTCCGGGCACTTCTTCGTCGTGGGATCCGGTGGCGGTTCCTTGTGCGCCCTTGCAACCAACGTATTCACCGGCAGCACGACAAAAAAGTACACAGTCGCGGCGATGATAAAGAACGAAATAAAAGCGTTGATGAACTCGCCATACAAAAATTTGCTGCCATGAATCGTGAATATCAGCCCGGAGAAGTCGGGTTGCTTCACGATCGCCGCGATAAACGGCGTCAGCAGGTCCTTCACAAGACTCTGTACCACGGTCCCGAACGCGGCTCCGACCACAATTCCGACCGCCATATCCACGACGTTGCCCCTCAGTAGGAACTTCTTGAAGTCGTTGAGCATTTTAGGTCTCCAATCATCGTAGCTGCGGTTCTCGATATCGACTAGCACTCATGCCGCAGTGTGCACCTGCTTATCGCATAACGAATCCCATAGTCAAGCAGGGCGTCTTCGGCCATTGCGCCCCAAAGGCCAGCCGTGTATCTTCCTGAGAGCATTGATTCAGCGCCGCGGACGTACAGCGAGGCGAAACGCGGAGCTGCCGATAGAGTTCATGAAAACCACGTGTGTGCGTGTGTGCGGTATTTCTGCTGCGGTCGCGCTCCTATCATCCTTGGCGTCCTCCGTGAGCGCCCAGCAGATGAAGCAGAGCTATCAGCAATTTGAAATCGATCGCGGCGCGGCCCTGTATTCATCCAATTGCGAGGAATGCCACGCCGACGGCTCCGGCGTTCCCGGCGTGAATCTCCGCACCGGCCAATTCCCAGCGGGTTCGACAGACGAAAACATTATCAGCGCGATCCGCAACGGCATTCCAGGCACCATGATGCCGCCTCACGAATTCGCTCCAGCTGACCTATCTGCCTTGCTTGCCTATGTCCGCTCGATGGCAGCCGATCATTCCACGCCCATGAAAATGGGTGATCCCGAACGAGGCAAGTCTCTCTTCGAAAGTCACGGTTGCTTCAGTTGCCATCGCGTGGGTGACAAAGGCTCGTATGCCGCACTCAATTTAAGCGACATCGGCTTGCTTCATCCTCCCTCTTACATCGAGCGCGCTCTGCTCGATCCCGATTCGTCTCTCGCAGCCGCGCCCGAAAGCGGCCAGCTTCGCGTCGTGACAAAACAGGGAAAGGTCATCACCGGCCGTCGCCTGAATGATGATACATATACGATTCAGCTCATGGATGACCGCCAGAATCTCGTCTCGCTCGACCGATCCGACCTGCGCTCGGTTACAAATGTCGAGGAATCGCCCATGCCTTCCCTGAAAGGCAAGCTGACCGATGCGCAAATCAGCGACCTCGTCGCCTATCTTTCCACGCTGCGCTCGACGCCCGCGCTCGCAGCGGCCGCGCAATTCGGCGCGCCCGCCGGAGTTGGCTCAGGCTTTGGTGCCGGGCGTGGCCGCGGTCGCGGACCTGCGGCAGCCCGCAGCCGAGCCAGTGCGCCAATCGCGCCGCAAACCACGCAACCGACGCAGCCCGCAGCCCAGCCGGGGGGCCGCCAGGAATGAAGACTCTTTGCGCGCTCGCATTGTTCTTAGCCGTCGTTACCGCATCTTCCGCCCAGGTCTCACAGCAGCAATTGCTCGACGCCGTGAGCGCGCCGCAAAACTGGCTCATGTATTCCGGCTCGTACCAATCGCAACGTTACAGCACGCTTTCCCAAATCACGCCCGCCAACGCCAAAGACCTCGAAATCAAGTGGGTCTTCCAGGCGGACTCCGTGCAAAAAATGGAAGCCACGCCTCTCGTTGTCAACGGCGTCATGTACGTCACGCAGCCACCGAACGACATTATCGCCCTCGACGCTAAAGAGGGCCGCGTCTTCTGGACGTATCACTATCCCGTTCCGACCGACGTGCATCTCTGCTGCGGCCTCGTCAATCGCGGCCTTGCGATCCTCGGTAACACGCTTTTCATGGGTACGGTCAACGGCCATCTCCTTGCCGTCGACGCCAAAGACGGCCATCTGCTCTGGGACGTGCAACTCGGTGACAATCAATTCGGCTACGGCATCACCGAAGCCCCGCTCGTCGTAAAAGACAAAGTGATCGTCGCAATGGCCGGTGCCGAGAGCGGAATCCGCGGATTCGTCGCCGCATTCTCCGCGCAAACAGGCGCACCCGTGTGGAAGTTTTACACCGTGCCCGGTCCAGGCGAACCCGGCAATGAAACATGGAAAGGCGATAGTTGGGAACGCGGCGGCGGCTCCAGTTGGATGACCGGCTCCTACGATCCCGATTTGAATCTCGTTTTCTGGGGCATCGGCAATCCCTGGCCGGATTACGATCCCGAAATCCGCGCTGGCGACAATCTGTACACCGATTCCGCCATCGCGCTCGATCCCGACACTGGCACGCTCAAATGGCACTTTCAGTTCACGCCCAACGACCGCGCCGATTACGATTCGATCCAGGTTCCCGTGCTCGCCGACATTAACTGGCAGGGCAGTCGGCGAAAAGTGATTCTCTGGGCGAATCGCAATGGATTCTTTTATGTACTCGACCGCGCCACCGGAAAGTTTCTACACGGAACGCCATTTGTGAAAGTAACCTGGGCCACCGGTCTCGACGAAAACGGCAGACCCATTCGCTCGCCAAAGGGGGAAGCGACGCTCGAAGGAAACCAGGTCTTCCCGGGCATTCAGGGCGGCACCAACTGGTACGCGCCATCTTACAGTCCACGCACCGGGCTTTTTTACGTCACCGCATGGCAGGATTATTCGGCCGTCTATTTGAAGCAGCCTTCGCCTGCAGGCGGCGCCGCCGGCACAATGCCGCGCTCGCCTCTTCCCAATTTAGCCCGAGGCCCTCTGAATACCTGGACCGAAGAAGCGGGGCATGGCGAAATCCAGGCCATCGATCCGCATACCGGCGATAAGAAATGGGTCTTCAAAATGGATGACGTAAGTGACAGCGGCATTCTCACCACAGCCTCCGATCTGCTTTTCACCGGCAATCGCGAAGGCTATTTTCAGGTTCTCGACGCGCGCACCGGAAAACTCTTATGGCGCGCAACCACCGGCGGTCAGATGGCAGCCGCGCCGATCACGTACGAAGTCGATGGAAAACAGTATGTCGCCATGTGCGCCGGTCACGCCCTTTTTGTGTTCGGTTTGCGCGCTGAATAGGGTCGTCAAAAATCAAAAATTAGATAACCGGATGGTGCCCTGCTACGTCCAACTCGTAAAAGGTGGATTTTACGCACGCTCGCGTTCCGAATAGCCTCGGATCGTGGTAGAGTGCCGTCGTTTTGTAGTGTTGTTCAGCGGAGGTGAAATAGTGAGGTTGTCGAAAGGCTTTACCCTGGGCGCGTTCCTCTTCACAGCGGGAGCCGCGGCCCTAATCGCAGCACAGGCTCCTTCGCCTGCGCCAGGCGCGAACCCGCCTTCTCAGCAGACGCCTTCGCAGCAGGCTGCTGCGGGTGCAGCGGCTACGACCGAAGAGCCTGCCCAAGCTGCTGGCCGAGGTGGACGTGGAGGCCGCGGCGGCCGCGGTGGTGGTGGCGGATTCGCAAACGCCTACCCGCAGCACGAGCAGGCCCCGCCGGAAAAGATCGCGGCTGGCAAGACGCTCTATGACGTGAACTGCAGTTTCTGTCACGGTGCCGATGCTCGCGGTGGCGAAGGCGGTCCCAATCTGCTTCACTCCGAAATGGTCATGGACGACCAGAACGGCGAGCTGATCGCTCCCGTCGTTCAAAACGGTCGCCCCGGTACCGCGATGCCGAAATTCAATCTCACACCCGACCAGATTTCAGACATCGCCGCGTATATTCACAGTTTTCGCGTTGCGGGTTACGATCTGAGCCGCATGGTCCCCACGAACATCGTCGTAGGCAACGCGCAAGCCGGTGAAGCCTTTTTCAACGGTCCCGGAAAGTGCAACACATGCCATTCTGTTACCGGCGATCTTGCGGGCATCGGCAGGAAGATGGAACCGAAAATGCTTCAAAGCGCGATTGTCTCCGGGCGTGCAGGAGGAGGCAGGGGCTTTGGAGCCGCTGCCGAAGAAAATCCTAAGACCACCGTCACCGCCACGGTGACGCTCACGAACGGCAAGACAGTTGAAGGCAAGCTCGACCATCTGGATGATTTCACCGTCTCTGTCACGGATTCCAATGACAATCACCTCACTTACAATCGCAGCACAGATGTGAAGAGCGTAGTTGTCCACAACCCGCTGCAATACCACATTGATATGCTTCCGAAATGGACGGATGACGACATCCACAACGTGACTGCTTACCTGGTGACACTGAAATGACAAAGACAATGACGAAGCTGACGAAGATATTTCTTGTTTTGGTTGTGTGCGCCGTGCCGCTCGTACTGCTTGCTCAGGAGCCCGGCATAGGTCTGAATCCCGAGTCGCTGCTCAAGCCGGCTACCGATTCCTGGCCGACTTATTCTGGCGACTACACTTCTGACCGTTACAGCATCCTCGACAAAATCAACAAGACCACTGTCAAGAGCCTCTCGCTCTCCTGGGTTGGCCACCTCACCGCTGGTCCCGGCGCAAGTGCAGGCGGATTTGTTTTCGCGCGCGGTGGCGGTGCGTCAACGCCAACGATCGTCGGTGGCGAAGGTCCCGAACCTCCTCCTAACGCGCCCACCACGGCGCGCGTTGTCGGCGCCATTCTCCAGGTGAACGGCATTCTTTATATGTCAACGCCCGATAATGCCTGGGCGATGGATGCGCGAGACGGCTCCGTCCTCTGGCACTATTTCTGGAAGACCAAAGGCGGCACGCATATCGGTAATCGCGGAATGGCGATGTCGGGCGACTGGCTCTATTTCGAAACGCCTGACGACTACTTGGTCTCGCTGGATGCGAAGACCGGTAAAGAACGCTGGCACAAGGTCATCTCCGATTTCACGGAGCAGTATTTCTCCACCATGGCTCCATACCTGATCGGCAATCATCTCCTCGTCGGAACCGGCGACGACCTAGATTCGCCAGGTTTTTTGCAGTCTTTTGATCCCGAAACTGGCGAGCTCCAGTGGAAGCACTACACCGTTCCGATGGAGAAGGGAGATATTGGTGCTGACACCTGGCCCAACATGGATGCCGCTCGTCACGGCGGCGCCCAGACTTGGGGAGACGGTGCTTACGATCCAGACACCCATTTCTATATCTTCGGGACCGGTAATCCTACGCCCGCTTACACTCCGCAGGTTCGCTTGGGCGATAATCTCTTCACCTGCACCCTGATCGCGGTGAACGTCGATACCGGCAAAATGGCGTGGTATTACCAGACCGGGCCGCACGATACTCACGATTGGGACGCCAACCAAACACCGGTGCTCGTCGACGGCACGTGGAAGGGCAAGCCGCGCAAGCTTGTCTTGCAAGCCACGCGCGACGGCTATTTCTTCGTTATCGACCGCCTCACTGGCGAGCACTTGCTTACCAGCAAATACGGTGAATCCGCGAACTGGGCGAAGCCGCTCAACGACAAGGGACAGCCGTATCCGAACCCTGAAAAGGATTCCACGGTTCCCGGGTCGCTCGTTTCGCCCAGCAACGGAGGTATCACGAACTGGCCGCCTCCGGCATACAACCCCAAGACCGGCCTGTTCTACGTACCCGAGCACGACTCCTATTCGATGTACTACCTCACGGAAACCGATCCTCGCGGCGCAATGGGATTGGGTGGCAAGGAAGAAGACGGCGTGGGCTCCACCGGCAACTCGATTGATGCCATCGACTACCACACCGGCAAGATCGTTTGGAGGCACACGTTCCCCGAAGGCGGGGGCGCTGGCGGCGGCACAGGTTTGCTGACCACGGCAGGTGGTTTGGTCTTCGGCAGCGACCAGGGCGGCAATTTCGTAGCCTACGACGCTTCCACCGGTAAGGCGCTGTGGCATTCGCACATTGGCGGAGTTTCCAACGCGGCCGAGACGTACTTGATCGATGGCAAGCAGAACGTGCTCGTAGCAAACGGCGACACGATCTACGACTTCGTCCTGAACGAGTAGCAACTTCGCTCAATGGCCGTAGGGGCGCTGTTCAATGCGCCCCTTCTGCGACATTACTGTAAGCTCGGCCTTCTGCTTTTGCGGAAGCTCCGAGGCCTTTCCCGTTGTCCAAAGGAAACAAAAGTTCGCCACCCTGAGCGGTTCTCGCGAAGGGCTCTCTTGTTTTCCCTGACAGTTCGCCGCGAGTTTCCCAATCTCGCCCACTCAAAAGAGAATTTCTAGCTCTACATGTGTCCCTTCAGGTAAAATCGCATTGAATACACCGATCTCCGGAGAAAACTATTGACGCTCACCAACATACAGGGCACGAACGGCTCTAAGACGCTCGTCCGTGTGCGCCCTCGCGGTTTTTGTGCCGGAGTCGTACGCGCGGTGGATATCGTTGAACTCGCGCTCGGCGCGTTCGGCAGTCCTGTGTATGTACACCATGAAATCGTGCACAATCGCTACGTCGTCGATCAGTTGCGCCGGCGCGGGGCGATCTTCGTTGAGGCCATCGGCGAAGTTCCCGAAGGCGCGGTGCTCGTATTCAGCGCGCATGGTGTTCCGCCGCGCGTTCGCGCCGAAGCCAAGGAACGCAACCTGAAAGTCATTGACGCTACGTGTCCGCTCGTGACGAAAGTTCACCTCGAAGCGCTGAAATTCGCCCGCGAAGGCCGCACGCTTATTCTCATCGGGCACCGCGATCATCAGGAAATTGTCGGCACGTCGGGCGAAGCGCCGGATAAGACCATCGTTGTTGGCACGGTCGAGGAGGTCGATCAGCTTCAGGTTCCTGATCCGAACCGCCTCGCATTTCTCACGCAAACCACGCTCTCGCTCTATGACACGCAGGAAATCGTCGCGCGGCTTCGCGAGAGATTTCCCACGATCGCCGGGCCTGCATCGGACGACATTTGCTACGCAACCCAGAATCGCCAGGAAGCCGTCGAGGCTTTGTGCAGGGAAGTGCAGTTGATTTTCGTTGTGGGTTCGGCCAATAGCTCCAATTCGAATCGCCTTGTGGAGGTCGCGCAAAGGGGCGGAGTGCAGGCGCGCTTGATTGAAGATGCCGCCGATATCGATGAATCATGGCTCACTGGTGTCGATTCGATTGGCTTGACGGCCGGTGCTTCCGCGCCAGAGGTCTTGGTCGAGCAGGTGAGCCAGAGACTAGCGGCGTTTGGATTTACGAATCATCGCGATATCGAACTGATTCGCGAAGACGTGCGTTTCACGATTCCACCCGAGCTCGCGGCTCAACAACAACGCACCGCCGCCAGCTAGTTCAGCGCACAGGGTTTAGTTTTGAATGTCGCGCCGCGCTCTGCAGCGTGGCGTCTTGCGTGAACCACACGAAGTTGCTATTCGGTGGCACAGTAATCTGGCTGTGCAGGTCTTTTGTACGCGAACGAAGACGTGCAGGCTCGCGCTGCGCCGGAAAGTAGTCAGCGTCCTCGGTGCCGCGCTTCGACATAGGAGGCCATGAGTGGCGGTCAAAATCGTCCGCCAGGATAATCGAATTGCACTGCTCGGCGCGCCGGTAAGCGCCGCAGCCCTCGCGCCGGGTGGCGAAGGCGCACCCGCCTCTTTACGCCAAGCAGGTCTCGTTTCCAGATTCCGATCGATCGGTTATGAAGTCACTGACATGGGCGACGACCCTGTCCGCGCATACGAGGTCGATGAAGAAAGCCCCCGCGCTCGCAATGTGCGCAGTGTGCTCGCTGCTCTAGAGGCTTTGCGGTCGCGTGTAGAAACGGCCGTAAAGTCCGGTGCGCTTCCGGTTATCCTAAGCGGAGATTGTTCTGTTGCTCTGGGCGTGGTCGCGGGATTGCACCGGTATTTTCGAAACGTAAGTTTGCTCTATGCGGATGCCGACGCCGACCTGCAAACTCCGGCCACGACGCCTTCCGGTTGCGTCGACGGCATGGTTGTTTCCCATCTTGTCGGCCGTGGTGCATCGGAAATGGTGCGCTTCTATAGCGAACCTCCGCTCGTGCGCGAGCCCGACCTCGCGCTCTTCGGCGTCAGCCGTTTGGATCCCGCCGAAGAACAGGCGTTGCAAACGTCTCCTCTGCGCCGCTATCTGGCGGACGACATTCGGCGAAAGTCTCCCGCCAAAGCCGCTAGCGAGGCTATCGAAAGAATTCACGGTGGCACTCACGAATTCGTGCTCCACTTTGACGTCGATGTAATCGCAGGTTTTCCCGCGACGAATTTACCGTCGTCCGAGGGACTGAACATTGAAGAATTGCGCGAAGCATTCTCCATCTTTGCGGCCCAGCCGCATTTGGCGGCCATCGAAATCACCGGATACAATCCGTCGAAAGATTCAGACGCCTCCTGCGCGAACCTCCTCGTCAATTTTCTGGGCGAAATCCTCTCGATCCGCCGGGAAAAAATGAAGGCCGCAGCAGCGGAAGCTCCCGCGCCGTCGTCGAAAACTACAGCTAAAGCCTCGAGCACCAGTGATGACGATGTTGCGATTCCGACAAGCGCACCCGGCGAAGCCTCGTCGTCAGACATGCTCGACCAAGATGAACAACGCGAAGACGCCGAATCCCTCGATCAATCGACGACCGAGCCAGCCGGCGATACGGAAGATTCTGCTTCCTGACTCGCAGAGGAAACTCCGCATCGTGACGCTGAGTTGCGGTCGGGAATGGTTTCGTAGCGGCCGGCGTCTTTTCAGCCCGTCAGCGCGCGAAGGGCGGTCACGCGCGAGTAGGCACAATCTGTCGAACGCGCTCTCGTTGCAAAAATAATGCCTGCATCAATTAAGGAATTAAAAAAAGACAATCGCGTGAAAAGAAAATTCCCCGAAATTATTGTGTTCGATGTTGACGGTGTCCTCGTCGACGTTCACGAATCGTTCCACGAAACCGTGCTCAAGACGGTGAAGCATTTCACCGGCAAGCCTGTCACGCACAAGCAGCTCCACGAATGGAAGAATCTTCCCGGCTACAACGACGACTGGAAGCTTTCGACTGCATGGGTGCACTCGCTCGGCGGCAAGCAGGAATACGACGAAGTGAAAACGAAATTCCTCGAAATCTACTGGGGCACAAACGGCGACGGTCTGGTCAACCGCGAAAAATGGCTTCTCGCTAAACCAAGCCTCAGGCGCCTTGCCAAGAAAGCCGAACTCGGCATCTTCACGGGCCGTGTTTGGGACGAAATGAACCACACGCTCGACCGCTGCAAGACGCGCGAATTCTTCCGCAGCATCGTCACTGCCCAAGACGTCTCTCGAACCAAGCCTGATCCTGAAGGCTTGCTGAAAGTCCTGGCTGGCCACTCGCCCGAGTCTGCCGTCTACTTGGGCGATAACGTCGATGACGCCCTCGCCGCCAAAGCCGCCCGGGTGCCGTTCGTCGGCATCCTCCGCCGCCGCAGTGACGAGCGCCGCGAGCGCATCGATACCCTGAAAGAACTAGGTGCCCTCACCATCCTGGGGCACGTGAACGAACTGGAGGGATGGCTAAATGGGCGGCGGTAAGTCCGCCCCAGTACTCTCAGTGAGTCGTCGTTTTTTGTTGCGCCAACCGCGCATTCCGTGGCCGTTTAAGGGCAACATGAGGGCAATATAAGTCTCGCACTGCGTCAATCCAGTTGCTGTATTTGCAGCGCTATTTAACATCCTTGTAGTCCTGTAACCTAGAACCTTCAGGGAGTACTAAAAAGGACACCGGTACCATTGCCGCCCTCCGGCGTCGCCGATAACCTGATTTATAGGCGATCGCGCGACGAATGGCGACCTCGGTCAATACGCGGACGGCTGCCGCACGTGGTTTCGTGCGAAGTCTCAATATTCTGCTTAAGTTCGCTAGAATGTATGACTTCGGTCATCCTCGTACTGCCAAGCAATACGAAACCGCCTGGAGCGAGCTGCGCACCGCTCTCGGTTCCGAAGATCGGTCCGGTCTTCTCCTCGCTGTTTCGGGCGACCAGTTGCTACTCGACGGAACTCCGCTGGAATCGGCGGCTGCGGAAAAAAGTTTCGCCCGGATGCTCTCGTCAGCCGGCATCGCCAGCATCCACTTTGCTTCCAATATTCCCCAAACGAGCCTCGCCAAATTTGTCCGCGCCTTTCCTTCTGGCAATAACACGAAGCCCACGCAAGTCACCGAACAGCTGAAAACCGCGCTGAAAGGCGACACATACATTCACATCAACGAAGTCTGTTTTGTGCCGGCCGACTCCGCCGTTGCAAAAGGCACTGTCGCGGCGCAGCTTGCCGCCCGCACAATCGGCATGACTTCCGAACAGACTGACGAGCTCTTCAAAGATCCAGAAAAGCTGCTGCAACTGATTGTCGCTGCCGAAGGTTCAAGAGGTGGTCCTGGAAAGGGGCCAGGTGACGGTAATGGCGATCGGGGCCCGGGTTACGGTCCCGGCGTAGGTAATGTTGGATCGGGAAGCTCTGGAGCGAGTGGAGGACCGGGAGGTTCTGGAGGAACAGGACCAGGATATGAAGGCACCACTCTTGATGGGCTCGCCTCTTTTCAGTCTGTGGTAGCACCAGCAGCGTGCGGACTAATCGGCGGAAATCCCGGCTGGAATATCGTGGGCGGTTCCGGCGGCGGAACTGCCATTGACCCAAACGCCGGCGGTTTTTGGCTCAAAGAGCCAGAAGGGTTTGCACCCGAGCAAAACGGAACTCCTTCCGGAACGCCTGTCGGAACTCTAAATGGCCCAAGCACGGCGATCGGCGGTCCCGGCGGCCCGTCCGGATGGAACATCGCAGGTGGCCAGCAGACGGAAACCCAGGTTAATCCAAACGCCGGCGGATTTTGGCTCAACAAATCGAATGCTCCGCTTTCAGGCCAGGGTGGCGCTGGACCGGGCATCGTGGGACCAGCCTCTGGCATCGAGGGCGACCCGCAGGCCGCTGAAAACGGCGCGGTCACCGCCAACGGGTATAGCGGTGGAACTCCCGCCGAATATGTGCCGGGCGGCATAGCAGTTACCGGAGGCTGGACGACGGCATCCGCTGGCATACGCAGCAGGCGCTCTGCCCGCGGCGGCCCGGGCTCCATGACGGTCGAAACTGGTTTGATGACGTTGCAGGAGCAGGAATTGCAGGGCATCTTGCAGGTGCTTGCGCAGATCGCCCGCACGAGTGACAACCCAAAGGAAAAGATCGATCCCACGTCGTTCCAATCGAGACTGTCCACTCTCCCGCGGCGCGCGCGTTTCACCGTCAGCCAGGCGCTATCAGCCCTTGCCGCTCAGGCACCTGCACAAGCGTCTGACAAGCCGACTCTCCTCAAGCTCGCCGAGCATGTCGCCGTTCGATTCGCGCTCGATAGTTATGAGCGCGGCGACGTAAAAGTGAACGCAGTCCGCGAGATGCTTGGCGACATGAGTGCCGAGCTCGACGGGCTGCGCAAGATATTGGGAGTTTACGAGGACCGGATGGCGCAGGCTGGTCTCGACGTGCAATCGCACGTCGAAGTGCTCGCACAGGAGTTTTGGGCCCAGATACCCGAAGAGAAACGAAAGAAAGTGCTGGAAGGAGCGGACGCCTGGTGTGTGCCCGGTGCGAAAGTGCGGGAGCACGTCGACATGTTGCGTGCGCGTGGGGAAAATGACAAAGCACAGGAAGTACTCGTTCATTATGCTTCATTCATCGCGGACAAGGCCCCG
>DATNBB010000199.1:0-3918 GCA_035607335.1 Binatia bacterium | reverse complement strand
CCCCATGCCCAGAGCGGCCGGTCCCCCCACCGGCCGCTCACTTTTTTCAGCTCTGCTATCTCGAACAAATACCCACGAAGCCGTTTAAAGAATTAAGGCCCAGTTTCCCCCACAATGTGCGAGGCAAAACCGGGCCCGGCCTGGTTGTACTGCAGCGGCAACTAGTCGCGGGGGGGATTTTTTGTCGGCGCCAATCCAATCCTGATCGAAAATCGAAATAGCGCGAAATGGTTTTGTAGCAACTGGCTTTCCGTTCAGCCGGTCACTGTTCGGTCGCCGTCAACCATCGCGGAGCCAAGTTCCTTTGTCCGCGTCGATACGCGGTGACGATTAGCGCGACCGCGCGAAACTCCGCCTGGCCATCAAAGTCCGTGGACGCATCCTTAGCCTCGGCCGAAGCGGCGGCGGCACATTTTGCAGCGCGCTTCCGCATTCCGGGCAATTCGCCGTATCCGAGGAATGAACCTTCACCCAGCGTCCACGCGCCGAACAATTTGCATTCAAACATTGCACGGTCCAACCCGGTAGGTGTTGCACTGTTGTCCTCGCAATTTTGACTACCGGCGAAAAGGAAGGGTTCGCCGGAAACAACGCCCAAACAGGGCGCATTGTGCCGCGAATACGTCTGGTATGTCAAGCAGGGATTACCCCAATTAGTTGTAGCCGATTTCCGCCAGCACGCTCGCCGCCTAGATTTTTCTCTTGCCCATACCATCTGCCCGTTGTAGAAGCAGCGCAGGCTGGGTGGCATCTGGCGCGTGTATCGCGCAATGCGGGCGTCGCCCGGAGGCAATACCGCTATCCCGGAAAATGACGAAGACCGAAAAAAGAGAATCAAAGACTTGAAGGACCGTGCAGAAGAGCTCTGTGGTGGGCAGATGGAGACGGGCGGCCTTGAAGATTGCCCGGCTGAAACAGAAGAGGCATTCTGGAAACACTTGGTGGACTACGAGGAGGCTCCGTGGACGACACACATTGCCCAACTCGAGAGCGCGGGTGTCTCGCTCCCGCAGCCGGATTCGCTCAATGATCGGGAACTGACAGTAAAGCTCTGGGAGATCATCTATAAACTCGCACTGCTTCGAGTATTCATCGAGCAGACGGACCATCTCAGCGAGCGCGAGCTCTATACGCACCTTTGGACCGATTCGCTGCGAGAGGACACGAAGGCGTTGCCGCTTGCGGCCAATTCGGCCTGTCATATCCAGATGCTTGGCGACACCCCGGAAGACATCTCGTTATACCTCAAGTTCTACGCCGACGACGCTTGGCGCCGACAATGGCACGAAGATTTCCCCGGCGACCCTATTCCCGCGCACGAAGACCCGCCATATGACCGTGACCGCCTGCTGCCCAAACCAGAATACGGCCCGATCATTACCGGAGAGCCAAACTGATGCACCGCCCCAAGAGCGGCTTCATCGTTGCCAGTATCCGGGAAAACCAAACCAGGAAAGAATGGTCGGGGCGAGTGGATTTGAACCACCACTGACGCTTTTGGTTCCGAACCAGCTTCTTTTGCCACGCTGAAGCCACGCCCCCAAGGGAAAAACCCTAGCCACTAAGAGCAGCCCAACCTAAATGGGTCTATGTTTCCTACGCCGAACGCAGACCACCGCAAATGAAGGGCGGTCAGATTCGAAGCCGATGGCTAAAAGGGGTGTGAATTCGCAGAATCGCCACTTGCGCTGTCGGAAGCCGTCGCGGAAACACCGAGCCGGATCTCGAGATCGTTCACGACTCTCTGTGCCGCGTCCACTTCATCCTGCTTGGCACTGATACTATCTTGCTCGCTCTGCAGGGCCTCTTCGCCTGCTTTATCGGAGTCGTGGTTGGGATTGCTCATGTAACTCTGCTGATCGAGCGCAAACTTACGTTGCTGGATATCGAGGTCCTTCTTGGCGGTTTCGAGCTGCTGTTTCGCTGTCGCCAATGCCGCCTCATCGGCGGCTTTCTTCTGCTCCGGAGTCACCTTTCCCAAGCTCGGGCTTGAGGGTGTTTGTGCGTTCTGAGTAGCAGCCGGAGCGGCAGCCTTCGCCGCGTCCGCGGCAGGCGCGTTTACGTCCTTCGCGGCCGGTGCGCTCGGCGCCGAACCGACAAAGCTAATCGTCGCGTTCGACGGCATATTGTCGTTCGTATAGACCTTAGCCGCTTTGGGCTGGTCCTTGTGCTGCTGGCGCGCGCTCCGCGCCGCTGCGGCCAACGCATCGGCGGGCTGGCCTGTGGCCTGCGAGTTATCCTGCGCCACCGTGATCGCGGCCATGCTCAGGGCGAGCAGCATCGCCAACGCAAAATGTCCGGTTTTCATGGCTTCTCCTCAAGAGAGCTGGTGCCTTTATAGTAGTCTGTGGACAGCCTTTGCGCCGGAAACGGTCGCCGCAAGCGTCCAAAAAGACACCTGTCCGCCAGGCGAGGCGCTATTCATCTAAGCCACTGAAAACAATGATCGAATCGTTCTCGATACCGCGGCAATTTCATCATTTTCGCGTCGGCCTGGTATTTGCGGCGCTCTCGGCTTTGCTGCTATTTGCGTGCCCACACATCGCTTCAGCAACCCAATCAGATTCGCCTGCCACACGCGTAAGCACCCAATCCGGATCCGCCACGCAGCAGACTCAGCAGCAGCCGATCACCAGCTACACGCTTCCCCCTGACCTTTACCGCAAAGCGCATCACCTCGGCCAAATCGAATTCTGGGGCGGTATCGTTTCGTTTCTATATTCCGTCTTCATCCTGCTCATCGTGCTCCAAACGCGCCTCGCGCCGAAATTCCGCAACTGGGCCGAACGCGCCACCAGGTTTCGCTTCGTGCAATCCGTAATTTTCGCGCCGCTGCTAATCGCCACCCTAAGTATTCTCGGCATCCCCATCGATGCCGCCGAACACTGGGTCTCGCTCAAATTCGGCCTAAGCGTGCAGCCGTGGCCTTCCTGGTTTGCGGACTGGGCTAAGTCAGCGCTACTCGTCATCGTGCTTGCGATTTTTCTCGTCTGGCTTCTCTACGCCGCTCTTCGGCGCAGCCCGCGTCGCTGGTGGTTCTATTTTTGGATCGCCACGATCCCCATCACCATCTTTCTCGTCTTCGTGCAACCGGTCGTCGTAGACCCGCTGTTTCACAATTTCGAGCCGCTCGCGCAAAAAGACGCGCCGCTTGCCGCCGCACTCGAACAAATGGTTCAGCGCACGGGTGAAACTATTCCCGAAACCCGCATGTATTGGATGGCCGCCTCGGCAAAAACCAATGAGCTCAACGCCTACGTGACCGGCGTCGGCGCCTCCAAACGCATCGTCGTGTGGGACACGACTATCGCGCACCTCGACACGCCGCAAACGGTTTTCGTCGTCGGCCACGAAATGGGCCATTACGTCCTGAATCACATTCCCAAAGGAATTGCTGCCGGCGAAGCATTTCTGCTTGTCGTCTTTTATCTGGGCTATCTTGCGCTGAACTGGCTTCTCGCCCGTTGGGGACCGCGTTGGGAAATTCACGACGCGAGCGACTGGGCGTCGCTTCCGGCGCTGCTGCTTCTGCTCACAATTTTTAGCTTCGCGGCCAATCCGATCGCTAACGCGTTCAGCCGCAGCATCGAACATCAGGCCGATCAATACGGCTTGGAAGTGACGCACGGACTCACGCCTAATGCAGCGCAAGTCGCCGCGCAATCGTTTGAAATTCTTGGCAAGATCGACCTATCCGATCCCGCGCCCAATCCCGTCGACGTGTTCATGTTCTACACGCATCCGACAATCGCGCAACGCATCCATTTCGCGCTCACGTATGATCCGTGGGCTGCCGGCGGCCGCGGCGAGTTCGTTAAATAGGGGCTATGTCCGCGCCTCAATCTTCATCCGCAATCCATGCCGAAACCGAAGCGTGACGAGCGGCTCCGGTTCGACGGCATGCCCCGGCACAAGCCG
>DATNBB010000322.1:0-9919 GCA_035607335.1 Binatia bacterium | reverse complement strand
AGAGACGGATTCGAAGTCCGCTCGTAGAAATACAAGCCGCCCGCAACCACGAGCAGCGCAATCAGGAGCTGAATTTTTTTTCGTTCAGACATTCCTCAGGTCCTGACGTACGTATGCAGCACCAGCTGCAAGTGGATGCCGCTGCCCCCGGACTCGCCTAGCTCAAGCTGGTTCAAGAAATAGAAGTTCTTCGAGCGCTCAATCCCATTTACGAATTTTAGCAGCGAGGCGTAATCGCCGTTCACGGTCGTACTGATGTCCAACTCCGAAACGTTGCGGTCCGGCACGGGCTTCGCCTTGAAGTTAAGGCCATTCGTCCTTACTCCGGCCTTCGAGGCAAGCTGCGCTATGTCCGAATCCACGGTTGAATACACCGTTCGGGGATCGAGAAACGCAGTGTTATAAAAGTCGTCGCAATCTTTTCCGACTTGCGGAATCGAGGCCCTGATTCTTTCGCCGCGCGTCACGTCTGCCTGCAACTCTTGCGCAGTATGAGCCAACTGCGCCCGTCTGCGGGCCATCTCCGCGGGGCCCTCTCGTCCCGCCTGCCAAAGGGCGGCACCGAAGAAAACATCGCCGAGCACGATGAGGCCGACCACAGCCACCGTGCCGATTTTCCAGCGCGCCCATTTTTTATTCATCTTCATGTCGTTGTCGCGTAGGAAAAATTGAGCGTAACCATGATTCGATCCGAATCGCCCGCTTGTTGCTGTTGCACGGGCTTTTCGTCCTGGACTGTCACATCAGAGAAATTCTTTGAGTTTTCGATTGCTTCAATGAAGTGGAGCTTGCTCTCGTCGCTCGATGCCCCAATCGTCATTGAAACCTCCGCATGTCCGTTGACCAGCTTGGGTGAAATGCTCACCACGCGCACCCCGGGCGGCAGAGTGCGTTCCAAATCCATGAAAATCTTCGTCCAGGGGAAGCTGCGCTCGGCGATCAGCGAGTTCAGAAAATCGGCGCGGTCGCGTATCTGTTCGACATCTTTTCTCGCAAAGTACGCCTTGAGATCCTGCTGTTGCACTTGAAGCGTCTGAATCTGCTGCCCGAGCCGCTCCGTATCCGAGCGAAGCTCGACATTCGAATGCCAGGCGACGAAAGTTGCGTGCGACAAAAGTACAAGTGCGACCAGAGCCACCAATCCCAATAGCGTCATCCCCGCTATAAACGGGCGATTATTCTCTTGCGGCGCTGTTGCGATGTTGAGTCGAAGTTTCATTCCCTTTTCTCGTGACTTCTCAAGCGCCGGCGTTTGCCATCCAGCCGACGAGCGGATCGAGCCCGTGTTGCAGCATTAAATCCTGCGCGCTGCGGTCGAGCGACGTTGGCACTTCGCTCGCCGAGAGCGAGCGCGCCGGCATTTTCAATTCGTTTTCGATTGCCGCGGCGAAAAGATCCTGGCGTTCCTGAAATCCGGCCAGCAGCACGCGATCGATCGATTCTGCCCACGTATCCTGATAGTACGCGCTCGCGGGAAACACCTCTTCCAGCACCCATTTTGGGTCCAGTTGCGCGGCAGTCACAGGCATTTCCGTCGATCGATAGAGGCATAGAGTAGCCCCGCGCACGATTGCCGTAGTCAGCGTCCGCCCGTTCATCCGCAGAAGCAGAGTCGATCCATTTTCAGATACCAGAGGCAGCGTGGCCAGAGTCGAACTCAAAACGACCGTCGGCTGGGCTCCAAACGCTTCAACGAGCCCCTCATATTCGCGCACGATTCCCTGCCGCGCCACCGCCGCGACTACTTCGAGCGCACCATGCCGCGCCGTTTGCCGTGACCAGGAAACCGCGGTTTCTTCGACATCGAAGGGCACGCTCTTTTTCAGCCTCCATCGCAATAGCGGCAAGGCGTCATCGGCTCGCCGCGGCAAATCCTCAAACGGCAAGATGAAGACGCGAACCACAGGGTCCGGCAAGAGTAGTGCGACCGGTCCCGAGATATCTCCCACGCGCGATAGAACGCGCCGCAATACCTCGCGCACACCTTCCGGCTGCGCGATATTTACGTCCACCGGAGATGGCATCAACGCGCCCGCCGCAAGCGGCT
Source organism: Binatia bacterium (assembly GCA_035607335.1). GTDB lineage: Bacteria > Acidobacteriota > Terriglobia > Acidiferrales > UBA7541 > Palsa-295. The sequence continues at coordinate 7,872 of DATNBB010000322.1, read as the reverse complement.
CAACCGCGTACGATTGCAGCCGAGCGCCATCCCATCGTGCCGCCGCCACGTGCCCGGCTGCGAATTCGATCACAGGCTCCGGATGCGGCATCACGTGCAGCCAGCGCGAGATCCGGCTGCCCTGGCTGCTTTTCGCAACAGGGCGCGGCGCGGTCGTGAGGCTACTCAAGGAACGTCACCTTGTTGATTTCGCGCAGCGTGGTTACACCCTCGCGGATTTTCTTCAGGCCGGAATCTCGCAGGAACGTCATCCCTTCTTCGCGCGCCGCGCGCTTGATCTCAGATGTCGGTCGCCGGTCGATAATCATTTCCCGAATGTGATCGGAGAGATCGAGGAGTTCGGTGATCGCGGAACGTCCGCGGAAGCCGCTGCCGGAGCATTCCAGGCAACCGGCGCCCTCATAAAATGGCACGTCGCCCCAGACCGCCGGGTCCAATGCGGACTCCCGCAGCATGTCGGCCGAATACGTCACGCGCTTTTTGCAATTCTCGCAAATCACGCGCACAAGACGCTGCGCCAGGATGCAATTCAGCGCCGAAACGAAATTGTAGGGCTCTACGCCCATGTTGATGAAGCGCCCGATCACATCGGTCACGTTGTTTGCGTGAACCGTTGTGAAAACCAGGTGTCCTGTAAGAGCCGAATTGATCGCGATCTGCGCGGTCTCCTGGTCGCGAATTTCGCCCACCATGATCTTGTCCGGATCGTGCCGCAGAATGGACCGCAGGCCGCGCGCAAACGTCAGGCCTTTCTTTTCATTCACCGGAATCTGCGTAATTCCGCGCACCTGATACTCCACCGGGTCCTCAATCGTGATGATCTTGTCTTCGTCGTTTTTAATTTCGTTGATCGCCGCGTAAAGCGTGGTCGTTTTGCCCGAGCCGGTCGGCCCGGTGACGAGCACCATTCCATAAGGCTCGCGAATGTAGCGGCGGAAGCGCACAATGTCGTCCGAATCGAAGCCGACCACATCGAGTGTTAAATTCCGGAATTTTTCGCTCAGCGTCTCTTTGTCGAGAACGCGCAGCACTGCATCTTCGCCGTAGACAGATGGCATGATCGAGACGCGAAAATCAATGAAGCGGCCTTTGTAACGCACGCGGAAGCGGCCGTCCTGAGGAACGCGGCGCTCGGCGATGTCCAGCTCCGCCATCACTTTGATGCGCGAAAGAATCGTCGCGTGCCAATCCTTGTCCAGTGGCTTCATCGCATATTGCAGTACGCCGTCAATGCGATACTTCACGGCAACTTCCGAATTGCGCGTCTCCACGTGAATATCGCTCGCGCGCCGCTCAAGAGCCGTGAAGATGACGGTGTCCACAAGACGCACGACGGGGCTGACGCCCGTTTCGGCCGTCAGCTTCTCCATCGAAATGTTTTCGTCGCTCTCGTCCTCTTCGCCAACCACTTGCAGCGTGAATCCTTCGGTCGCCTGATCGAGAACGCGCTGCGATTGCTCGGTGCGCTTCAGCAGGTCGCCGATCTGCGAAGGCGTCGCCACGCGAATCTGTAGCCGCTTGCCGAGAAGGTTCGCGAGTTCGTCGCGCAATTGCAGCTTGCTCGGATCGGCCAATGCCACCGTCAGCGTGGAATCGTGCGCTTCCAGCGGCACAAAGTTATAGCGGAACATCATCTCCGCCGGAATGCTGCGGAAAAGCTCCGGATCGATGCGCTGATCGTGCAGATCGATGAACGGACAGCGATAGCGCTCGGCCAGCTTGCGAGCCTGCTCGCGTTCGGCCGCGTCTTCCTGAACAGGAAGAGGGGGATTATTTGTTGTCGACGTCGCCAACTAAGCGCCTCCGCTTCCGATCTGTAGCGAAAACATCGGAAGATAAATCGAAATCACTATGAAGCCTACCACGACGGCCATGACCACCAAAATTACGATTGGAATGTAGGAAAGCGCACGTTGCAGGCGATTGCCGACTTCCTCTTCGTAGAACTCCGCCAGGCTGGAAAGCATCGGCGTTAGCGCGCCGGATGCCTCTCCGACTTCAATCATTTCGAGCGCCAGCCCCGGCATAAGGCCGGTTTCCGCGAGGCTCGCGTGCAGCGAACGCCCCTCCTTCACGCGATCGGCTGACTGAATGATCGAGGTCGAAAAAAGCCGGTTGCTGATTGCTTCCGCGGCGGTATGCAGCGCCGGAACCAGCGGCGCGCCGCCGCCGAGCAGCGTGGAGAGCGTGCGAACGAATTGAGCAATCTGCGCTTTCAGCCAGATATCGCCCGCCAGCGGAATTCTAGGCTTCAGCCGGTCAATCGAGAGCGCGCCGCGTTCCGAGCGCGTCCAGAGAAACAGTGCCACGCCGGCAATGGCCACCACAACCAGGAAAACGAGGAAATAGCTCCGCAGCGGATTTGCAATTGCGAGTAGCATCAACGTGGCCCACGGCAGTTTTATATCCAGTTGCCGGTAGAGGTCCGCGAACTGCGGCAGCGCGTAAACGATAAAATACGTGACCACCGCGCAAGCGAAGCAAATCAGCACGACCGGGTAAATCATCGTCGTGATCAGTTTGCTGCGAAAACTGGTGCTGGTACGCAAGTACGCTATATAGCGTTCGAGCACGCCCGAAAGATCGCCGCTTCGTTCGCCCGCGGAAATCACAGTAATGTAAACAGGCGGAAATGACCCTTGCGCCGCAAGCGCTTCGGAGAGCAATGCGCCGTTCCGGACGCGGTCGCGCACATCCACCAAAATCGGCCTTAGCTTGGGAGCCGCCGCACGTTCAGCCAGCAGATCGAGCGCCTTCAGGATCGGCAGCCCGGCTCGCACAAGCGTATTGAATTGCTGATTGAAAACCAAAAAATCTTCAGCGCGAATGGCGCCGCGCGCCCGCGTAAGTTGCTTCAGCAGATCGACGTGGCTGCTGACCGAGAAGACGTAGAGCCCCTGATCGGCCAGCTTCTGCCGAGCCTCGTCCTTCGATTGAGCCGTTTCGGTATGCTTGAAGACGCGCCCCGAGGCATCGCCCACTCTGCAAACAAACTCAGCCATCGCCCCCGCCGCTCACCTTTCTTTCAAACTCTCAAATGGATTCCCACGGACCCCGTAGCTTCAGCATAACCCCCAGCCATCCTAACCTGAGGGCAAAAAACGGGATATTAATTGGATGTGACAACACCGAAAAGGCTGTATGGGCCCCGAGAGAAGTTCGCAGAGATAAACGCCAGAATGAGATAGCCTGCTGCCGGAATGCCGAATGCGTTCAGTCCGCGGACCGTCGCATCGGCGCAGCCTTGCAGACGTTCGGATGCGGCAAGTGCGCGCGCCATTCCCTGCCGTCGCGCCGCAAAAGCTCAAATGCCTGCGCCGGCCCCCACGATCCCGAGGCGTAATTCGGAAAATCGCGCGGCGGAAGCGCCGCCCACACATCCAGCACAGGCTGCACCACGGCCCACGCCGCCTCCACCATATCCGCGCGCTGGAACAATGTCGGATCGCCCGTCATGCAATCGTAAAGCAACGTTTCATAACCGGTAGACGGCGGTGCACCGAAATAATCCGAATACTGAAAGTCCATATCCACATTCCCAAGTTTCACGACGGGCCCCGGAACCTTCGCCTCGAAGCTCAACGAAATTCCCTCATCCGGCTGGATGTTGATCACCAGTTCGTTCGGATTGATGTTCTCAATCGAAGTCTTGCGAAACAACACCAGCGGCGGCCGCCGGAATCGCACCACAATCTGCGACATCCGCTTCGCCAGCCGCTTCCCCGTGCGCAGATAAAAAGGAACGCCCGCCCAGCGCCAATTATCGATTTGCAGCGACATCGCAACGAACGTCGGCGTGTTGGACTCCGGGCTGACGTGCGGCTCCGCGCGATACGCGGGAACCGTGGTGCCATCGATTGCGCCGTCGTCATACTGGCCGCGCACGGCGTGATCGAGCACCTTTTCCGGCGTGAGCGGCTGAAACGCGCGCAGAATCTTCGTTTGCTCATCGTGCACCGCTTCAGCATCGAACGAAATCGGCGGTTCCATCGCGCAAAGCGTAATCAGCTGAAAAATGTGATTCGGCACCATGTCCCGAAGTGCGCCGGCTTTTTCGTAGTAACCGCCGCGCATCTCCACCCCAAGCTGCTCCGCCACCGTCACCTGAACGTGATCCACGTAGCGCCGATTCCAAACAGGCTCGAAAATACCGTTCGCGAATCGGAAAGCCAGAATGTTCTGTACGGTTTCCTTGCCGAGATAATGGTCGATGCGAAAAATCTGGCGCTCGTCCAGCACTTCGCACAGCGCCCGGTTTAGTTCGATGGCCGAAGCCAAATCGTGGCCAAATGGCTTTTCGATCACCACGCGACGCCAGTTGCGGTTCGCTTCCTTCGTCAGCCCAGCGCCGCCAAGTTGCTTCGCGACGACGGCGAAAAACTCAGGGCTCGTGGCAAGATAGAAAAGCGCGTTGCCCTGCGTTCCCTGATCTTTATCTACTTGCGCAAGCAGATCCTTTAGCTGTTGATAGAGCTGCGGGTCTTTGAAGTCGCCGGAGGTGTAGTAAATCCGGTTCGTGAACCACTCCCACGCATTCTGGTCAATATCACCGGACGCGTATTCCCTCACCTCATCGGACAGGCGCTTGCGGAAATCCTCGGTCGAATATTTTTCGAGCGATACTCCCACGATCGCGAAATGGTCGGGCAACAGTTTCTCTTTCGCGAGATTGTAGACGGCAGGAATCAGCTTTCGCTTCGTAAGGTCCCCGCCCGCCCCAAAGATAACCATCGCGCACGGCCCGGCCGGTTCGCCGAGCGCCGCGCGTGGTACGCCGGTTTGATAAGGAAAGACATCCGCATCTGTTGCCAAGTGTTCCCCCATTTCACAACTACGCTCACAACTTCGTCGCGCCACTTCCCTGCGGCAATATTCTCTACGACAAAGCCTGTTCGAGTGCTTTTTGAAGCTGAGTGAGACCTGCCGCGAGGTCTGTGCCAAGGTGCACGCGTAATGCGCGGCGGCCGCGCTCCGCCAGCACCTGAAAATCGCCGCGCGCCTGAGCAGCCTTCACCACGCCGAACGTATACTTCTGCTGCGGCACAGGAACATCCGCCGCATCGTCGCACGTGATTTGCAGGAATACGCCGGAATTCGGCCCGCCCTTGTACGCCTGGCCGGTCGAATGCAAAAAGCGCGGCCCGAACCCGAGGCAAGTTGCAACGCGCTTTTTGTCGCGAAGGGCGTGTCGGATTGTTTGCAACTGACCTTCGTGAGCCTCGTTCATCTGAATGTACGCAAGCAGCGCGAAGTAATCTCCAGCTTTCAGTTGACTCAAATGCGCGCGCAAATAAGCCGCCAGCGTCGTATCTTTACCGACAGCCTGCTTCAGCGCTGCTGCATTTCTCGGGTCTGTGTAGAGCAAAATGCCTCCGTCCGCCGCGACCGGCGACTCCGGCGGCAACGAGCCTTTCTGCTCGTATTCAGACGTGAGTTTGCGCGTCTCAAGCTTGCTCGCTTCCACGTCCGGCTGATTGAACGCATTGATTCCAATCACCGAGCCCGCAACCGCCGTCGCAATCTCCCAACGGAAAAATTCACCGGCAACGTCGTAGATATCTGGAACCGAAATACGAACGACAGGCTGCCCATCCTTTTCAAGCGCGGTCACGGCGGCATCCTGCTTCGCATCCGGCTTTGCTTCATGACGCAAATACACGAAGACGCGGTCGTTGCCGTAAACGCCCGGAGCGCCGATGGACTCGCGATCCACCGGGATCAGCCCTTTGCCTTGCTTGCCCGTCGATTCCGCCAGCAACTGCTCAAGCCACGCGCCCAGATCGCTGATCCCCGGAGATGCAAAAATCGTCACCTTGTCCCGGCCCGATTTTTGCAACGTGCCGAGAATCGCTCCCAGCACAACTCCCGGATTCTGATCCGCGGGCACGCTCGACGCGCAGGCGTGAGCCATTCCCTCCGCTCGGTCAAGCAGCTTCCCCACATCCAAACCCTGAATCGCACCTGGAATCAGCCCGAAATTCGAAAGCGCCGAATAGCGCCCGCCGATGCTGGGAACGCCATAAAAAATGTGGCGAAAACCATCCGCCTTCGCCACCTGCTCCATTTTCGAACCCGGATCGGTGATCGCAATAAAATGCTTGCCCGCTTCACCGGCGCCCACAGTCTGCTTCACGCGTTCGAAAAAATACTGCTTAAAAATATTCGGTTCGAGCGTGCTGCCGGACTTGCTCGAAACAATGAAAATCGTTTTCGCCAGATCGACAGACTTCTCAATCGCGCGCACCTGCGCAGGATCGGTCGAATCGAGCACATGAAACTGCGGGTGACCGCTGATCTCGCCGAACGTTAGATCGAGCACTTCCACGCACAAGCTCGAACCGCCCATTCCCAGCAGCACCGCATGTGTAAATCCGCCCGACCGAATATCTTCTGCAATTTTCGTAAACCGCGCGCGGTGGGACACTTGTTCGTCCGCAATCCCGAGCCAGCCGAGCCATTGGCTTTCGTCCGTGCCCGTCCATAAGGAAGCATCGCGCGCCCAAAGCCGCTGCACCTTGTTGCCGCTTTTCCAGTCCGCAAGCGTGGCTTTCACGGAGGCATCCAGATCACCCGGAAGCGAGTAGGAGAGATTATTGAGCCCGCTCACCGGCGGCTGCTTCAGGCTCTTTTCGACCGCGGCAAGAAGCTTCGTAAACGCTTCGTCGAATAACTTCACGCCTTCGTCGGTGAGTTGATCCGTCACCTGCTTCATCGAAATCCCGGCGCGACCGAGGTTCTCCATCGTGCGCCGCGCATCTTCCACGTTCTCTTCCAGGCTTGCGCGCAACTTGCCGTGATCGCGGAATGCATCGAATGTCGCCGGCGGAATCGTATCGACCGTATCCGGCCCGATCAATTCCTCCACATAGAGCACATCGCGGTACGCCGGATTCTTTGTGCTGGTGCTGGCCCAAAGCACACGCTGCGCCTGCGCACCACGCTTCGCTAGCGCCTCCCAACGCGGTCCGCTGAAAATCTTCTTGTACGATTGATAAGCCAGCTTCGCGTTTGCGATGGCGACTTTCCCCTGCAAGCTGCGCAAAAGCGCCTGCTGGTCCGAAGGTAGCTTCGGATCCTTCAATTTGTCGGCAATCATGCTGTCAACCAGCGTATCGATCCGGCTCACGAAAAAGCTCGCAACGCTCGCGATGCCGCTGACGTCTCCGCCACCCTTCACGCGCGCTTCGAGCCCCTCGATATACGCCCACGCCACCTGCTCGTAGACATCCTGCGCAAAGAGCAGCGTTACGTTGATGTTGATTCCTTCGCTGATTAGCTGACGGAATGCCGGGATGCCTTCCGCAGTCCCGGGCACTTTAATCATCGTGTTCGCCCGGCCGACCGCATTCCATAGCCGCCGCGCTTCCTCGAGCGTTTCCTGCGTCTTGTGCGCCAACGTGGGAGAAACCTCGAGACTCACATAGCCATCGTGCTTCTTCGATTCGTCGTAGACGCCCCGCAGGATATCCGTCGCGCTTTGAATGTCCTTGATCGCAAGGATCTCGAAGGCATCTTTCGCCTTCAAATCCTTGCGCTGCGAGAGACCTTGCAGCTCCTGTGCATAATCCGTGCTGCCGCCGATTGCCTTCTCGAAAATCGCCGGATTGGACGTCATGCCGCGCAATCCATCTTCCTTCACCAGACGCACCAATTCGCCCGTCGTAAAAAGATTGCGCCGGATGTAATCGAGCCACACGGACTGGCCGTAAGAGAGCAGCTCCTTAAGCGGGTTTTGCGTTTTTTGTTCCGGTAAAGTGGTGGCGCTGTTTACGGATGGCATCGACTTTCCTCCCGGGCAGATATGTATGGCGCGCGACTGCGCAACGTAAAGATCGATTCTAACGCAACGAACGGGATGCGGCGCGGCGTTTC
>DATNBB010000311.1:0-10957 GCA_035607335.1 Binatia bacterium | reverse complement strand
CGTGCTCGAACCGAAGCTCGCGATTCTCGATGAGACGGATTCCGGGCTCGATATCGACGCGCTGCGGATTGTGGCGCAGGGCGTGAACGCGATGCGCAGCCCGGAGCGCGCGATTCTTGTGGTGACGCATTATCAGCGGCTGCTGAATTACATCGTTCCCGACCGCGTCCATGTGCTGGTCGATGGAAAGATTGCGCGATCCGGCGGACCGGAACTCGCACTCGAATTGGAAGCGAAGGGCTACGGAACCATGGAAGCGGCGGCGGGGCGAGCCTGAGGAACTGACTATGGCGACTCAGGAACTGACAACATATCAGCAGGGCTTCGGCGGCTTTGAAAAATCCGCCGCAGGTAACAGGCTCGCCTGGCTTCGCAACATGCGACGCGACGCGTTTGCGCGGTTCGCCGACATAGGTATTCCCACCACGCGCATGGAGGATTGGCGATTCACAAATCTTTCGTCGCTGGCGCAGACACCCTTCAGTCTGGCGCGTAACGGACGCGGCTCCATTGCGGCGAAAGCGCTCGATTCATTCAAAATTCCGGGCACAGCCTGCCAACTCGTCTTTGTGAACGGCCACTATGCACCGGAATTGTCGAACCCCGGCAAACTCCCGGATGGCGTCGAGGTTTCGAACCTGGCAACAGAAATTGAATCACAGCCTTCGACGCTGGAATCCTGGCTTGGCCGCTATCTCGACACGAAGCGCGATCCATTTTCTGCGTTGAACACGGCGTTCCTGGAGGACGGCGCGTTTGTTCATGTCGAAAAGGGCGTCGTGCTGGAAGCACCAATTCATTTGCTCTTTGTCTCAACCGGCGAGAGCGGTCCGACGATGACGCATCCACGAAATCTGATCGTCGCTCAGGAAGAGAGTCAAGCCAGCATCATAGAAGATTACGTCTCTCTTCCCGCGTCACCCGGCGCTGAAGGGCGTGTCTTCTGCAACACGGCGACGGAGCTAATCGCGGGCGACAACGCCGTGATTTCGCATTACATGCTCGAGAGAGAAAGCACCGATGCGTTCAATGTATCGACGCTGCGGATCGAGCAGGGACGGAACGCAAATGTGGCTTCGCATTCGGTGCTGCTAGGCGGCGGAATCGTTCGCAACAATGTGCATCCGGTGCTGAATGGCGAAGGCGGCGATTGTCTGATCAACGGTTTGTTTGCCGGAACCGGTCGCCAGCATCTCGATAATTACATGCTTGTCGAGCACGCCAAGCCGCACTGCGGCAGCCGCCAGTTTTACAATGGCATTCTCGGCGGCCACGCGCACGGCGTATTTCACGGACGGATTATCGTTCACAAAGACGCGCAAAAAACTGACGCGAAGCAGACGAATCGCAACCTGTTGCTTTCCGACGAAGCGCAAATCGATACGAAGCCGCAACTCGAGATTTACGCGGACGACGTGAAGTGCACGCACGGTGCAACGATTGGGCAGATCGAAGAAAATGCTCTGTTTTATTTGCGTTCACGCGGAATCGAAGAGGCCGCCGCGCGTCAACTCCTGCTGCTGGCATTTGCCAGTGAGTGCCTGGATCGAATGGCAGAGGGGCCGGCGCGTGCGCACGTGGAGGGATTAATTCACGATCGCCTGGCGCATTTGATTCGAGCTTCGGCAAACGGAAAAGCATCGGAGGCGGCTGGATGACGTTGGCAGCAAAAGCCGGACTGGCGGCCCGTGCGCCAAACGCACACGCCGAGTTGGACGTGCAGGCGATTCGCGCTGAGTTCCCTATTTTGGAGCGTACGGTGCGCGGCAAGCCCCTCGTCTATCTGGATAACGCTGCTACTTCGCAGAAGCCGCGGTTCGTGCTCGATGCAATTACGCGATATTACGAAGACGAGAACGCAAACATCCATCGTGGTGTGCATTATCTCTCCGAGCTTGCGACGGCAGACTACGAAAATTCACGAGTACGCGCACAGCGATTCCTGAACGCCGCGAAATCGAACGAGATCATCTTTGTTCGAGGCGCGACCGAAGGCATCAACCTCGTGGCGCAGACGTATGGGCGAACACACGTGGGTGCGGGCGACGAAGTTCTGATCACGGCAATGGAGCATCACTCCAACATCGTTCCGTGGCAGATGCTTTGCGCGGAAAAGAGTGCAAAGTTGCGAGTGACGCCGATCAATGACCGCGGCGAATTACTCCTCGACGAATTCGAGAAACTCCTGGGACCGCGCACAAAAATCGCTGCGTTCACGCACGTATCGAACGCTCTGGGCAGCATCAATCCAGTACGGCGCATGACGGAAATGGCTCACCGGCGGCACATTCCCGTACTCATCGATGGAGCGCAAGCAGTGCCGCATATGGCTGTGGACGTTCAGGCAATCGATTGCGACTTCTACGCTTTCTCGGGACATAAGGTTTACGGGCCGACGGGAATCGGCGTCCTCTACGGCAAAGCGGCGCTACTCGATGCGATGCCGCCATATCAAGGCGGCGGGGACATGATCAGCTCCGTCACGTTCGAGAAAACAACGTATAACAAGCTGCCTTACAAATTCGAAGCAGGCACGCCGGATATTGCGGGCGTGATCGGTCTGGGTGCGGCGCTGGATTACGTGACGGACGTGGGCATGGACGCAATCGCCGTTTACGAAAACGAGCTGCTGGAATACGGGACCGAGAAACTTTCCACGATTCCCGGTCTTCGCCTGATCGGCACGGCGGCGGAAAAAGCCGGCGTGCTTTCTTTTGTGCTCAAGGACATTCATCCGCATGACGTGGGCACGATCCTCGATCAGGAAGGGATTGCGATTCGTACAGGGCATCACTGTTCGCAGCCCGTGATGGATCGTTTCGGAATTCCCGCTACGGCGCGTGCATCATTGGCGATCTACAACACGCGCGAAGACATTGATGCGTTGGCTAAGGGCATCGAGCGTGTCCGCGAGGTATTGGGCTGATGGCGGAATTGCGCGATCTTTATCAGGAAGTGATCCTCGAACACAGCAAGGCGCCGCGGAACTACAAAAAACTCGCGAATGCCAATCATCGTGCCGAAGGATTCAATCCGCTATGCGGCGACCGCTTTACGGTATACCTCGATCTCGATGGCGACAAAGTGCGCGACGTCTCGTTTGAAGGAAGCGGGTGCGCTATTTCGAAGGCGTCGGCTTCTATGATGACGCAAAGCGTGAAGGGCAAGACAATCGCCGAAGCGGAGCAGCTTTTCGAACATTTTCACAAGTTTGTTACAACACAGAATCATGCGGAAGGCGATTCGGCGCAATTGGGAAAGCTGGCGGTTTTTTCGGGTGTCTCAGAATTCCCTGCCCGTGTGAAATGCGCCACCCTCGCGTGGCACACACTGCAGGCGGCATTGGAAGACAAACAGGAACCGGTTACAACCGAATAAACGAACGTCATCCACAGCACCTCTGATTTCGGAGGCCTCATGTTGAGCAAACTCTCGCTTCTCGCTTGCGCCGCGCTGCTGCTTGCCACGCCGGGAGTTGCACAAGATCATTCAGCGTTCAATGGGAAATGGGCGCTCAGCCAGGGACGCAGCGATTTCGGCGGAGGCGACATACTCACCTCGCGCGTTGATACGATTACAGTCAATGGCGACAACTTTACAGACGACGTTCATTCGACCAGCGACAACGGGGACGACACCTACAAATTGAGCCTGACAGCAGATGGAAAGCCCGTATCCGTAGCGGAAGACTCGCCTTTAGCTTATGCAGGCGGCATTATGACCGTCACGCAGATCTCCGCGGAGTGGAAGGGCAAGTCGCTAGTGCTTACCGAGGCGCTTACGAACTCCTTTGCGGCGGGCGCGAGCAAGGCAACGATCACGTACGCTGTCTCGGCTGACGGAAAACTGATGAGCATCACTTCAACATCCGACGCACCGTTTGGGTTTTCCGATACGCGGCTGATGTTTGAAAAGATTTAAGGTTTTCGGGAGATGACTTCCTATGAATCATGAACCGATCACAGTGAGTCGCAATTGCGCAGTGATCGGAATTCCCACGGGAATTTCGGCCACGATTCCCGCCGGAACATCCGTGCGCATCATGCAGCACCTCGGAACGGGCTACACGGTAATGACCGAGTATGGGCAGATGTTTCGCGTCGACAACAAAGATGCAGACGCGCTTGGCCTGCCTATACCCGAGACGACCGAAACGCCGACCGACGCAGTCAATTTCAGCGAGAAGCTCGTTTGGGACCAACTGAAAACCGTCTACGATCCGGAAATCCCGGTGAATATTGTCGATCTAGGATTGATCTATGCGTGCGATATTACACCGCTCGATGAAGGCGGCAGGAAAATCGATGTGAAGATGTCCATGACCGCTCCGGGCTGCGGAATGAGCGACGTGCTGAAGCGCGACGTGGAAATGAAAGTCGCCCGTGTGCCTGAAGTGAGAGAAGTGAATGTAGAAGTTGTGTTCGATCCCCCATGGAACCCCACGCGCATGTCTGAAGCTGCAAAGCTGCAACTAGGTTTCGACTTGTAGGGTGCAGTCCGGAACCTTCGCAATGCCCTTGCTTAGAGGGATGCGAAGGGTGGCTTACACAAGCTGCCTGATTCGGCATTCGCCCGCACTTCGCTAGCCTTATTGCAGGAGGAAACCTCAATGCAATTCAAAAAGGTCGCATGGTCAGTTGCGTTCCTTGGCATGGGAATGTTCGCAGCAACGACCCCGCAGGCGGGCGCGAACACCTTGAACCCGGCGTATGTCGCCGCACAAACGACGCCGAACAGCCCGAACATGCCGAATACGCCGAACGGGCAGCAAACTCCTAGCAGCCCGACGAATCCCTCTGGTCCGAACAATCCGGATCAGGAAAATAATCCGAACGGAACAAACAATCCGGCAAATCCGAACAATCCAAATAATCCCAATAGTCCCTATAACTCACCAATGCCGGAACAACCGAACAACACCAACAATCCAAACAGCCCAAACGGCGAACCCAACCAGCCGAATAATCCAAACCCGCCGAACAACAATCCGGCAAATCCGGAGAGCCCGAATAATCCAAACTATCCGGGAGGTCCGAATAATCCCACGTACCCCGGTAACCCCGGAAACAATCCGACCAATCCGGAATCGCCTAATCCCACGCCCAACCCGAGCACTCCATCGAATCCGGGCGGTACGGGAGCAAACCCGGGTAGTACGACCCCAAACACAGGAGCTGGCGGCACCGGTGGCGGCCCAAGTGGAACCGGTGCGGGTGGCGGTGTCGGTACTGGCGGCGCAGGAGGAGCGGGCGGCGCTCACTGAATAAACCTAGATACCCCATCTGAATAAGGGGTCGCGGCTCGGAACTTCGGTTCCGAGCCGCTTTCTTTTAGCGGCGAATTCTCCGATCATCGATGACCTAAAAGATACGGCCAGCCTGAAACAAATGGTTGGCCCGAAGCGTAATACCCTCCAGAACTCGATTGGGGTTATAGATGAATGGGGACAGCGATGAAATGCGCTTTTCAATCCGGTCTTTGTACGTGTAATCGGGCCATCGTCGATCCTTACTGCTTTCACACAACACTGCGTTCGGGAGGCAACAATGTTGAGAAAGGCTCTAGTGGGGCTGTTCGCTTTGGCGGCGTTAGTAGGCGTTAGCGGAGCACAAAATGCTCCAAATTTCTCGGGCACGTGGAAACTCAACCTTTCGAAGAGCAATCCAGGTGATTACGGCCCCTCGGCGCGGAGCGAAGTGATCACGCAGGACGGGTCGAAATTCACGGATAAGGTGACGTCAACGACGCAGATGGGCGAAAACGACTACGCGCTGACGTTTACAGCCGACGGAAAGAAAGTGACTGTGCCGCCCGATTCACCAGAGGCCAACATGGGCAACTTAATGCTGAAAGACATTACGGCTACATTGGATGGCAGCTCGCTTGTACTGATGGAAGATTTGAGCTATCAGGGGCAAGTGGACATCGCCGCGCAATTGACCTACTCGCTTTCGTCAGATGGGAAGACGCTGACGATCGCAGATCACGCCAGCACGTCGATGGGCAATTTCGATACGTCACTCGTTTTTGACAAGCAGTAGGGCTGGGCAGCACACAAGTTCAAGATGCACTGCGGCGAGGAGCAGTTCGCTGCTCCAGCTGCTTTCCCGCGTTTTGACACGGTTCAACGGATTCCCGGCCGCATTCGCGTCATCGTGTCGCGGCTCTCCGCTGTTAAGATCATATTGGCTGTAATTCGTGCGATGTGACGGCGGAGGTTTGTTTTGGCAGAGCGTGGCAAGAAAACCGGCGGCAAAAAGGCTGGCAGGGCGGCAAGGAAATTACACAATGGCAAGCGTCGAGAGCGCGGCGGGTCTTTGCACGCTGAAATCCGCGTAACATCGCGCGATAAAGCGGCGGGCGAGTGGTTTGCAAGGCTGGTGGCACTGCAAGAACGGCTCTGCGCGCCGGACGGCTGTCCGTGGGACCGCGAGCAGACGCACGCGTCGCTACGCAAATATCTGATCGAAGAAACATATGAAGTTCTCGATGCGATGGAGTCAGCCGACGACGAAGATTTCGCGTCCGAGCTGGGTGACTTGATGTTGCAGATTGTGTTCCACTCCGTGCTAGCGGAAGCGGCGGGGCGCTTTACGATTTCGGATGTGGTCGAAGCGATTTTTACGAAAATGGTGCGACGGCATCCGCATGTTTTCGGCGATGCTACGGCGGCAACTTCCGGGGCCGTGCTGAAAAAATGGGAGGAGCTGAAAGCAAAGGAGCGAGCGGAAAAGCGTGGGACCGCGGATAAAGAAGAGGCGGCAGAGTCCGTGCTTGCCGGTGTGCCCCGATCTTTGCCGGCGATCCTTGAGGCATATCAACTGACGCGGAGAGCCTCACACATCGGCTTTGATTGGGAGAATCTTGAGGGAATCTTCGACAAGATCGAGGAGGAAAAGCGCGAACTGGCCGAATTCGCGAATGGAGCCGCACAGAAAGGCGACAGCGCAAACTCAGAGGCGGGCACGATGAGCAACTCGGCGCGCAAGGAAGAAGAGGTGGGGGATTTGCTTTTTGCCACTGTGAATGTGGCGCGCTTCCTCGGCGTCGATCCCGAAATCGCGCTAGGGAAAGCGAATCGCAAATTCAAAGAGCGATTTCAATGGATGGAAGGTGCAGCGACGCGTGAAAATCGACGGCTAGCGGATGTCTCTCGCGAGCACATGGAAGAGCTTTGGAATGAGGCGAAAAAGTCCGCGAAGAATGCTGCTGTTGGATCGCGGTAAATGCCATCAGTAGCTTGCGCGTGCGTTTAATGGATGTGATGAAATAGGCGCTGCTTAACGTCCGGCCAGAATTCTGAAAATGCGTTCCCTGCCATTCGCCCGAGAAAACCTTCTCCCGTGCGAATTAGCGCGTCATTGGCATTCGCCTCACTCGATGGTAGCCACGTATTCGCAAGAAAATTGCTGCCCGTATACGCCATGTAGCGTGCGTAGGCCGGTGCGAAATCGCCTTCGCGGTGCCGAGCATAAAATGTCTGCTTTATGATGTTCTTTACGCGAGACGCGAAGGGTTCGTCAGGACTTCTGAAATAGCGCGGATCTTCTCCCGAGAAGGATCCGGCAGTAGCCTCCATTACGTTACTCGTCAGGATGCCGGGCAAGCGCATGCCAAAACGATCGGCGAATCCGCCCCATCCGGGCCCATACTCCTTCGGATGATCCACCGCAGTTCCGAAGGCGGAAGAAAAAAGTCCACCCGCGAGATGAGCAGGAACAAACGGATCGACGATTGCCCAACGCATGCGTTGATTGCCGGTGATCGGCTCATATGTACCGTCGTGGAGCTGCGGCGTTACCGGATGAGATGCGCGGTCCGAGATCAACTGGACTTTCGCTCTTTTTTGAATCGCGGACGCTTGGGCAAATACCGAAGATGTAATCCCGCCGAGAAAAGCAAACAACAAGATGGAGCGGCTGAGTACGATGGAGATCGTTGTCATCGCGGTGCATTGTCGCGCTCGATGCGAAACGCGAGCGCGAGAGTGAAAGCCTTCGGCAGGCTACCTAAGCAAGGCTATGAGGAGAAATACAGAACATCCCTGGAGATAAGCGGGAAGGCTATGTAAGGGCTATTGCGCTCTTGCGGAATCGGCGGAGGGCTTATCTGCCACGGCATTGTCGCTTGAGACGCTTGCTCGCTCACGCGAGCCAGTATCGTTGTTTTTATCCGCGAAGTAGTTGCGTTCGGAGAGCGTGCGGTACATGCGTCCGCCGATTTCGGAAGCATGTGGGCCGCTGATGATGCGTGCGCCGCCATGAAGAAGTACGACGATAACGATTTTGGGATGGGCCTGGTCCGCGTATGAGACGAACCAGCCGAGACGGCCGCCCAAGCGTTCGTCGTTGCAGGTGCCAGTCTTTGCAAGCGCTTGCTCGCCATATGGGTCAAAGCTGCGCTGCGCTGTGCCGTAAAGCACGGCGGCCAGCATGCCCTGCTGGATCTCCGGCACGATGGCGGCAATGTCAAAGTTGTCGCGAACGCGCGGCTGAAAATTCTTCAGTTCGTCTTCGGACTGCGGGTATTGCAGATAATATTGCGTGCCGCCGTTGGCGAGAGTGGAAACGAGCGAGGCAAGCTGGAACGGTGTAATGCGAATCCCCTCACCGAAGCTCGACATGCGCGCGACGCCGCCAAAAAGAGGAGGCGAAGGCGGCAGCGAGCCGGGCTGCTCGAGCGGGAGGTTGTAGCCCACTTTTTGCCCGAGGCCAAACATCGCGTCGTATTGGATCACGCGCTGAAAACCAAGCCGGGTACCGACTTCTTCGAAGAACTTATTATTCGAATGCGCGAGCGCTTCCGTTAGGTCCATGTAGCGGCGCGGCGCGATAGGAAGCATCGTGTCCTTCGTGATTACGTTTTCTTTCAGCCCGGCGAGAGCGATGAAGGGCTTAATCGTGGAACACGGCTCGAATCCGGCCGAGTAGGCCATTTTCTGGCCGACGATAGTTAGAATGCGACCGTCACTCGGATCAACGGCGACAACAGAGCCCTTCTCGTGTCCGAGCGCGTCAATCGCCGCCTGACGTACGGCCGGATCGTCGACTGTAACAACATCGCCCTTCGTTGGATCATTCGGGGCAAAATAGCGGCGCGTGCGCGTCTTTGTGCGTGATGTCGCGTGCGCTGATGGCTTGGCGGTAGCTTTAGATGAGCCGGAGTGGGATACCGATTTGGACGAGTGTGTCCCTGAATCGGCTGCGCCACGAACGGCAAAGGGCGCAAGCGCGATCAGACAAAAGACCGCCAGTAAACGAGATACGGCTGGGTAGTGTTGCATTTAAATCCGCTGGCCCTTAGTACTTCCCCCGGGTCCAATACAGGAAGAGTGTAAGAAACGGAGAGGATGTCCGCAACAGTAAAACCCCGGACGATTTTCCAGGAGACACACCTTCATAGACAATTGGCCGATGGAACAGGATGTTTCGAGGGTACAGCGTTCGCGTCAATCTCAATATCAGACGTCCAAGCCGATGGAGCGCATTAGCTCAAGCGCGTTGCTAGTCTGAACGACGCCGGGCGTGAGGCGATAGTCAAAACGGAGCTTTCCGTCTTCAAGGTGGTCTTCAAAATGGACGTTTGCGACACGGTCACCAAGGAGTTTGGCGATTTCGACGAGCGAAAGGTCGTGTGTGGTGACGAGCCCGACTGCGTTGCGTTGGAAGAGCGCGCGCACGAGCGCTTCCGCGCCGACACGACGGTCATGAGAATTCGTGCCGGAGAGAAGCTCGTCGAGAAGGAATAAGACCGGCGTGGCCTTTTCGGCCATGTCCATGATCAGCTTCAAGCGGGTGATTTCGGCGTAGAAGCGCGAGATACCGCCTTGCAAGGAATCGAGGACGCAAACCGATGCGGCGATGGCAAGCGGCGAAATACGGAGTCTCTTTGCCCGAACCGGCGCCCCGCATTGCGCAAGAACCGCGTTTACACCGACGGCACGAACGAACGTACTCTTGCCGGCCATATTTGGGCCACTGATGATCACGACGCTCAATTCCCTGCCGAGTGCCAAATCGTTGCGCACCGCGCTGCTCTCCGGCATGAGCGGGTGCGCCAGACCCTCGGCCTCGTAGCACGCGGATCCGGTCGTGAAGTCCGGAAAGACGTCGTGCGGATGCTCGAACGAGTAACCGGCGAGATCGGATAGCGCTTCCATTTCGCCAAGCGCTGCAAGCCATCCGCGAATCTCCGAACCGGATGCTCTTCGCCATACCTCGATTGCAAGAACAAATTGGGCGGTCCAGAAAGTGAAAGGATTGAGCAATGCAACAAGGTAATTGCGGCGGGAGCGCAAGCTGTCAGCGAGTTTCGCAAGGCTTGAGACGCGTTCCGAAGCCGCGTGTCCTTTATGAGAAAGTGCGTGCTGAAGCGCGCTCAGCTTTGCGGAAGAGAAAGGCTCCTTTTCCATGCGCTCCAGCACTTCTGAAATGAACTGAACGTCGCGAACCGCGTTTTCGATAACGAAGGCGTGAGGCCCGTAGCGCTTGCTAAGTCGTGATGCTATGAGTGCGTTTATTGCGCTGATGCCTACCGCCACATACCAAAAGCCCCAACCAATCCACGCAACCAGGCTCGTCGCCCAGATCGCAGCGAGAAGCGGCAATAGAATGCGCAAGTACTTTGGAGCGGGAATCTCGCAGGATTCTCCCCAAGCGGTGAGAGCGTCCGGCCGTCCTGCGGCATCGATGCCTTCGCTTAGAATTGCCAATTCTTCGCGAAAGCGGAGGCGATCTCGCATCTCATTGATGGCTGCCTGGCGTAAAAGCACTTCTTCTGGAATAGCCGGAGCCAGCAGCCATGAGGCGAGCATTTCTTCGCCCGCCCGTGTGCGCGCCCTACACAAGAGTTCGAACACAGAGCCGGATCCGAATATGTCGAGATCGCGCGCGTAAGGGTGCTTCGAATCGAGAAATCGCTCGCCGTTTTGGCCCGCGCCGATCCAGCGGCCATCGAG
>DATNBB010000306.1:0-9643 GCA_035607335.1 Binatia bacterium | reverse complement strand
GCACCACGTGCCCGCGTTCGCGAATCGCCTTGCGCGCATCGGCTGGTGTATCGCCGTCATAGGTGAATACGCCGAACTGATCGTCGAGCCGCGTGGCGAGGTCCTGCAATTCGGTGAGCTGATCCTGCGCGAGAGCTTGGTAGGGAAGAGATAGAGAGCGCGCGTATCGCGATTTTCGAGAACGGCATTCAGGATCGGCAGGTTGTAGCAGAGCGTCTTGCCGGACGCCGTCGGCGTGACAACTACGAAATTTTTACCCGCCCGCGCCAGTTCTGCCGAGGCCGCCTGATGCGAATAAAGCTGCTCGATGCCTTTCGCTCGATACGCAGCGGAAAGCTCCGGCCGCACCCAGTCCGGCATCGGCCGGAATTGCGCGTCGCGCGCGGGAATGTGCTTGATCGAGGTAAGGACTTCGTCCGCGCGATAGCGGCCGGCGAGCGAAGCGAGCGCATCCTGCACCGTGTCCAGCGTCGATTGGCCGCGCACGGCCAGCGCGCCCAGCCCCGATTGTGAAGTCGCCGCCATCGCCGCTCCGCTTCCCGCACATTTAGGCAAGCGACCGCCAAGGTGCAGCGGTTCGCCTTTTGTTCGCTGTGAAGATATCACGCGGCCAGGCGCACAGCAATAAGAGAAATGGAGCTGGGAAATCGGCGTTCGGCCTTATTGGGAAATCGGCGCGCGGGCGGGTCGCCCTGGGAAAACACCTTTCACGAAGTCGCCGTTCTTGATGACCGGCACCCCGTTCACGAGTACAAATTCGATGCCTGCCGAATATTGAAGCGGCTGTTCGAACGTGGCCTTGTCGATCACCGTCGCGGGATTGAATACGGTGATGTCCGCGTCAGCGCCGACGCGGATTCTTCCCTTATTTTTGAATGCAGGCGCTCGCGTCGCCAACTGCTCGGCAGGCATGAAACTCATTTTGCGTAAAGCCGCCATCAGGCTAAGGGCCTTTTGCTCGCGCACGTAATAACCGAGCACGCGAGCGTAAGTTCCCTGGCCGCGCGGATGTACCTTTGCGCCGGTGAGCGGCATGCCGTCGCTCGCGATCATGATGTCGGGATTCGCGACGGCTTCGCGTGCCACCTGATCCGGAATCGAATAAATCACCACCACGCCGCCTTGTTTGCGATATTTTGCAAATGTTTCCGGCGTGAGCCGCTCGCCTGTATCCGCCCACTGCAAGTCTTTGTAGGTGATCGCCATCGCTTCCTGCCAGCCGGGATCAAAAATTGTGGATTGCAGTTCGGTGCTTGCGGCGTTGTAGGGATAGCATTCCATCGTGACCTGGAGCCCGTGCTTGCGTGCGCCTTCCACCATCGCGATCAACTGTGGCGTATCCCGCAGCCCCATGCTTGTGATGTGAACCACATGTAGCTGCGCGCCCGTTTCAGCGGCTGCCGCGATCACCTCTTCCAGAGCGGCAAGTCCCGTATTCGGCTCCTTGATGCCCGCGTATCTCAGATGAACGTGGACGGACGCGTGATATTTAGCAGCGATACGAAACATATCGATGATCTCTTGATGCGTCGCCGCGGCTGTGTAATTGATGCCCATGCCTTCGGCAAGCGCGCCCTCGCGGAAGCCCTTTTCCATTAGCGCGCTGATCTGCGCAAGCTGTTCGGGAGTGGCCGGCTTTCGCGCTGCGTCGCCTTCCGGCAGAAAAGTACCAGGATCGTGCATCACTTGAATGCGAACGGGAATATGTCCGATACTGACGCCGAAATTGATCAGCGACTTGCCCTCCCGCGCGGCATACCATTTCGCCACATCGTTCGTCCCAACTTCCAATTCGAGAGAAGTTGTCACCCCGTCATGCGCCTGGAATTCGTAATTGCGCTCTTCTTGTCCGTGCTCGTGCATGTCGATGAAGCCGGGCGCCACGACCAGACCCTTCGCGTCGATCATCGTTGTGCCGGTGAGTGGCGCCGTGGAAATTGCGGCAATTTTTCCACCCGAGATGCCTACGTTGCGCACAGCGTCCAATCCTGATTCGGGATCCATCACGCGGCCGTTGGCAATCACCACATCGTAGTGCTGGCTCGGCGCTGCGCCTTGTCCGCGCGCCCGTAGCACACCGAATATCGCTAATGCACTGATCGCCGCTATCACGCCGAAGGCTTTCGGATGTTTGCCAAGGAACCTTCGAATTGGAACTGATACTTGCCTCATAAGCATCGAATTCTCCAGGTTTCTGCGTCGGCATCATATGCTGTCCCGAGCGTCCGCACAATCACGTGCGCTATGATCCCGGCGCTCATGATCCAAGTGTTTTGGGCCGGATCGGTATTCATTGCACTAGCACGCCTTCTGCGCAATACTGACCGCGGTCGCATGGCCGCGAGTTTGCCGTGTACAAGAGTCTCGGGATATTGTTATTGATTGCCGTCGCAGTACCTTCCAAAGCGCAGGTTCTCGTCGCGCCTTCCGACGTTTCCAATGCGAAACAGCTTATCGACGCCAATTCAGGCCACGATACCCTCAATTGCGAAGTCCATCATCAAGCTCCCATTCTCGATTTTGGCGTCCGCTATGAAGCCACGTTTGCCATATCCGCGGACATGTCGCAGTTTAATCCCGGCGATGTCGCGACTTCTTATCTTCGCGTAAGTCCTCAGGGCGGACCCCCCGTGTATCTCAGCGACATTTACACGATTCCGCCGCTTGCCTCAGACCAGGGCGTCACAGACACCGCGAGTATTCGGAGCAAATTGCTTATCAGGATCATGAGCGGATTTGACCTTGGCGAAGGTCACTATGGAGTGGATTTTGTCCTCGTCAATCAGCACAGCGAGAGCTGCCATCGGCACTGGACTTTGCAGACGCCGAAACACACCGGTCCCATTCCCGTTGCGCTAAGTCCTCATACAGTTGCACCGATTTCGCCTCCGGTCTGGAACGGCAAATTGGACCCAAACGGCATTCGACTCGACGTTTTGATCGATGCCGAGCCAAGCAAACCGGGAGCGGCTCGGCTCGATCCTGTGGACGACCGTCAGTTGCTTTATACGCTCGCGACCCTGCTCAGGAACGTGCCAATTCGTTCCATTCAAGTTGTCGCTTTCAATCTCGAAGAGCAGGTTGAGATTTTTCGAGAGCAGGAATTTAGCAGCGCAGACTTCGCCGATCTGGAAAATGCGCTGCAGCATCTTGAATTAACGGTCACATCGTATCAAGCGCTTCAGAGTGGGGGCGCTCAACCATTCCTTTTGAAACTGGCGTCCGAGCCGGCTCCCGACAAGAATCCGTATGACGCGGTGGCATTCATCGGCGCGAGGGCGCAGGGGCACGATAGCCCCCAAGCGCAGCCCGTAGCGCCGGCTGCCTCGAAGTTTTTCTACTTCGAGTTTGATCGAGCGCCGCGCGGGCTTCCGATGGCGACGCGTCACACGACCCCGTATGATCCCATGGCTGGGGCAATTGATTGCGCAACCTGTATTCCACCTGATCCTCCGTTCGACCACCCTGTTCTTGTCGCTGACTCGTTAGAGCGTCTCACGAAGGTGCTCCACGGCTCGGTCTTCCGCATTCAGTCTGCGAAGGACCTCGTGGTCTCGATTCCGAAAATGCTTGCTCAAATCAGGTCCGGCGCTAGCGGCCAAATTGTGCCGCACGCTAATTAGCGGAGCGGCGCCGGATGCGGCTTTGCGTGCGGAACGAACGCAAAGCTTGTCTGCGTGCTTGACAGCGGTTACGGCGCTCGCTACAAAGGACTTATGGCACAAACAATCATGATTTTCGATTTCGGCACCAATGAGGAAGGCGCACAACAGGCGCGTCATAAAATTGAGGGTTGGAAACAGGGATTCCGCCTCGGCGACAAGATGATGGTGAAATTCGAGCGCGAAGAGACGGGCGCAGCCGAATCAGGTTCGGTTTCGGAAGAAGACGGCGCTGACGAATCCGCCGAGAAGAAAACATCGAGGAATCAGAAGGCAAAGAAGGCCACCAAGTCGGCGAAAGAAGCAAAAGATACCAACGATAAAGATAAGGATGAGCCCGCAGGGCGCGTCCGTGTTTTCGTCCGGCTCGGCTTTTCCGATCACGAAAAGCTCTCGCAGCAGCGCTGGCTTGATCGCATTCCAGCCGAAGAACCTTTTAAATCTGCGAAGGGCGAGACGATTCGTCACAGTGATCCCGAGTTCGCCAAATCGGCGGAACTGTTTGAATCACTCGATTAGACAAGCTGTCATATCTTCGATCGAATCCGTTTCGGCGCAATTCTGATTCATGAGCAACCGGAGGGCTGGCAAGATGAAACGCATGTTGGGCGTTTTGGTGGCGATTGTGTTTTCCGCAATGGTGTGGAGTGCTCCAGCTCGCGCGCAACAGCAAGGCGTGCCCCCTTCGCCGATCAAGCTCGAGACGAATGGAGGAGTCGTGACAATCACTCCGATCTATCACGCCAGCGCGCTCATTCAAGCCGACGGCAAGAACATTTATATCGATCCCGCTAAGCCCGGAGATTTCTCCGGAAGGCCAAAGGCCGATCTAATCCTCATTACGGACATTCATGGCGATCACCTGGATCCGGCGACGATCGCAACTCTAAGCAAAGATGGGACGGAAGTAATCGCGCCGCCTGCCGTGGTGCAAACGGTGAAACAGGCGGCACCGATCAGCAACGGCGAAACGAAAAAATGGGGCGCTTGGACGATTGAAGCGATTCCTATGTACAACCTGACGCGCGGACCTGCGCCCGGCCAGCTCTACCATACGAAAGGCCGTGGCAATGGCTACGTTCTCAGCTATGGCGGCAAGCGTATCTATTTTTCAGGAGACACGGAGAATATTCCCGAAATGCGCGCTCTGAAAAATATCGATATCGCGTTCGTTTGCATGAATCTGCCTTACACCATGCCGCCGGACGAAGCCGCACAAGCGGTGAAGGCCTTTCACCCGAAAGTTGTCTATCCCTATCACTATAAGGGCTCGGACTTGAGCGTCTTTCAGAAGGATTTAGCGGGAACTGGCATCAAGGTCGAACTGGTCGATTGGTACGCCAACACAGCCCATTAACGATCTACCTTCAATTAACAATTGGAAGACGCGGCCCGATGCGTTTTTACGCCATCCCCCTCGCTTAACTGAGGCTCGTATCCATCAAGCACTGAAATCGCTGTTTCGCCACAAACCATGAGAACCCGTCTAGTTTCCATGCCGCGAATGTGCCTATAATGAGCCGTAACAGAAATTTTCGCGGTAACCTCGCGTGAGGTCGACCGAATGCCCTCTCAGCTGAAAACCAAAACCGCGCAATTCGACACAACAAAATACCAGGGTCTCAGCCGCGATACGCTTGTTCATATTTACCGCCTCATGTTCGCGTCGCGGCGGCTGGACGACCGCGAGATTCAGCTCAAGCGGCAGAACAAAATCTTCTTTCAGGTAAGCGGCGCCGGCCATGAGGCAGTTCAAATCGCTGCGGGCTTGGTGACCAAGCCCGGCTATGACTGGATTTTTCCCTATTACCGTGACCGCGCCCTTGCGCTCACGCTCGGCGTGACGCCGCTCGATATGCTTTTGCAAGCCGTCGGCTCGCAGGAAGATCAAGCCTCAGGCGGCCGCCAGATGCCTTCGCATTGGGGAAATCGCTCGCTAAATATTGTGACGCCGGCATCAGCCACGGGAACGCAGTGGCTGCGCGCCGTAGGCGCAGCCGAAAGTTCCCTTTACTACGAAAAATTCCCGAAGGCTCTCGATCAGGCGCGCAAAGCGCCAATGGGTGACGTTTGGAATTGGCATCGCGACGAAATCGTGCTCGTATCCGGCGGCGAAGGTTCGACGAGCGAGGGCGAATTTTACGAGGCGCTCAACGCCGCAAGTCTGCGCCACGCACCCGTCCTCTTTCTCGTGCAAGACAACGGTTGGGCGATCTCTGTTCCTGTCGAAGCACAGACGCCCGGCGGCAGCATATCGAAGCTCGTCGCGAACGTTCCGCTGCTGCACATTGAGGAATGCGATGGCACCGATCCGATCCAAAGCTACGCAGTTCTCAAACGCGCCGCGGATTATTGCCGCGCCCGTAAAGGCCCAGCGCTGGTTCATGCGCACGTCACGCGCCCCTACTCGCATTCGCTTTCTGACGACGAAAAGCTTTACAAAACGCCCGAAGAGCGCGAGGCCGAAGCTCATCGTGACGCGGTTCCGCGCTTCGGACTGTTCCTCGTTCGCCAAGGCATCCTTGAATCTCACGAACTCGAGGAGCTGGAGAGCGAGGTCGATCGCGAACTTCTTGAGGCCACCGATCGCGCGCTCGCATCCGAGCCGCCGCCGCCCAGCTCGATATACGTCAGCGTCTATTCGCCGGACATCGATCCCACGAGTCCGCATTTTGAAAGTCAGCCCAAGCCCGTCGAAGTGAACGGCCATCCCGGCGCGCATCCGAAGACAATGGTCGAAATGGTTTCCGCCACGCTCATGGATGAAATGTCGCACGATGAGCGCATCGTGGTTTTCGGCGAAGACATCGCCGACTGCACGCGTGAAGATCATCTCAACGCCGTGAAAGGGAAGGGCGGTGTCTTCAAAGCCACCGCTGGCCTGCAGCGCCGTTACGGCGGAGCGCGCGTTTTCAATACGCCGATTGCCGAGGCCGCAATCGTTGGCCGCGCCATTGGCATGGCCACGCGTGGACTCAAGCCCGTCGCCGAAATCCAATTTTTTGACTACATCTGGCCCGCGATGATGCAGTTCCGCACCGAAATGGCCAGCCAGCGTTGGCGTTCCGGCGGGCATTTCAAGTGCCCGGCGGTCGTGCGCGTCGCCATTGGAGGCTATCTCAGCGGTGGCTCGATTTATCACAGTCAGTGTGGCGAAGTTGTTTTCACGCACATTCCCGGCCTGCGTGTCGTCATGCCTTCAACCGCGGAGGATGTCTGTGGTCTGTTGCGCACCGCGATCCGCTGCGACGATCCCGTTCTTTTCCTGGAGCATAAGCACCTGTATCGCCAGCCGTACAATCGCGCTGTCTATCCCGGCCCCGATTTCACAGTTCCGTTCGGCAAAGCCCGCGTGGCACGCGAAGGCACGGACGTGACGATCGTCACCTACGGCGCCGTCGTACACCTTGCGGAATTGGCGGCAACGGAACTCGCGCGCGCTGCTAATGTATCCGTTGAGGTTCTCGACCTGCGGAGTCTTTCGCCTTATGACTGGAATGCAATTGCTGCAAGCGTGCGTAAAACGAACCGCGTGATCGTTGCCTACGAAGATATGCGCTCGTGGGGCTATGGCGCGGAAATTGCCGCGCGCATCGCGGACGAATTATTCGATGAGCTTGACGCCCCGGTTCGCCGCGTAGCAGCCACTGACACGTTCTGCGCGTATCATCCGAGCCTCGAGTCCGAAATCCTGCCGCAAAAGGACGACTTGGTTCGCGCTGCCCGCGAATTGGCCGAGTACTAAGTCCGCGCGAAGCATCAGAGAATTTGTCATCCTGAGGCTCGTCCGCGAAGCGGCGAGCCGAAGGATCTCTCTTGCTTTTCTTTACTCCCAGCGAATCATGCTTCTTTAGGTGCAAGCGCCAGGAGATTTGAGCGCAAAATATCAGCTTGCAACTTTTCGGCCCGGATATTCGTACTAAAGAATAGAGCGGCTGGAACCGCGAGGAGGAAACATGATTTGCACCCATTGTCAGCGCGAAATCGCCGATTATTCGAATTTCTGTTACTTCTGCGGAGCGCGCCAGGTCCGCGCCGCCGATGGTCCGCCACGCGCCCAGAAGCGCCTGATGCGTTCGGCCGTAGATCGCAAAATCGGCGGCGTGTGCGGAGGCTTCGCGGAATATCTTGAAGTGGATTCGACCTTGGTCCGGCTCGTGTGGCTGGTTGCGATTTTCGTACCTGTGCCGCTGGGCCTGATCGCCTATCTTGTCGCTTGGATCGTGATGCCTCAGGCGCCCTTCCCGTCGCCCGCCGCGGCGCAGGCGCCGCCCGCTCCGCAAACGCCCCAGGCTGTATAACGAGTCGCGCGTTCTAGCGGGCGACGGCCGTGACGATGGAGGCAGCCCTCAGGCTGCCTTCGCCTTGCGTGTGGCGCGTCCGCTGCGAGCGCCATAAATCGCCCTGTCGAGCGAAAAAGCTCCAGCGCCGACGCATGCAATCGTAAACGCGCTCGCCGCCACCATCATGGGGAACTCGTAATTGTGCACGGCCATTGGGTTCGTGAACATCCCATGCACGCGCCACAGTGCCACCACCATTTCGCCGGCGAGCAGCAATCCTGCAATTCGCGCAAAGAGCCCGGCGATCAATAGGCACCCGCCGAAAAATTCCAGCACGCCCGAAATCACGGCGAAATATGACGGAAATCCCATGTGCTCGAATCCGGTCATTGTGCCGCGTATATTCCCAAAGAGCTTTGGATACCCGTGGTAAATAAACACCACTCCGAGGGCCGCGCGCAGCAGCAGTAATGCCAGCGGTTTCAATTTTTCCAGGCCTTCCATCGAGTCCTCCCCTTGCAGCGATGATCGGGATTGTAGCAGACAAGCCCGTCCGCCACTCATCGGGCACACGGATTGCTTTTTCCGCAGACGCGCCGTCTCACCGGACAACGCCGGGTGTAAAATCGCCTTTCATACATTTGGGGGGCGGGAAGAGGTTCAGCTTGATCCGCAAAATGACCTTGGGGTTTGTGATTTTCCTGGTGATCTGCGTCGCCGTGTACCTGCACTTTCACCATCCCAAGGAGTCTCTTGGCACGGCCTATGCGGGTGATCGCGGACTCACCCTTTACAATTCTTCGGCGCAAATCCGCTCGCCGGTCGGCACGGTCGATTACGGCGAACCCTTGCAGATTGAGGCGCGTTTTGGCGATCAAGTGCAGGTTCGCACTTCCAGTGGTCTCGTCGGCTGGGCCGATGGTGACGACTTGATCTCCGGCGACCTCTGGCAGCAGGAAAAAGATCTCAACGCGAAGACAGCCGTTGCTACGCCTGAAGCCACGGGCAGCACCGCCGTCATCAGCAATCTGCATATCGAGCCGGGCCGCGATGCGCCCCGCGTCCGTCAGTTGAAAAAAAATGTGCCCGTTCAGCTTTTCCGGCGCGAGCCTGTGGCCCTCCCCGTCACCAATTTGACGCCTTCCGGGCCGCAATCCGATACCGGCGACGGCCCTGTCTCTGCCAATGGACCCAAGAAAGAGGATTGGTGGCTCATCCGCGCCGAACTCGGCGACAAAAGCACTGTTTCCGGTTGGGTGCTTGGGCGCTTTATCGACCTTGACGTGCCCGCACCGCTTCCCGATTATGCGGCGGCATCCAACATGCGAATCGTTGCGTGGTTTTCGCTGAATGCGGCGCATGACGCCAACGGCCGCGAAGTCCCGCAATATTTGCTCGTCGGCACCAACGGACCGGAAGGTGGCTCATGCGACTTCACGGTCATGCGTGTCTTTACCTGGTCGAAGAAAAAATCCCAATACGAAACCGCCTTCATTGACGGCAACGTGTGTGGAAAGCTTCCGATCAATATCGTTCGCATGCCCGTGGCGCAGGTCGTCACGATGACGTTCACGGACCCGAGCGACGGCTCACTCCAAACCTACCGCATGCAGCAAACCATCGTGCGCCACCTTAAGTCGGACGACGGAAGGAAAATTGCCGATCGGGGGAATCGCTGATGAGTTTGAAGCGCACCTT
>DATNBB010000305.1:0-16591 GCA_035607335.1 Binatia bacterium | reverse complement strand
TAAAATCACAACGCTGCATTCTGGAAAGGCGCCATGACAGCCAACAAGTTCAGCTCGCGCATTACCAAACCCAAATCGCAGGGCGCGTCGCAAGCGATGCTCTATGGCACGGGTCTCACCGAAAAAGATATGGAGAAGCCCGAGGTCGGCATCGCCAGCATGTGGTTCGAGGGCAATACATGCAACATGCACCTGCTCTCGCTCGCGGAAAAGGTAAAAGAAGGCGTCACGGCTGCCGGTCTCGTCGGCATGCGCTTCAACACCATCGGCGTGAGCGATGGCATCTCGATGGGCACCGAAGGTATGTCGTTTTCTCTCCAATCGCGCGATTTGATCGCCGATTCGATCGAGACCGTAATGTCCGCGCAATGGTACGACGCGAACATCTCCATACCCGGCTGCGACAAAAACATGCCCGGCTGCCTCATTGCAATGGCGCGCCTCAATCGCCCTTCGATCATGGTTTACGGCGGCACAATTCGCGCCGGCCACGTCGACGGCAAAAAGCTCGACATTGTTTCCGCTTTCCAGAGCTATGGCGAATTCATCGGAGGCAATATCCCCGAAGCTGAACGCCAGGCCATTGTGCGCCACGCGTGTCCCGGTGCAGGCGCATGCGGCGGCATGTATACCGCAAACACCATGGCGTCCGCGATCGAAGCACTCGGCATGTCGCTTCCATACAGCTCGTCCACGCCTGCTACCGATCCTTTGAAGCTCGATGAATGTTTCCGCTCCGGCGCGGCGATCAAAATTCTCCTTGAGCGCGACATCAAGCCCCGCGACATCATGACGCGCGAAGCGTTTGAAAATGCGATGGTGATCGTCTCGGTTCTTGGCGGATCGACGAACGCCGTTCTGCACCTCATCGCAATGGCCCGCGCCGCCGGAGTGAAGCTCACCATTGATGATTTTCAGTCCGTGAGTAACCGCGCGCCGCTTCTCGCCGACTTTAAACCGAGCGGCCAGTACGTTATGGAGGACTTGCACGCCGTCGGCGGCATTCCCGGCGTGATCAAATTGCTGCTGGATGAAAAGATGTTCAACGGCGATTGCCTTACAGTCGCAGGAAAAACAATCCGCGACAACGTGAAAGATCTTCCCGGGCTAAAATCCGGCCAGCCGATCGTTCATTCTGTCTCGAACCCGATCAAGAAGACCGGCCACATCCAGATTCTCAAAGGCAATCTCGCGCCGGAAGGTGCGGTCGCCAAAATCACGGGCAAAGAGGGAACTCGCTTTGCCGGCCCTGCCAACGTCTTCGATTCCGAAGAAGCCATGCTCGAAGCGCTCGAGAAAAAGCAAATTCAAAAGGGCGACGTGATCGTGATCCGCTACGAAGGCCCTAAGGGCGGCCCCGGTATGCCAGAAATGCTCACTCCAACGTCCGCCATTATGGGCGCAGGCCTCGGCAAAGAGGTGGCGCTCATCACCGATGGCCGCTTCTCCGGCGGATCGCACGGCTTTATCGTCTGCCACGTCACGCCCGAGGCGCAGGAAGGCGGTCCCATCGGGCTGATCCGCACCGGCGACCAGATCACCATCGATGCCGAAAAAAATCTGTTGCAAGTTGCGCTGACGGACCAAGAGATGGCGGCGCGCAAAGGGACGTGGCACATGCCGCCGTACAAAGCCACGCGCGGCACGCTCGCGAAATACATCCGCCTCGTGAAAAACGCGAGCGCCGGCTGCGTCACAGACGAGTAGCCGTCGTTCTTTTCGGCCTCTTTCCATCTCAACTCATGCTCGGCGCGGGTTCGTAGCGCGCGCAGTGAGCAGGCGCATTTAGCCCGGCATCATCCGATCTTGGTAACTGGCGGCCGACGGGCCGATGTTGTGTCATCCCGTATCTCGCGGCTATCGTCCATGACGCCGCTCGCGGATCAAAACTTACGTCGCCATCATCAATCCGCGCCTGGCGCCTACATTCTTCGCGGTATCGACCTCACCCGACGCCCCCCGTAGCATCGAAGACGCCCGCCGCTGGAGGCCATGTGCCGCGCAAAACCCACTCAAACGAAATACAAATCACGCGCAATCGCTCGCGCAAGCAATCGAAAATCAGATACGCCGTCGTAGGACTTGGCTACATTTCGCAGATTGCCGTTCTGCCCGCCTTTGCGCACGCGAAGGAAAACTCGGAGCTGACGGCGCTTGTTTCGAGCGATCCAGAGAAGCTGAAAAAGCTGGCGCGCAAGTATTGCGTCGCTGCCACATATTCCTACGAACAATTCGACCAATGCTTGAAAAGCGGCGAGATTGACGCCGTCTACATCGCGCTTCCGAACAACATGCATCGCGCCTATGCGGAAGCCGCGGCGGACGCCGGCGTCCACGTGCTCTGCGAAAAACCGATGGCGTTCAACGAAGAGGACTGCGAAGCCATGATCGCAGCCTGCGACACCGCGCAAGTGAAGCTGATGATCGCGTACCGTCTGCATTTCGAGCGCGGAAATCTCGAAGCAATAAAAACAGTCAGCTCAGGCAGAATCGGCGAGCCGCGCATTTTCTCGTCTGTGTTCTCGCAGCAGGTGACGCCTGGAAATACTCGCCTGAAAAAAGACATCGGCGGCGGCGCAATCTACGACATGGGAATTTATTGCATCAACGCCGCTCGATATCTTTTTAAGGCCGAACCCTACGAAGTCTTCGCCTGGAATCAGACCGGCCAGGATAACGACGGCCGTTTCCGCGAAGTCCCCGAGATGACGAGCGTCCTGATGCGTTTCCCCGAAGAACGTATCGCCCAATTCACCACAAGTTTTGGTGCCGCCGACCGCTCGGCTTACGAAATCGTTGGCACAAAGGGAGTCTTGCGAATGGACCCCGCATATGAACTCGCCGAAGCGCTTAAGGCTGAAGTCGTGGCGGAAGGGAAGGCCCGTAGCAAGACTTTTGAGAAGCGCGACCAATTTGCGCCGGAGCTTGTCTACTTTTCCGATTGCATCATCAACAACAAGACGCCCGAACCTTCCGGTCAGGAAGGTCTCGCGGACATTCGCATTATCCGTGCGATCCTCGACTCCGCCGGCAGCGGCCGCCCTGTGCGCGTACAGCAGACGCACATCAGCAACCGTCCGACTTCGAAGTTGGAAATCTCGAAGCCGCCGATTGCTTCGCCGCCTCAGTTGATCAATGCCGCACCGCCGGGCGCAGATTAACCCACGGGAACAAAAAGCCTCGTGCTGCACGCGTGCGTAGATACGCGCCCAAGCGATCTCACGCCATAAGGCGAACATTAGCAACATTAAAAAATGGGCGGCCTTCTCGACCGCCCATTTTGGTTTGAAGCACCGCGGAGATGAAGCCGTGAACGGTGCAAAAAACGCTATTTAGTAGCTGCCGCCGCCCGCTCCGCCGGTAGTGCTGCTTGGATTCGAACTGCCTGACGTCGAGTCGGTAGAGGTGTTTGAGCCCTTCTTGCTCTTCTTCGATTTCTTGCTTTTAGATGACTTCGTCGATCCGGTTCCGGTCGATGTTCCTGTCGATGACCCGTTGGTTCCGGTGGACGTGCCCATATCGGTCGTGTTTGTGCCGCCCGTCGACGACGATCCCTGGCTGCCGCTTTGTGTGCTGCTGCCGCTGTTGCTGCTTCCCGTGCTTGCACCGCCATTAGACTGGCCGCTTTGGCTGCCGCTCTGTCCGCTTGGCGTTTGCGAAGCTTGCGCAGCAGGCGGCGTGGCTGCGAAGGTGAACGGCACTGGTGCAGCAAATAGTCCGGCGGCGGTGAAAACTACTGACCACCCAATCTTACGTAGAGTCATGATAACTCCCTCCTTCGCAAAGACTAGAGAACCGCGTGCTTCGACCCAATCCGAATGTCGCGGTACGTTTTGGAATGCGAACCTGTAAGCATCATCCTTGAGTGACCCTGAAGGGCGTGAATTGCGGCAGCATATTGAATCACGAAACGTGCGCGCTACTGGAAAAACGCGCACGACTGGAAATCGTGCGCGTTTCGCTTGCGTCAAGCCAACCGTTTACCTCCGACCACCACCGCGGACACCACCTGCGCCGTGAAAGCCGCCTGCCCCGCGGAAACCGCCGCTGCTCGGAGCCGCGTCGCGAAATCCGCCAGGAGACGTCCGATTCATCGCACCCGGCGATCTCACCTGAGGAGCCCCCGGCAGTCCTGTCTGCGGCACGCTCATTCGCGGCGACTGTGGAACAACGCCGTGTGTGCCATTTGTCGCGTGGAAGCCGTTTTCAAAACCTCCGCCGCGTTTTGCGGGAATATAGTGCCTGCCCGGTCCCCACTGACTTGCGGAAGGCCCGAAGTGATGTGGGATGTGTCCGACTCCGCCAACATAGATCGGCGCTTGATAGGCCAAATATGGCGGATAAAAGCCCCAGCCGAACGGGCTGTAGAAAATCCCGTCGCCGGGTATGAACGTATAGCAGTTGAACCACGGGTCCCAATACCAAGCCGCGCCTGCCCAACCAGGAGCGAAGCCGTAGCCTGCATTAACGTAAATCGGCGCTTGATTGACGTTTGCTTCAGCCAGATACGCTGACCGCAAGCTGCTCCATTGGTATAGCGCGTCCTCTTTCTGGAATTTGTTCTTGTCGAATTTCTGCGTCTTCAGGTTCGTTGACTCGAGGCTCAGTTGATGACCGCCTTTCACTTTCGTCTGGCGATCGCCATCCTGTACCATCGCTTGCCCGTCGAACACGCGAAACTGCCTTTGATCCGCATCGAAATCGTATAGCCCGGTCTTCTGGATTTTGATCGTGGCGCCATTCTGATTGATGAGGAGATTGTTCTGCGGAAAAATCTTGGTCACCTCAAGCATCGCCTCGCCCTGTTCCACGCTTAACTCAGTTCGTGTCAGGTCCGGCGAGACCATTTTCAGCGCGCTGTTATCGCCTACGCGCGCGAAGACGCCCGGTGTGAGCAGAACTTCCACTTTCCCGTTGTTGGTCGTAAGCGTCTGATCCGCATGCAATACGGCCTCGCCTGCGGCGCGATCTCCCAGTTGCTGGTTTCCAATCGAAGCTTGCCCTTCTACGTAATTGATTGTTCCCGGGTTAGGGAATCCCTTCTGCATCGGCGTGTCTCCCAGTGCCGGCACAGACAGGCTTGCGGCCAGAAACAGACCGCAAGTAGCAGTCAAAATGAATCGATTCATATAATTAACCCTCAATCTATTAGACGCTCTTAGGAGTATTAGGCTTCACGGCCGCGGATCTGCAATCGGGAGGGGACTGCACGTAAGCTAAAGTGATGCAGGGAATTAGCTGAAGCGGCTATTCGACCACGCGAGCGCTGACGACCGGGACCATCCATACCGCGTACCCGTACGGATCGCGGATATTCTCAACCATCTGATTGAAATAAGCGACGGCACTCTCGCGCGAAATTGGCGTGTTCTCGCCGATTATCCCGGCGTATCCGTCGCGCCACGCGTCGATGATCGCCGCAAACGTCTCGCGCGGCACGCGGAGCGTATCGACCACGATATAGTCCATCGTGATCTGCCGAAAGTTCATCTTCGAAAGAATCCGGAAAATGTTACGTCCCATGAATAAATCCGTTCCGGTTGCCGCAGCCATGTTCGCAGGCACTACATGCCAGAAATCGCGCGGATTCGGCACGCTACTCTCAAAATGCAGCATGCCATAATCTTCGGCGATCAAGTGCAGATAGCCTCCCGGTTTCGTCACTCTTGTGAGTTCGGTGATTATTCGCTCAGGGTAGGGGATTGCATGGATCACATGCCGGCATACGGTCAAATCAAACGTCCGGTCCGGCAGGCCCAGCTCGAAAATGCTCCGATGCTCAAATCGCAGCCGCGGCGCGAGCTTTGCATATCGCGCTCTCGCAAGATCGAGGTGCGCGTCAACAATATCCACCCCAAGCACGCTTGCCTTCGGAAAAAGCTCCGCCAGCCGCGAAGCTCCCTCGCCGGTGCCGCATCCAGCGTCGAGTATGCGAATTTCTTCGGGAAGCGTGTACCGGCGCAGTAGCGGAATTTCTTGTGGCCAGATGGCGCGCGCCTGCGCTTCCAGGTTGCGCACCATCGACTCATCTTCCATCTGCTTTGCTTGCGGATTCAGATCAGTCAACGCTTTCACCCGATGCGTATCTATACGTGCAAATGCAAACAAGTCTCTCCGATAAGAACATAGCGGCGTACTCGCAGATTGTACCAGTAGGGATACAGATAATGCGCGATGGTATGGGCAAGTGCGGTTTTTACAGCTGCGTGGCCTGCCCGTTTTTCGTTGCGGGCGCGCTCTCGTTCAAGATCAGCCAATAAAGCCCCAAGTGCCTCACAGCCTCGATGAAGCTTCCGAACTCCACGGGCTTGCGAACATAACTATTCGCTCCCAAACCGTAACCCTCGACCCGGTCGCGTTCCTCGTTTGACGAAGTAAGAATTACCACCGGCAGTAGTTTCGTTCGCGCGTCGGAACGCAGCGCTTTCAGCACTTCGAAACCTGACACTTTCGGCAGCTTCAAATCGAGCAGAATCACGTGCGGCATCAAACGCGTGTCGCGCCCCGCGTGCGTGCCGGTTCCGAAAAGATAGTCCAACGCTTCGGCGCCGTCGCGCGCGATCACCACCTCATTCTTGATATTGTTCTTT
Organism: Binatia bacterium; assembly: GCA_035607335.1. Taxonomy (GTDB): domain Bacteria; phylum Acidobacteriota; class Terriglobia; order Acidiferrales; family UBA7541; genus Palsa-295. The sequence continues at coordinate 10,001 of DATNBB010000305.1, read as the reverse complement.
TGCAACGCACGCAACGTCAGCGCTTCGTCGTCCGGATTGTCCTCGATCAGCAAAATAGGCCGTGTTTCCATCTGTCTCTCCGCTTGCGGTACTTAGTGTGAAATAAAAGGTCGCGCCTTTTTCGACGGCACTCTCCGCCCATACGCTTCCGCCGTGCCGCCGGACGATCCGTTGCACCGTCGCGAGCCCCACTCCGGTGCCGGGGAATTCCGTCGCGCCATGAAGCCGCTGGAACGCACCAAAAAGTTTCTCCGAATATGCCGGGTCGAACCCAGCGCCATCGTCCTTCACGAAGAAAACCGCGCCGCCGGGCCGGCGTTCCACGCCAAACTCGATTCGCGCGCTTTCGTGCCGCGAAGTATATTTCCACGCGTTTCCAAGCAAATTATCCAGCACCACGCGCAAAAGGCGCGCATCGCCGTGCGCCCGCAGGCCGTCTCGGATAATCCATTCAACGTTTCGCCCTTCATCGGTGCGGACGAGTTCGTTCGCAATCGTCCGCGCCATATTCGAAAGATCGATGTCCTCAGGTTCCATTTCGAGCCGCGAGAGCCGCGAAAGGTTCAGCAGATCGTCGATCAGCACGCCCATCCGCTGCGTCGCTGCCCGTACGCGTCGAATATGGCTTTTGGCTGCGCCGTCGAGCTTTTCGCCGTAATCTTCTTCCAATGCAAGACTGAACCCATCGATGCTCCGCAGCGGCGCGCGCAAGTCGTGTGATACCGAATATGAAAACGATTCGAGTTCCTTGTTCGCGGACTCCAATGCTGCGGTTCGCTCCAGCACCCGCTGCTCCAATTCGTCATGAGCATTCTGGAGGATGCGGTCGCGCGATTCGATCTGTGCCAGCATCTCGTTAAAAGTGTTTGCCAGCAGCGTCAATTCCGAGCCTTCTGCCGCCGGTGTTACACGAATGCTGTAGTTTCTCTCGCGTGAAACGATTCGGGCCGCGTCCGCCAACTTGACGATTGGACCCACAATCGCGCGCCGCGCCAACCGTGAAACGAATAGCGCCAGCAGCAGCGATAGGGCCAATACACCTCCCGCGATTTCTGCGTAACTCCGGACCCGGTCAATCAGAGACAGCAGATCGGACTCGATGAATATGTAACCGACGAGTCTGCCGTCGAACAAAATCTGCCGCGTCAATGTCACATTTGCGTCCGTGAACGAAACGGCTTCTTCCTCGTTGCTGGCGATCTGCGGCGTCGCCGGAATTCGCGCGCTTTCATCCCGTTGATACGACGCGAATGCTTTGCCGTCTGCGGTGTAGATTCTGGCGGAGATGATATGCGGCGCCGCCTTGAATGGTGCCAGCGTGCGCTCGCCTGTCTGCGGATCGTCGAATGTAAGCGCGGCGACAACGCTCGATCCGGCCACGCGCGCCTGCGTGGAAAGATTCGTCACGATTGATTGGCGAAACGCTGCGACGTCGTACGCCACGAACCCCGCGCACGCAAGCAGCAGCGCCAGCGCGCTTACCAGCATGTTCATGCGCGTCAACCTCGCGGCAATGGAAGATGTTCGCTTTATAGTCATTCGCTAAGTCTCTCGTCTTAGACGTATGCCATGTCGCAAGACAAACCGCAGAACGTCTGCCCGGTTCGGCAGGCCAAACATAAAACCGTCATGCCAAACACAAAAAACGTCATCGTGCGGACCGCGAACAGCGGCCGAAGGACCTCTCTTGCTTTTCTTTGCAAAGAAGCTCAACAAGACGATGTATTGCCTCTGCTACGATTCTCTTCGCACCGCGAGTGCTACTTGAAGCAGATCGGCGCTTAACGTGAGCCCCGCATTCGCAGCATTCGTCACGTTTACCTCGAACCGGACTTTTCCACCCTCCAGCACAAACTGGATCATTCCGCCGCGCCGCGAAAAATTGTGAATGTCACTTACGGTGAGAATATCGGTGCCGTCGAATGCAGCCAGGATTTCCTTGAGCCGGTTCTCCTCGGAATTCGAAACGAACACGATTTTGCATCCCGCCGCATCTTCCGGTTTCGAAATGCGTTTCGCCACCAGGGTGTTGCCTTGGATGTTTTCGCCAGAAAGCGTAGTGTCGAGTACTGTTCCAAATGGGTCTTCACCCAGCACGCAGATGCTGAAGGGCTCATTTGCCGTGTTCGCCGTCTGTTTCGGCCACGCTACGAATTTGCTGAAGTCATACAGATAGACGGCCTCGATCTGATAAGGGCCCGCGCCTGATTGCTCTCCAGAGGCTGTCAGGCAACTGAGTGCGACCACGGAGCAGAGCAGCGCTTTCGGCAGGCGCAATCGCCTCCATTTATCAAGCTGTACCGAACGCGCTTTCGTCGCCGCTATTCGAGCGTCCATGTGATTTTCCCGTAATAACTTCGCCTGATTCCCACGAGCGGCCCGTCATCGCCGCCGAATTCTGCGTGTTGCGGTTGAAACAGATTCTGGCCGACAAACGAAATTCCGATCCTGCCGTTGGGCTGCCAGCCTAGCCGGAAATCGCCGGTGGAGTATGCGTTCACCGTCCGTCCGGCGGGCGTCGAAGTCTGTGCAGGCAGCGCCGAAACGAAGCGGTACGTCATGTCGACGTCGACTTTTCGCGGCAGTTCGAAATCCGATTGCATTTCCACCTGATCGTGAGGACTTGATCCGTTGTCCGAGACCGTCACCAGTACATTGTAGGTTCCCGCGGCGCCCGGTTTGTCTTTCACGTGCAGATGCAGATACGAATACGATCCTTTGAGCTCCCACCAATCGAATGGCTTCCAATCGGGCGCAATTTCGAAACCTGCCGTATCGCCTTTTGTCGCGTTTGCGAGCGGCAATTGCAGCACAACATGCGTGGGCGCGGGCGACGTCTCGACAAATGTCGTTGCAGGGCCGTAGCCGTAGAGATCGTCGTAATTGTTGTAGAAGAATGTGGTATCTAAATATAGATTTCCCGGAATGAGCGTCCGGTACCCCGCGCCTGTTCCCAACATTTCTTCGGACTTGAATGATGTGCTACCCGCCACGCGCAAATAAAAAGGCGGCGAAGGCAACAAAAGATCGGTGAGCTGCAAATCCTGATCCAAACGTGACGGCGTTCGTACCGCCCTCGTCACGGCGGCCCAGAACGTTTGACGACGTGCGGGAGTCCACAACGCCCGTGCACTCGGCTGAACGTCAAAGCCGCTGCGGTTGTTGTGTTCGAATTTCGAGCCTATAGTCAGCGCGAGGCGCCCCGGCGCAATCGCAAGCTGGTCCTGCAAAAACCCGCTGTAGATGCTGTCCGTTTCCTGTTGCGGAGTGAAGTCGAGCGTGGCGAATTTCTGTCCGATGTTATCCGCGCTCCAGCGTGCGCCCGCGCCCATCAGCAGATCGTTCCGTGCCCCGAGCGACCGGTGATACATGAAATCGAGGTCGATCGTGTTCCGCACATCGTCCAATTGCGGGCTAAGTCGCGATGTGCGGTCGTAATACCCCTGTAGCTGCATATCGGATTCGCTATCAATCTGCCGCCGCCACCGCCCCAGCACATTTGCTCCGGAAACGTCATGCGGATCGTCGATTTTCACCGTAGAAGGTGGCGAATAGAGCGCCATTGTCACGCGCTCCCCGTCGTAGCCCTTGTACGCGTCGCCTTGCAACGTGAACCTGTCCCGCCCGCCTTTGTCGCGGTCTATACGGAATCCGCCTTGGCCCATCTGCCAGGTATCAAACGGTCTGTGATCTGGGTGAATTTCCGCGTCGCGCCCGAATGCCATTCCATAAATTCGAAAGTTCGTTCCATTGCCGTTGCCTGCTCCGTACCGGAACACACCCGTACCCTGATCCACGTTTCCGGCGCCGCTCGAGACCAGCAGCCCGCGCGTTTCTGCGGAGTTTTTCGTGATGATGTTAATCACGCCGTTGACGGCATTCGCGCCCCATATCGTTCCTCCTGGGCCGCGAATCACCTCGATGCGCTGAACATCCTCAAGCATCACGTTCTGCACGTTCCAATACACGCCCGAGAAAAGCGGGCTGTAGACGCTTCGCCCGTCGATCAGCACCAGAACCGATTTCGAGAATTCGCTTCCGAACCCGCGAATACCAATCGACCAGTGATCCGAATCGATCCGCGCCACTTCTACTCCTGGCACGGTGCGCAACAGTTCCGGAATACTCGTCGCACCCGAACGCCGAATGTCATCCTGCGTCAAAACATAAATCGCCGCTGGCGTGCGCTGCATGGCTACCGGTTCTTTCGAGACGCTCGTCACGTTCACATTCCCCAGCTGCGCCAAACTCAGCGTCTTCAGGTTTGAAACATCCCCGGCGCTCTGCGTCTGCGCCGTTGCAGCCTTTGCGGATCTCACAAGCAGGAATAAGAAGGGCAGGGCGAGCGCGCAGATGGCGCGGCGCCGGGACAAACAAGACTTCTTCTGTGTGTATTCAATCGAGCGCATGTCGAAGCGCTCAACGTAGCATCACGAGTGCCACGCTTCTCAGTTAAGCATTTCTAATGAATCCTCAAAGAGTTACCAGCGGAGGGCTTAGAGATTCGAAGGAGGAGGCATTTTTACCGCGGATTCCGATTAGCTCTTGCTTTGTTATCGGCCATCGTTGCCCGCGAATTCTTGCCCCGGGCAACGTGGCGAGGGGTTGCAGGCGCTTCTCGATGGGCCTTTAGCAGTTGGTTTACTTCCCAAGCAGCCGCATTCCCGTACAGCCTCTTCAAATCGGCTCAATCTTATATGCTGGCCGCATCACATCCGCAGGATCGTAGTTCTGTAACCCGCGCGCAACTTCTCCCGCGGGCAACCGTCGCAAAGAATAAATAAATGGTCGCGGCCCAACGCCCAAGTGTTTTTCATCGATCACCTGAAAGTACGCCCCGGCATAACGCAACGTGAACGGATAATTCCATCCTTCGCGCGGCCTGCATGACGCGATCTGAATATCACAACCGTTGCTGCCCGGCGTAATCTCGTCGGCCACAAGGGGCAATTCCGGCGCCGCATGACTCCGCCGTGCCGCTCGCCACACCAGTTCGAATCCATAGAGTGGCAGCATGCCCACGACTTCGCCGGTCGTAAGCGCGCCCAACGTTCGTACGATCCCCTCCACGCCGAAGTAAACGATGACCCACGTCAAAGGGTTCAACGCAAACGTAATGAATATTGCGCCGCCCGCGACCTCCGTGGAGCTAAAGGCAAAATGCGCCGACCCGGGCCGGAAAACGGAGTACTTCCTTCCGAGTGTATTGAAGTAATACATAAACCAAACGCTTAGTACGAGCAGCGCCGTGCACGCTTCTCCCAGCCCCGAAAGCATTGCAGCCGGGACCAGCGCTCGCTCCGATTCGTGGCCCGCCCCTTGCCGCCAACGCTTTGGCAGCAGGGTATAGAAAGGCGCCACGAAGTAACCTGTCCACGCACGATTCATTGGAATCTCGCCTCAGGTTACCTCCATCGCAACGCGAAGTACCTGTCCCGTCGGACAGCTATTCCTTCCAAGTAAATGGTTAGCTTTTGTGGGAGTACCCTCCGTCATTCAAAGTGGCGCCTTCAACGCATCCTGCTACTGTTTCGCCAGTACTCTTCCTAGTAATCAGCGGAGGCGCGAACGTGTCAAAGCTACGCATTGTCAGAATCACCGCAATTGTTGTTGCCCTTTCGACCGCTGGCCTCGTTTTCCGCCAGCACGTTGCGAAAGCAGACGGAGCCAAGCCTCTCAAGGCGGACGAAATCTTCGGGCTTATCGTCGGCAATGCGCTCCCGCAAAATATAGTCCACGCCATCTCGCAAGATGGGCTGGCTTTTCGGCCCGACGATCAATATCGCGCCGAGCTGACGACTCTTGGCGCCGATGCCTCGATTACTTCCGCCCTAAACGCCGCGACGATTGCGTCGCAAGCCCAACCAATCGACGCGGCTCAGCGCGACGTTTTGCAGCACTACGTCACCGCCGCTCAGAAGATAAAAAGCAAGAACTACGACGCAGCCGCCTCAGAGATGGCGGCTGTAGCGAGGTCCACAATCGACGACGCTGGCCCCGCCTTTGTTATGGGTGAGGTATTTCGTTTGCAGGAACGCTTTCTGGAATCCGCAAACGTCTACGAAGGTGTTCTCAAAATCGATCCGGAATTCCCGGAGGCGGACGCAAAGCTTGCCTTCATCTCTTACAAGTTGGACGACGGCGATTCCGCTTTCAAGCAGGCGACTGCCGCTCTCGCTCTCTATCCCGATGACGCCGAAGCATACAAAAACGCAGCGCTCGGTCTTTCGTTGTTGAAGAAATTCGATGCAGCCGAGAACGACTATCAGAAGGCCTTGCTGATCAAGCCCAATTATCCTGTCGGATTGTTCGACCTCGCTAATTTGTACGAAACCGAGGGCAAGTACAAGCTGGCGATTTCTGAGTACAAGAAAGCGGAGATCGCAAATCCCAATGATGCGGATGTTGTCTACAATCTCGCCATTGCTTATGACTACGATGGCGATGTGGCGTCCGCAATTCGCACGTACCGCCAGGCGATTCAGATGGAACCTGGCATGATAGCGGCGCACATAAATCTTGCCGGAGATCTGAACCATTCGGGCATGTATAAGGAAGCTGTCACCGAATACCGCACGGTGGAACAGCTCGAGCCGGATTCGGCAGTCTGTCACGATTGCCTGGGAACAGCTCTTTTCCGAACATGGGATTTCGAAGGCGCCGAAAAAGAGTATCGCACCGCCATGGCTCTTGACCCGACGGACGCCGTTGCCCATGTTGGCATCGGCGGAATTCGTGAAAATCAGAAGAAGTACGTTGAAGCCCTCGCGGAATACGAAACAGCCGAACAACTGAACCCCGAGTCCATGGATGCTCTCAAGGGAATTGCGCGAGTCGATCTGCTGCAAAAGAACTTTGCCGGCGCTGTTACTGCCATGAAGCAGGCGGAAGAGGAAAGACCTAGCGACGCGAACATCCATGACCTTTACGGCCAAGCTTTGGCTGGAGAGGGCAACAAGGCGGACGCAATTCAGGAATTCAAGCAATCAGTCCTACTCGACCCCAAGCAGGACCAAGTCGCACTTCGCCTCGCCGCCGCTCTCGAAGCGGATGGCCAATGGGCCGCCGCGCTCCAGCAATACCGCAGCACAGCGGCTGCCGAGGCGAGCTTGGATCGACGTCATACTTCGTGGTTGGCGACCAATCTGGATCCGCAGACTGAATACAAAGCTGCGCAGAAGCGCTTTGACGGTCATGTGGCTGCTCTGAGAGCCGCAGGAAAGTCCAATGAGGCGGCTTCACTCGAAGCGAGCGTCACAGCGTCAACCAAAAATCTCGATTTATCGGAAAAGTTGAACGAATTAATGCTGGCGGGGCAGAATGCTGCTCGTGAGCGGAAGGTCGCTGAGACCGTCAAAGACTTTGACGACGCTGTTAACGTGGCGGAGCAATTGCAGCCTCGCGATCCGCGCCTCGTCGTCGCGCTCGACTATCTTGGCCAGGCAAATCTCGGCACGAATTTCCCGGCTGCCGACGAGGCCTTTGAGCGAGAGCTGAAAACCGTCGACGAAATGTTTGGCCCTCAATCGCCTAAGCTGGAAGGACCGTTGCAGTCGCTTGGCGAGAGCGCCCTCTTGCAAAAGAAATATGCGGTCGCGGAGAAGTTCTTTTTTAATGCTGTTGACGTCGACGCAAAGACGTATGGCGAAAGCAGTGATCGCGTCGCCTCAGCTCTCGTCATAGCGACGCGCGTGTATTGGGCGCAGCAGCAATATGACAAAGTCGAGACATATCTTCTTCGTGCCGAGCGGCTCGACGAATCGATTTACGGACCCGATAGCCCCAATATCATGGTTACTTTATGGACGCTCTGCAGTCTGTATGACAAATGGAACAAGCCAGAGAAGGCCGAGCCATGTTACGCGCACGCGTTGGCTATTACGGAGAAGCAATTCGGCGACAATAGTCCGCAGATCGCGCCGCTGCTCACCACGGATGCAGCGGAATTGCGGAAACTCGGCAAGAATGAGGAAGCCGACAAACTCGAAAGACGTGCCGCCGAACTTCAAAGCGCCACCATGGCACCGCCTCCTCAAAGGTGAAGAGAAGAGGCATTGAACGCTGGCTGGTCCATGCACCGAAGCTAGTTACGTTTCGGATGGGTCTGAGTGCTGCCGTCCTCGAGCTTGAGCGCCCACTTCACCGCCTCAAGATACATTTTTCTAACATCTGGATTCGAATATTGCTCGCGATCATGCCCCAGGCTGGAATAAAAGACGCGCCCGTTGCCATACATCTTGGCCCACGTAATCGCGTAGTCCTGGTCCGGATGGACTCCGTCATCGAAATTGCCGCGGCCGACTCCGCCGCGCCCGCGCCCACGACCCGCGTTTGCGGCGGCCGCCGCCTGCTGCGCATCCCGATATGCCTGAACTTGCGCTGCACTCACATCGCCCGCCGCTTGCGCCGCCACGGCGGACTGTGATGCAAACGGCTCCTGCGATCCCGTCTTCGCCGGAAGTTTTGTTTCATCCATCCGCATCAACACGTTCACTTTGTCGCGCGACCACGTGCTCGACCGTGGCACATACATCTCGTCGTAAAGCACAAGATGCGTCGAAGCGAACTGGCGCATCGCGGGGAACGTGGGATCTTCGATGATTACCGGCGCGGCAAAAGTGAGCCACGGGTGATTCGCAAATTCGCCCCCGATCATGTCCGTGAATTCCGGCCAAACGCCATTGTGATTCGCGTCCAACGCCGCATGCACGCCGACGAATCCCTTCCCGTCATCATGAATTGCCGAAATAAAATCCTTCTTCTGCTCGTCGGTCAGCGGCCACGTGCCCGTCGTATTCACGGCTACAATCGCGTCGAACCAATTCAAATTGCGATTGTCTCCCGCGCCTGTGTATCCCTTCGTAATCCACTTCGTATCGGTGCGAATTTCCGTATCCCATAGCCCGGATTCCTTGCCCAACTCCCAAAACATCACTTCACCATCCGTCGTGGAGCCGTGATGCCAGCCGCTCGTGAATCCGAGTACAAGGACGTGTTTCTTCGGCGCCGTGGGGTCAACCAGTGGCAGCGGCGTCACGCCGCCCGGAGGACCCGCCGGAGGCGTTTGCGCCTGCGCCGGAGCTTGCGCCGCCTGCGCTCGAGCGATGTCCGTCCGTACTACAATTCCGCAAGCCAACGCAACCGCAACTATGCAGGTGACAAGCAATGCCTTTCGCATCCGCTCCTCCTGAGCAAAATCTGCCGAAGGGAAATATCACACGTCGGCCAACTTTTCAATGATTCGCAATCGGCCTCGCACCCGCACAAACGCGAGCACGCAACTCCAGCAGGGAATCGCGCGCCAATAGAGTATGATTTTGCTCCAGGCATGAGCGACCCGCAGCCAAATCCAGGGAATGGCGTTCTGAGGCATACCTTGCGGGCCGCTTTCTTCTGCCGGTTTTTTCCATCGCGCTCGCGCTTGTCTTCTCCGGGATTGCGGGAGCGGCTCGCCGAAATTGGAGGCAGGTCGTCTACGCCTGCGCAGCAACCCTTGTGTTGTTCGTGGCATTCTCCGGAGCAGCGGACTTGCTTTACGCCAAGGATTTTCTGCCGGTCGCCGTTGGACTGGAGAGCAGGGAAGCGTTTTTGCAGCGGATGGCCCCGGACTACCAGACGGCGTCATTCGTAGATGCCACGTTGGCAGCGCGCCAAAAGGAAGAAGGCGGTGCCGTGCTCGTCTTTTTCCGCCACCTTTATTATTTGCGAGTTCCATTCGTAAATGGCGATCCGGAAACGTCATGGCTATTCGATCCGGCGAAATGCAAAGACGCGACGGGGCTGCTGCGCATTTTGAAAGAGCAGCACGTGCGCTGGGTGGTGATCAGTTCCGAATATCCGGTCGATCTTGCAAATGCGTTTCGCGACCTTGAATCAGATGGCAAGCTCACGCCCATCGCAAGCAAGACAATAGAATCGCTCGCCGGAAATTCGCGCATCTACAAACAGACCGCTGCCTTCAAAGCAACGATCCTCCAATTAGAATATTAGTTTGTTTGTTC
>DATNBB010000304.1:0-14265 GCA_035607335.1 Binatia bacterium | reverse complement strand
AGAGAAGTCATGAGCGATTTCCCAAAGAGCATAGGAACGTCGTGGAGCGAACGCATGCGCCTGATCCGTTTTCGGCGCAAACGCGAAAGATTTCACCTCTGGAAAGAATTCAAAGTAGTCCCGAGCTGGCTGAAAGGAACTATGATCGTGCTGTACGCAATCGCGCTTGCGACCGTACTGATAGCAAACGCGGTGACGCATGGCGCATTATTAGGCCCACGCGACGTCGCGCAGCACCAGCACTTGCTCCCCTTCGCGCTCGCGGGCATTGTAACGGCCGTCGCAATTCCTATCGCAATCGTTCTCTTCTTGACCGGCTACGTCTATCGCGATGCAGAGCGCCGCGGCATGAGCCCTGGCGCCTGGACGTTTCTCGTCATCGCACTGATGCCCGCATATCTCGCGCTCGGATTCATCGTCTACTTCGTGATGCGCGAACCGTTGCCCTTCGATTGCCCGCAGTGTGGAACCAAGGTCGGCGCGCGTTTCAACTACTGCCCAAATTGCAAATGGAATCTGCATCCTTCTTGCCCTCAGTGCAGACGCGAAGTGCTCGACACCGATAAATTCTGCTCCTTTTGCGGCCAGAATCTCGCCAGCCCGGCGCCGACGGTTGCTCCCGCGGCTCTGTCACAAGGCTAACCTGCTGCTCGGACAGCCTGCACCTTTCATCCGCTTTTCATGTAATATCGCCAGCATACTTGCCGGGATGTTGGGGGTGTGCGAATGCAAGGCCTGAAGGCATTTGGTCTGGGCATGTTGGCCGTTGTGGTTGTTCTCGTAGTCGCGGCGGCGCTGTGGGTTCATAGAGGCTTTCGCGCCACAAATGAACCGTCTCATCTGGAAACATCGCTCGCACGCACGGTCCGCGATTTCTCCATTCCCGGTTCTGCGCGTGGAGATAAAAACCCTTTGCAACCCACGCCGCAGAATTTGCAGGATGGCCGCGACCTTTTTTCAGCTCATTGCGAGAACTGCCACGGTCACGACGCCAGCGGCCTCACGCCCGTCGGCCAATCGCTTTATCCTCGCGTGCCCGACCTTCGCGCCGAAAAAACGCAAGATCTCACTGACGGCGAAATTCATTACATTATCCAAAACGGTGTGGAACTTACTGGTATGCCCGCGTGGGGCAATGCGCATCAAGTGCAGAATGCGGACATTTGGAAAATCGTACTCTACATAAGAAGCCTTCGTCCTCTATCTCAGCCAGAGCAAACCCAACAAGCGCAAACGGTCAGCGCAGCGCATTACGTGGGCTCGCAAGCCTGCGAAAAGTGTCACGCGGATATTTATCACCACTGGCAAAAGACGCCCATGGCCAACGTCGTCCGCGATCCGCATCAACATCCGGACGCGATCATTGCCGATCTCGCGACGAACAACGTCTACAAATTTTCAAAAGATCAAGTGGCTTTCGTCTACGGAAGCATCTGGAAGCAGCGCTACTTCACAAAAGTCGGCGACGACTATTTCCCGCTGCCCGTTCAATGGGAAATCATAAACAAGAAATGGAGCAAATATCAGGTGCCGGCCACAGGAGGCGATTGGTGGGCTCCTTTTTATCCCGGTGACAACTTCCACCGCCCCACAGGGCCGCTTTGCGACGGCTGCCATTCGGTGGGTTATGACATTCACACAAAGCAAGTCGCCGAGTGGAACGTTGGCTGCGAACGCTGCCATGGCCCAGGCAGCGAACATGTCGCACATCCCACGCGCGCCAACATTATCAATCCCGCTCACATGGACTACGTGGCGGCCAGCGATACCTGCATCCAATGCCATTCGCAAGGTCAGCCGTTATCAAATCCCATCGAAGGCAAATATTACGATTGGCCTGTTGGATATAACGTGGGGCTGAAGCTTGCAAACTATTGGAAGCTCGAAGACCACACGCTGGGGCAGCCCGCGAACTTCTTCTATTACCCGGACGGCACCGCGCACAAAAATCGCATGCAGGGCAACGATTTCGTGCAAAGCGTCATGTATCGGCGCGGCGTCACCTGCTTCGATTGCCATGACGTTCACGGCACCGGAAACTACGCGCAATTACGCAAGCCCGCTAACCAGATTTGTCTTGATTGCCACGGGCCAGATTCAGCGAATGGTCCGCGCACAGCCACGATTGAGGAGCACACGCATCACAAAGCCGGCAGCACCGGAAGCCAATGCATCGCCTGCCACATGCCGGCGATCGAAACGGAAGGGCCCGCTAACACGATGGTTCACGCACACACTTTCCGTTTCATTACGCCTGCGATGACGGACCAGTACAAGATGCCGAATCCGTGCACGTCATGCCACACGGATAAGACAACCGCCTGGGCTACCGCTGCTATGCGCCAATGGAATGAACGTTCGCCCTGGCGGCTGGCCGAAAACCCAGCTTCAGACTGAAGAAGTCTTCATTTCACCTGCCCAATCAGCCAGTTAGCATTAAGGACACGCACCTTGCGGACGCGCTTCCCAAGTGTTAGTTTGAATCTTCATCTACTGTTTTTACTTGAGAATCGCATCGCGCGTCCGCCGCCAGCCCTGCGGCCCATCGCGCTGGAGTTTCGGTGGCACCGTGGACTGTTAGTGATCAAAAAATTCCCCAGGGTCGTTTGGCGCTGGTTTCCTATGTATCGGTATTTTTCGTAATCCTACTCCTTGTCGGATTCTGGAAATTGGAAGTGGTGCAATCTGACCATTTCGCTGACCTCGCTGAGAAGAACCAGATCCGGTCGATCCCGATCATCGCTCCGCGCGGAGCAATGCTCGATCGCGAGGGCCGCGTACTTGTCGATAGCTATCCCTCCTTCAGCATCCTTCTCCTTCGCGATAATCTGAAACAGGATGCAAAGAGTTTCGGCCTGATCGAAGAGGGACTTGGAATTACCAAGGAAGACCTCGATAGTCAGCTCCAGCAAGCCCGCGGCGAGCCGAAGTTTGAGCCGATCATTATCAAGCCCGCCGCCACCGAAGCCGACATCGCCTTCGTCGAATCGCACCGCGCCGACCTCCCCATGCTCGATCTGATGATGGTGCAGCGCCGCCGCTATCCGCACGGCGAAATGCTCGCAAATACAATCGGTTACGTCGGAGAAGTCTCCCAGGACGACATTGACAAGTACCCGGACCGCTTCCGCCCCGGCGATATCGTCGGCAAAGCCGGCTTGGAGAAGGAATACGATCAGCAGATCGAAGGCACGGACGGTATGCGCCGCATGGTGGTCAATAGCGTCGGCAAAGTGATGCGCACGTTAGACGACGTCGAGGCCATCCCTGGCAAACCCATCCAGCTAACGATCGACGAAGACCTTCAAGCCGTCGCTGACGCGGATTTCGCCAACAAAGAGGGTGCCTTGGTCGCCATGGACGCGCACACAGGCGAAGTTCTCGCCATGGTCAGCCGCCCAACCTTCGACCCTAACGATTTTGCCGTCCGCATTTCGCCCAAAGAATGGGCGCAGCTTAACTCAGACCCCGAGACGCCGCTTTTGAACCGCGCCATCCAGGCGCAGCTCGCTCCCGGTTCGGTTTTCAAGATTGTGATGGCGACGGCGATGCTCGAGTCAAAAGCCATTCCCGCGAATTACACCGTCTATTGCCCCGGCCAGGCTACCTTCTACGGCCGGGTATTCCATTGCGATCACGCGCACGGTGAAGTCGATCTGCACAAAGGAATTGTGGCTTCTTGCGACGTTTACTTCTATAACGTCGGCAAGCTCCTCGGAATCGACCGCATTGCCTATTACGCCTCAGGGCTAGGTCTGGGCCAGCGCACGGGGATCGACCTGCCCGGCGAAGAAACCGGACTGATCCCTTCCGAGGCGTGGTCCGAGCGCGTAAATCACCACAAGTGGTACCCCGGCTCTACGATCTCCGTCTCGATTGGCCAAGGCGCCGTAACGGCCACGCCAGTCCAGCTAGCACGCATGATCGCGGCCGTGGCGAATGGCGGCACGCTCATCCCTCCGCATCTTCTAAAGGGCGCCACTGGTTTGAAATACGTGTCCTTTCCGCTGTCAGACGACACTGTTACCCAGGTTACGGACGGCATGTGGGGAGTGGTCAACGAGCCTGACGGCACCACATCCGGCACAGTGAAGCTGCAAAATATCGACTTCTCCGGAAAGACCGGAACGGCCCAAACGGAGAGCTTCGAACTCCAAAACAAGCTAGGTCACCATATCAAAGAAAATGGATGGTTTGTGGGCATCGCGCCACGCCGCAATCCTGACATCGTCGTGGCTGCCCTCGTTCAGGGTGCCGGATGGGGAAGCTCCGTCGCCCCGATTGTCCGCGACGTTGTAAAGGCCTACTACGATAAGAAAGAGGGCCATTTCCAGATGCCCCCGTCATCCCCACAGACAGCCGGGGCGCCTCGAGTGCCGCCTTCGGCCACCGTGATTACGCCATCCCGGTCCCTTGTGGCCTCTGTGCGAAATGGAGCGCAGCATCCGTGAAAGAGCGCCCACGCATCCATGACTTTGACTGGACCCTTCTCGCCATAGTTGCCGCCATCAGCACCATCGGTGTGTTAGAGATTTATTCGTCAACCCATGCCAGCGGCATGGCCGGCATGCAGTACAAGCAGTTGATGTGGATCGGAATCGGTGTAGTCGGCATGTTCATCGTTTCCCGCATCGATTACCATACGCTGCTGGATCAAGCCCCTATCCTCTATGTCTTTGGAATTGTGAGCCTTCTGGTCGTTCTCGTGATCGGGCTCTCGAAGCTGGGCGCGAAGCGCTGGATCCCGCTCTTTGGCGGCTTCGATTTACAGGTGTCAGAAATAATGAAGTTGATTATAATCATAGTGTTGGCCCGGTACTTCAGTGAAGTTCACACGGACCGGCTCACATTGCAGGATCTTGGCAAGCTTGCCCTCCTGACTTTGGTCCCCGTATATTTGATTCTGAAGCAACCGGACCTGGGAACCGCAATGGTTTTGGTACCCGTTGCGCTTGTGGGTGCGTTCCTTACCGGGATCGAGTGGAAGCACCTCGCGATCGGCGTGCTGGCAGTCGCAATCATGGTTCCTATAGCCTGGAGTATGAGAACCCGTATTCTGAACGGGTACCAGGAGCAGCGCATCGAGACCTTCCTGCACCCTGAACAGGATCAGCGCGGCGCGGGCTATCAGATTTTGCAGTCGGAAATTGCGGTGGGTTCAGGCGGCTTCTGGGGTAAGGGATTTGGGAAGGGAAGTCAGAACCAGTTGGGCTTCGTGCCCATCCGGTATTCGGATTTTATTCTTGCGGCGCTCGCCGAGGAGCAAGGTTTCATTGGCGTTTGCGTCGTTTTGCTGTTATATCTCGGTCTGATTCTGCGCCTTGTGGATAATGCGCAGAAAGCGAAAGACAAAGCCGGAATGTTTGTGGTTATGGGAGTGACCGCTATTTTGGGATTCCACGTTTTGGTCAACTCTGCAATGGTGATAGGGTATATGCCGGTCACCGGCATTCCGCTGCCGCTGATGAGTTATGGCGGGTCGGCAACCGCCTTCGTGTTTTTGTCGTTGGGATTGGTGATGAATGTCCGCATGCGGCGTTTCGTCAACTGATCCCGCTGGTTTCTTAGTGCCCCGCGCACGCTTTTTGCGGTTGCGGGAATTCAGATTTGAGTTTTTGATGCATCGGAAGAAGAAGGAAAACATCCCGCAACAATTTGGGACCTTTCCCTGCGGTCCGTCGCGGCAGCGAGATGCTGCTTTTTTCGCTCGCGCCCTTCGGATGAGCGCAGAGGTGTGCGCCGTCGCGCTCCCGGGCATCAATAGGAGTTCTAATGTCAAAGGAAATGGTTATCTCGGTGAACCCGCACGAAACGCGGGTTGCCATTCTCGAAGAAGGACAGCTTTGTGAGTATTACGTCGAGCGCGAACGCGAATTTGCGCTAGTCGGCAGCATCTATAAGGGCCGTGTCACACGCGTGCTTCCCGGCATGCAATCGGCTTTCGTCGAAATTGGCCTCGATAGTGATGCCTTCCTCTATGTCAGCGATTTCATGGAGGAAGTCGAAGACCTCGATACGGTTGTTTCTACAGCCGAAGAAAAAATTCAGAAAATTGAGGATCAAGGCGGCCGCGCCTTTGCGGAGGGCCAGCCTGCCGCCGCTCCTGTGATGGAGCCTGCGGATGTTGAGCCGGTTTCGGAGGCGGAAGTCTCCGCTACCGCCCCCCCGCCACAAGAAACGGGTCATATCGAGCCGCTGCCCGGTGAAAGCTTGTCTCCTGCCGCCCCCGGCGAGACGCGCACAGCTCCTCCATCGTTCGGCCACGGACGCCCACGGTTTGATGATCGTGGACGCGGCGGTTTCGGCGGCCGCGATTCAGGCCGCTTCGGCCGCGGGCGCGGACGCGGTGGGCGTTTCGGACGCCGCGGTCGCGGAGGTGACCGCAATGATCGCGGTGACCGCCATCATCATCACGGCGGACGGGATCTTCCGCCTTCGAAATATGCATCGCCCGGCGCCCACGAAGATCGCCCGTCAGAGCCGATGCCCGAAGGCTACACACCCATAATTCTGCCTGGAGAGTCCTTGGCGAAATATCGCGAGCGTCCGGCGCTGGAACCCACCGCTACGTCCGCGGAGGGCGAGCCGATTTCGGCAAGCGCCGGCTCTGACGTTCTCGATGCCGTACGGCACGATGTGGAAACGCCGCACGCCGGAGCAGCCGCGTTCCCTCATGAGGAGCCGCATCCACCCGAACACATCGAAAAGGAATCGGCTTCGTTCGCGGGTCGCCCATCCTTTGCAGGCGTCGAGCCGCTTCCGGGCGAGTCCTTGTCAAAATGGCGCCGCCCTGACGCTTCTCTTTCCGACGCAGTCGCAGCGTTTACATCGCCCGAAACTTCTGCGATTGAGGAGCATAGGGACGAAATGGAATCTGCGATTCATGAGGCTGAAGAAGCTGCCGGCGAAGAAGACGATTCTCACGAGATGTTGCCGGAATCGGATCATTCCATCGAAACTGACGACGATCTGCATAGCCATGACGACGTGGTTGCCCATCTGACCGCCGAGGAAGCTGCCGCGCATGCCCAGAACGTCGCTGAAATGCAGATCGAACACGGCGAAGATCTCTCCGAAGATGATGAAATCGATACTTTCGCGGAGGCTGCACTAGAAGAGGCTCACGAAGACGCTTTAGCTGACGAGGCACAGGAACACGCCGAAGGTCACGCCGAGGCGGCCAACGGCGAAGAGACCGAGCCAGCCGAGATGGACGCGGAAGCCGAGGTACGCGAGTCGCTTCTCGCGTACGACACAGCTGACCCAACGATTGAAGATACTGAGCCTATTGCGGCAGAGGGTGCGTCCGAAGGCTCATCTCAATCGGATCAGCAGCCTTGGAAAGCCACGGTTCGTGGAGATTTTCGCGCGCGCATGCAGCACCCAAATCGTCGTGGCGGCCGCGATCGCGGCGGACGCCGGCAGGATCGGGGACGCCGTCCCCGCCACGGCCCGGGAAGGCACGGTCAGCAGCCGAGAAGACCGCAACTGATTTCGGAGCTGCTGAAGCAGGGCCAGGAAATCATCGTCCAGATCGCCAAAGAGCCACTCGGCAAAAAGGGCGCCCGCATCACCAGTCACGTGGCGCTGCCGGGGCGCTACTTGGTCTATATGCCTACGCTGCACCACACGGGCGTTTCACGCAAGATTGCTTCGGCGGAGGAGCGTTCGCGTCTGCGCCATCTCGTAAACGATGCGAAAGGCTCCGCTGGTGGGGGATTTATCGTTCGCACTGCCGCGTCCAGCGCTCCACCCGAAGACGTACGCGCAGACGTGGAATTTCTCACGCGCACCTGGGCCGAAATCAAGTCGCGTTCGGAACAGCGCAAAGCACCTTCGCTACTCCATCGCGACCTGAATCTTGTGGAACGCATTCTGCGCGATTTCGTCAACTCCGAATTCGGTGCCGTTTGGGTTGATTCAGAGGAGGATTACACCAAAGTTGTCGAGTTCATGGGGCGTTTCCAGCCTGCACTCGTAAGTCGCGTGAAGCTCTATACCAAAGAAACGCCGATTTTCGAGGAATTCGGCATCCAGCAGGAAATCGATAAGGGCCTGCGTCCGAAAGTGTGGCTCAAATCGGGCGGCTACATCGTCATCAACCACACGGAAGCGCTGGTCGCGATTGACGTAAACACCGGCAAATTCGTCGGCAAAGGCTCCAATCGCCTGGAAGACACGATTGTTCGCACCAATCTTGAAGCTGTGAAGGAAATTGTCCGTCAGATGCGGCTGCGCGATTTGGGCGGCATCATCGTGATTGACTTTATCGACATGGAAGAGCGCCGCAATCGCGAAAAGGTGATGGCTGCACTCGAAGATGCGCTCAGAGCGGATCGGGCTCCATCGAAGGTTTTGCGCTTCAATGAATTTGGCCTTGTTGCCATCACGCGCAAGCGCACCAAGCAGGCTCTCGAACGCACGCTTTGCCAGCCTTGCCCCTACTGCGCTGGCTCAGGCATGGTGAAGTCCGTTCCGACGCTCTGCTACGAGATTCAGGCCGAGGCAAAGAAAATGGCGCCGGAAATGGACGGGGCCAGTATCACACTGCGCGTCAATCCCGAAATTTCCAAAGCGTTGAAGACACGCGAGTCGGCGCTGATCGAAGAGCTTGAGCGCTGGACGAAAAAGAGCGTTATCATCCAGGCCGACCCCTCCCTTCATTGGGAGCAATACGACATTTACTGACACCGGTGGAGGTTCGGGATTGGAACTTGCCTTCTCCGTACGGTGCCGCATGGAGCGTCGGCGCGGTTTATCTATGCGCCGACGCGTTCCGCAGGCCTGACTTGAAACTAGCGCGATTTTAAGGCGCCAAATGCGCCATTTTTGGCATTTTCTGGCACTTTAAGCCATTTTAAGCGCTGTTTAGGGTGCCAAATTGTCATTGATGTCGAACCGATTTTATTGGGCCCGTGCGGTCCGAAATGCTAGTTTCCTAGATCGACCCACGTGATTCCGGTAAGCGCTCCTTGGCCGGAGAGCAACACTTTTGCGTCAGTGCCATCCATGTTAGCGCCGTACACGTTGCCACCTAAGTCCGTGTAGAACATGCGTTTATCCCTCAGATCGAGCGCCATTCCGATTCCGTCCTTTAGTCCGCCGACAAGAATCTGCTGCTCTCCTTTTTTCGGATCCATCGGTGCGCGGCTGATATTGTTGCCACGAGGCGGATCGCCCCGGTCGGACCAGTACATCATGCGGTTCGCGAGATCCAGATCCATATCGATTGGTTCCGGCAGCTGATCGAAAAGTGTTTCAATATCAGTACGATGCGCGGCATCGTCACCCTTCGGAATATCGAGATTCGCGCGAAAAATCCGGCCATTGCCGCCGCTTCCTTTTTGCGTCCAATAGACTTTCCCGCCTTCCACGTCGAGCGCGATGCCTACGCACCAGTTCCTGGCATCTTTACGAGCGGCATCCCCCTGCGCAGTTTCTACTAACGTCTCGATATCGGATCCGTCCAGATTTGCGCGCATGATGCGCATTCCTTCGCGATCTGACCAATACAATTTGCCATGTTTCGCGTCAAGCTTGAGCTGCTTGGGCGTCCACGCGCCGCCACTGGGCACTACCGTGGTGACGTTATCGCCGTCGAGGTCAGAGCTTTCGATCGTGCCGTCGTTGGCGCTCGGTCGACCCATGTTTGTCCAGTAGATCTTCTTTGTTGCGGTGTCTACGGCGATGCCATCAGGGCCTGCGGTTTGACCGCTGACTAGCACCTTCAGACCGGTCCCGTCGTCGTTGACAGAAGACACGCGGCCGCCGCCGGTCCCGCGTCCACCAATAGTCAGAAAAAATAGACTTCCGTGGTGGGACTCTTTGGCAGATCCGCTGCCCGTGAAAAATAGCGTGCCTAAGGCAAACAGAATCGCGAGAAAGCCTGGAAGGATCGAGAAGCGCGTGGATGTAGGCATAGTGGCAGGACTATACATCGCTTGCGCAACAAAAGGGAGAGTCAGTGCGAACGAAACCCGAGTGGGAGGAGTAGCGGAGCGAACGATCGGTCCACAGGCAAAAAAAAGCGCCGGGCTGGAAGGCCCGGCGCCATCAACACAGAAACGCTCGAGTAGCCTGACTACTTCTGGCCGAGGTGGAAAACGATTCCGACCGAAATTCTCATGCAATTCTCGGTCGCGCCATTTTCCCGCATACCTACGTACGCGAATTCGGGACGCAAGGACCACTTGTCGCTGGCGCCGAGTTGAAGATCGGCACCGCCGCCCATGGTGTAAGCAAACGGGTTACTTGATGCGGTCGCCCCGCCAAACGATGCTGACAAGTGCGAACCGCCAAACAGCGCCTCGCCGAAAGGCACGATTTTACCGCTCGCGCGATACGAGATGTGAGGACCGAATTGATACGTCGAAGCCGAGACGCCAACACCTGCTGGAGAGGCGTGGTAGAAACCAAAGTCAGCCGCTAACCCCAACCAATTGTTGGCGTTAAAGGTAACCGCGCCGGTTCCGCCGTTCATATTCACTCCATTGGAACCGCCGACGCGTAGGTAAGAATATCCCGCCGAGACATCTGCAGCGGGCGTAACTGACTGTGCGTGAGAGGGAATCACAAACAGTGCCGCAGCAAGAGCCACCCACATGAACTTCTTCATGCGAAAACCTCCATTAAGTGTCTTATTTTTAGTTCGATCCGGGCGACTCGGACGGCTTCCAGGAGTTCCCCACGCAAGGCCCGAGCAGCTATTTAGCTGGTACATCGCCCCACACATACAAGGCTAGGGGAGCGGAGCGGTAGCGTCAATTTCGGCCTCGGGAAGGCGTTCTTGGGCGGAAACTGTACGCCCGGACAGGCCGTTCGGGGCGAGCTGAACGATGGTACAAGCCGAATTGATGGCCAATTTGGCACCTTAAAATGGGCTTAAATGGCCTTAAGAGGCCAAAAATGGCGCGAATGGCGCCGTAAAAAGGCTTAATTTTCGTTAGTGGTCGAAGACGGCCCCGGTTCGACAAAGGTAACAGCCGCCGATCGAAAGGCGGTCGCTGCGAGATGTAGAAAACGCGCTGTCCCCGGTCTCCCCGTTATCCTTGTTTCGCTGCCTATGGTAGGGAAAACCTCTTGCCTTGTGACTATCGTAATAGTAGAACAGACGATCAAGGTAGAAATAAATGGCGCATCCCAAGCTTGGGAAACTCGAAATTCGCGTCATGGAAGCCTTCTGGACGAAAGGCCCCTGTTCTGTGCGCGAAGCGCAAGAGACCTTCCCTGAACACAACCGCCCAGCCTATACGACGGTACAGACGACGGTGTATCGGCTCGAACGAAAGAAAGCTTTGCGCTGCGTAAAGCGAATCGGCAACGCAAACGTTTTCGAGGCTGCAATCTCGCGCGATGATGCGCAGCGCAGCTTTATCGACGAACTGCGCTCCCTGTTCAAGGGACGCGCGAAACTCATCATGGCTCATCTCGTGGAATCGGGCGAACTGAGCCTGGACGACATAAAAGAAGCCGAAAACATGTTGCGAACGAAATCGAGGAAAGAGCTGTCAAAATGAGCGCCGAACTTTCATCTTTGACCCCGTTGGCGAATCACCTCTGGCAGTCCACGATCTTCGTTGGCGTGATCTGTCTCCTCACGCTGGCATTCAAAAAGAATCGAGCGGCGGTCCGATATTGGCTGTGGTTCGCCGCGTCGGTTAAATTCCTTCTTCCGTTTTCTTTTCTTGTGGCGCTTGGCAGCCGATTTAGTTGGCGAAGCGGCGCGCCCGTTGCCCAGCCGCAGTGGTCCTTCGTCGTCGATAACGCCATCCAGCCCTTCGCCGCATCCACCGCTCCGCCCCAAGTCGTTTCACCACACGCGTCGTTCACGCTCACGTCAATCCTCATCGTTGTATGGCTTTGCGGTATCGCGGTCGGCATTGGCTTCTGGTTGAAGTGCTGGATGCAAATGCGGCGCGTCCGCAAAACCGCGGCTCCGCTCCCACTTGGCTTGCCAATCCCCGTTCTATCCTCGCCCTCGCAAATCGAGCCGGGCGTGTTTGGCATTTTTCGTCCTGTGCTGCTGTTGCCTGAAGGCATCGAATCACGCCTCACTCCCACACAACTCGACGCCATCGTAGCGCACGAAATGGCTCACGTGCGCCGCCACGATAATCTCACCGCCGCCATTCACATGCTTGTCGAGATAGTCTTCTGGTTTTTCCCCGTGGTCTACTGGCTCCGAGTACGTTTGATCGAAGAACGCGAGAACGCTTGCGACGAAGTCGTAATCAGCGCAGGCAGCGAAGCTGAATCGTACGCCGAGGGAATCATCGAGGTCTGCAAGTCCTACGTTGAATCTCCTGCGACGTGCATCTCAGGAATTTCTGGTTCGGATTTGAAATGGCGTATAGCGCGAATTCTCAATCGCCACTTTGGGGAAAATCTGACACGCAGCAAGAAAGTCGCATTGGTGCTAGCGAGCGGCGCGGCACTGATCGCTCCACTTGTAATAGGTGCCCTAAACGCTCCACTCCTTGACGCGCAATCCACATCGGGCGACAAGCCAAAATTTGAAGTGGCGTCGGTTAAACCGTGTGAACCGGGATCGGGCAGAGGCGGGCCTGGGGGCGCTCCGAATCGGCTCCAATGGTCGCCCGGCAGACTAACGGTGCCGTGCCAAACCGCGTGGGTTTTGATCGGTTGGGCCTACGTTCGCTATGCCGACGGCCGCGCCACTCCCGGGAACGTTGGTGGAGGCCCAGCCGAAAACACTCCCATCGAAGGCCTTCCCTCGTGGGGACGGTCGCAGAGCTTTACGATTAGTGCAGAAGTGCCGGGAGACGCGAGCAAGGAAATGATGATGGGCCCAATGATGCAGTCGCTTCTCGAAAAACGTTTTAAGCTAAAGCTTCACACGGAAAATCGCGTGGTTCCCGTCTACGATCTGACTGTCGCAAAGGGAGGACTTAAGCTCCCGCAAACGAATCCGGACGCTATATGTAGGAACGCGTGGGACCCGAAGACACCTGCTCGTAAGCCGGGCGATCCCTATGATTGCAATGCGGTCATGCCGGACATTACGATTTCCGATTTCGCAACCAGTCTCCCTGTGTTCGTGGGACGCCCAGTAATCGATAAGACAGGAATCACAGGACGCTTCGCAATTCACATGGCGTTTTCCAGGCCGGACATGACACAAAGCGCGGACGCGCCACCGTCGATCTTCACGGCCTTGAAAGAACAGCTTGGACTGGAGCTAACCCCTAGCAAAGGCCCGCAACCTACGATTGTGATCGATCATATTGAGGAACCGACACCGAACTGACTGCCGAATACTTTCGGGTAAATTTGACTCCCGGTATCGATGAAGGACCGGGTCAAGCGGCGCTATGGCAGCGATCATAAGCGCATCATTACGTTGAGTTGGTTTTGAGGCGATGACATGAGAGCAACTTCAAAGGCTGCCCGCCTCACGCAGGAACCGTCCGTCCCCGCTGTGAGTCGCGGGGCAAAGGCGGCCGCTACGCACGTCAAAGGCACGGCAAAATCTTAAGGCAAACCCCAATTTAAACGCGCCGACCGGAGGCCAGCGCTACAACATAAAGGCAAAGGTTGCCCGACTACGAAACGCAACAGCAAAGCAGAGACGCCGACCGAGAAGCGCTGACAAAATACGCGGGCACCCTTCGGTGCTCAGGGCAGCAGGACGGTCACCGCTACGAAACCTGCACAGCCAAGAGTGGCTGTGCCACAAGCGACTGCTGTGCACTTATGCCGATCACTTCCGATAGCTAGTTTGTGGATGCGGATTGCGGCTGCGGCGGTACCACCATGGGAATGAGTTCGTCGCGCAGCTCGAGCCATCTGACGATGTTCTTGGGCGCGGCGTCTTTGCTTTTTTCATAGCGCACAACGGCACGCATGCCTTCGAGGTGATAGCAAAACGTGAAGTGGTCCTCGCCATACCAGAGCGTGTCGCTAAAGCCGACACTAAACCCGCCGCTCATTTCAAAATGAAGCTGCTCGTTCGACGGAGTTGTAAGGACGATCTGTATCGGCTTTGAGGGCTCGCATGCGACGGAGGCGATCATGCCCTGGGCTGACAACAGGTCGGCCGCGTACTTCATTTCATCCGTTTCGGCGGTTGTTTCCTCGGGCTTTTCGGCAATATTCCCGAGTTGGCGCGCGTGATCGGCGACGGCGATGGCTTCGGCTCCATCCGTGAAGCTCCAACGCGAAACGACGGCGTCGGCCGTCTGGACGGCTTGCTGGAAATTGTGGGCGAAATCGAGAATTGCGGCTAAATGCGTGAGATAGCCAGCG
>DATNBB010000281.1:0-6551 GCA_035607335.1 Binatia bacterium | reverse complement strand
CTCGCCGCATGGGAGTCTACCGGGCTCTACCGGCGCATTCTTGAGTCGCGGGCCGATGCCCCGCTGTTTGTTCTTCATGATGGACCGCCCTATCCGACCGGCGAAATCCACCTTGGAACCGGCCTTAACAAGGTAGTGAAGGATCTGATTGTCAAGACCAAGACCATGGCGGGCTTCCGCTCGCCTTACGTCCCCGGTTGGGATTGCCACGGACTTCCGATCGAGACAAAGGTTGAAAAGGAGCTTGGCGGCAAGGGCAAAGTCTCCGCGGCTGTGTTTCGAGCCAAGTGCCGCGAGTTTGCGGCGCGCTATGTCGAGGCTCATAAGCGCGAATTCAGGCGCCTCGGTATTTTTGGCAGTTGGGACGACCCGTACCTCACCATGGATCCTCGCGACGAAGCTTCCATCGCGGGGGCGTTTATCGATTTTCTCGAAAAGGGTTACGTCTATCGCGGGTTGAAACCCGTCTATTGGTGCATTTTCGACCGCACGGCGCTCGCCGAAGCCGAAGTGGAATATGAAAATCACGAGAGCCCGTCCATCTGGATTAAATTTCCGCTGGCGTCGGCGATTGGTTCCATTGGTTTGCAGCCGCGTGAGAGTCTTTCGGCGCTCGTTTGGACCACCACGCCATGGACGCTGCCGGCAAACCGCGCGCTTGCGTTTCATCCGGACTACGAATATGTGGTCGCCGATACGTCCGCAGGCAAGTTGCTCGTTGCCAGAGACAGGCTCAACGCGTTCGCGAGCGAGCTAAAAATCGAAGTCCGCGATGTGCAAGGCGGTTGGAGAGGCAAGGAATTCGAGGGCGCGCAATTCCAGCATCCCTTTCTGGAGATGAAAGTCCCGGGCGTGTTGGCCGATTATGTCACGCTCGAGGCAGGCAGCGGCATTGTTCACACCGCTCCCGGTCACGGCGCGGACGACTTTCGCACCGGTCAGAAGTACGGGCTCGACGCATATGCACCGCAGGATGACGAAGGGCGGTTTGTGGAGGGTTTGCCGGAGTACAAGGGCAGGACGGTTTTCGAAGCAAACCCGATCGTGATTGGAATTCTTAAGCAGCGTGGGACGCTCGTCGGCGAACGCAAGCTTGCGCATAGCTATCCTCACTGCTGGCGTTGCCACAATCCTGTGATCTTCCGCGCCACGGAACAATGGTTCATTCAAATGGACGAAGGCTCGGCCAGCATTCCCGCGCCGAGTGCTCCGCCGCTGCGCAAACGCGCGCTTGAGGAGGTCGAAAAAGTGAAGTGGTACCCCGCATGGGGGCATGATCGCATGCAGGAGATGGTGGCAGGTCGGCCAGATTGGTGCATTTCACGCCAGAGATTCTGGGGCGTCCCGCTGATCGTTTTTTACTGCGAGGCATGCGGCAAGCAGTTGAAAGATGCCACGGCGCTCCGGCATGTGCTTCCATTTTTTGAGCGCGAAGGAGCGGACGCGTGGTTTACGCATTCCGCTGAGGAATTGCTCCCGTCCGGCTACAGGTGCTCGTGCGGCGAATCGAAATGGCGCAAGGAATCGGACATTCTCGACGTGTGGTTCGATTCCGGCTCGACGCACCTTGCCGTTCTTACCCGCAAGGATTTGCGCTGGCCGGCGGATGTTTATCTCGAAGGCCCCGATCAATTTCGCGGCTGGTTTCAGAGCTCACTGCTCGTAGGCATCGGGACGCGCGGCGCTGCACCGTACAAGCAGGTCGTGACTCACGGCTGGACGCTCGACGAAAAGGGCAATCCGATGTCGAAGTCGCTCGGCAACGCGATCTATCCCGCCGAAATTTGCGAGAAATGGGGCGCCGATCTGCTACGCGTCTGGGTGGTCTCGCAGGATTACACGTCAGACATGCGCATTTCCGAAGCGATGATGACGCAGCTATCCGATGCCTACAGGAAAATTCGCAATACATTTCGGTTTGCGCTTTCGAATATTCCGGATTTCGACCCGGCACGCGATTCGGTTGCAGATTCGGATCTATGGGAGATTGACGCGTGGATGCTGCGCCGCACCAGCGCGCTCGTGCGCGAATGCCTCGCTTGGTACGAGGGCTTCGAGTTTCACCGCGCTTATCATGCGATTCATGATTTCTGCGCAGTTGACTTGAGTTCGTTTTACTTCGATTTGCTGAAGGATCGTCTTTACACGTTTGCGCCGCGAAATCGCGGCCGCCGCTCGGCGCAGACCGCCGTTTATCGCATCGCGAATGCCTTGATCCGGTTGATCGCACCTATCCTGGTCTTCACGGCCGAAGAGGCATGGAAATATCTACCGCATGTCGCTGGCGAACCTGAAAGCGTCCACATGGCTCTCTTTCCGGATGCGGCAAAACTTGGACACGCATTGGATGAAGCGCGCGCAAAGAATTGGGACATGCTCCACGCAGTTCGTGAAGAAGTTGTGAAAATGCTTGAACCGCTTCGCGTGGCGAAGACGATTTCAGCCAACCTCGAGGCGCGCGTCACGCTTTCGGCTTCGGGCGATCTCGCCGAGTTGCTCAAAAAATACGCGGCATTTTTGCCCGCGCTGTTCATCGTGTCGCAGGTCGAAATTGAGGCGCGTCCGGCAAACGGTTCCGGTTCCGCCGCGGGTTTGGGCGACTTGAAAGTGCGTGCGGAAAAGGCACACGGAGCAAAATGCGAGCGCTGCTGGAACTACTCTGTTCATGTCGGCGAGAGCGCCGATTACCCCACGCTCTGCGAACGATGCGTCGCTGCGCTCGACGAAATCGGCGGAGACGCCGCCGCGGCAGGAAGCAACAAATGATGACAGCCGTCACATCACAACAGGAGCCGGCCCGCTAATGTATTCACTCGCCGATCCTCGCAAACGCTGGTTCGCACTGACAGTCCTGTCGTTTCTCGTGCTTTTCATCGATCAGGCGAGCAAATATGCGATCGATCGCTTCACGTCGCCCGGGTCGTTCCATCCCGTCATACCCGGCATCCTGAACATCGTTCACACGACAAATCCTGGCGTTGCATTCGGCCTGTTCGCCGATTCAGCAAGCCCAATGCTTGCGCCGCTGCTGATTGCATTTTCGATTGCCGTGATTTGCCTGCTGCTGTGGCTGCTGGCAACGGGACGCGCCGGCGGCTGGCTCGGCGAATGGGGACTTGCGCTGATCCTGGGCGGCGCTGCGGGAAACGTGCTCGATCGTGCCGTGCGCCACAGCGTGATCGACTTCATTGATTTCCACTTGGGCGCATACCACTGGTATACGTTCAATCTCGCCGACTCGGCGATCGTGGTTGGCGCAGCGCTCGTCGTAATTGAGCTGTTGCGCGACTGGCGTCCCACCAGCGAACACGCGTAGATTTTCGTGCACCCGATTCTCTTCCAATCCGGCGCTTTCACCATTTACACGTACGGCGTTCTCGTCGCGATGGGGGTGCTCATCGGCGTCTGGCTCGCGGCACGTGATGCTCCTCGTGCGGGGCTCCCGCCTGTGAAAATTTGGAATCTTTGCATCTACGGAATTATCGTGGCGCTCGTCGCTTCGAAGCTCTGGCTGATCCTCAGCGATTGGCACTACTACGCCGCGAATCCCGCCGAAATATTCAGCTCCGCTACGTTGGAATCAGGCGGCACCTTTTACGGAGGCGTGATCGGCGGCATCCTCTGGACCTTCTTCTACACGCGCCGCGAGAAGCTGCCGCCGCTTTCTACCTTTGACGTCTGCGCAGCGCCCCTCGCCATCGGTCACGCCCTCGGACGCGTCGGCTGCTTCATGGCCGGCTGCTGCTTTGGCAAGCCAACGTCGCTGCCTTGGGGCGTCACCTTCACCAGCCAGGTTGCCGCGCGTATCTCGGGCACTCCGCTAAATGTTTCCTTGCATCCCACGCAGCTCTACGAAGCCGCCGCCGAATTTCTGAATTTTCTCTTTTTGTATTTCGTGGGACGCCGCTGGCGCGTTCCCGGCCAATCCATCGGCGCCTATCTGATTCTTTACGGCACTGAACGCGGCCTCTTTGAATTTCTGCGCGCCGATCCCGGCCGCACTCCTCTCTTTAACGGCGCCGTCTCGCTGATGCAAATCGTAAGCCTCGCCATGATTTGCGCCGGCCTTGCGCTTTGGTCCCGGGCGTTGCGTCAACCGAAAGCCGCGCCAGCATCCTAATGGCCGACTTCCCCGGCGATTTCGACGCCTCTGAGTTCCTCGTCTCCGCAGAGGACGCAGGCCAACGTCTCGACCGCTTCCTCGCCGCGCAGCTTCCCGAGCTCAGCCGCAATCGGATTCAATCCCTGATGGAGGATGGCCACGTCCTGGTCGATGGCATCGCGAAAAAGCCTTCGCACCGTGTGGCCGCCGGCGAAACAATCGCCATTGGCGTTCCGCCACCGCCCTCTGGCGCGGTCGAACCGGAACCGATTCCGCTCCAAATCCTCTACCAAGATGGCGATCTCGCCGTCATCAACAAGCCCGCTGGCATGATCGTTCATCCCGGTGCGGGCGCGGAGACCGGCACGCTCGTTGCCGCGCTTCTGCACCATTTTCGCCAGCCTGGAAACACAAACGCCACGATCACGGCAGCGGCCCGAGCTTCATCAACCGGGCTCTCCTCCACCGGCGGCCCTCTGCGTCCCGGCATCGTTCATCGGCTCGATAAAGACACTTCCGGCGCAATCGTTGTAGCTCGCACCGATGCCGCGCATGCCAAACTTGCCGCCGCATTCAGCAATCGTCTCGTCGAGAAAAAGTATATCGCCCTGCTGCACGGCAAACCGCACGGCGAATCCGGGCGCATCGAACTTCCCATCGCGCGCGATCTTCACCGCCGCTCGCGCATGACCACGCGCCGCCGCGAAGGACGTGAAGCTCGCACCGATTGGCGCGCGTTGGCCCACATCGGCAATTTCACTCTCATTGAAGCCGACTTGCACACGGGCCGCACGCACCAGATTCGTGTCCATTTCTCCGCGATTTCATGCCCTATCGTAGGCGACACTGTCTACGGTGCCCCCCGAGAAGAACGCGTGGGCAAAGAGCTGATGCCGCCGCTTGGCCGAAACTTCCTGCACGCAGCTCGCATCGCCTTCGCGCATCCTCGCACCGGCGAACGCCTCGAATTTCGCGCCCCTCTGTCCGCGGAGCTTCTCGACTATCTCCACGCGCTCGCTCGCGCCACAGGCAGTCCGTCCGCCCCAATTGACGCCGCCCTTCACGCGTACCTATAATCGTTGCGAGTGAAATCCCTTCGTATTTTCGCGTTTGCCGCCATAGCTCTGTTTGCGATGGCTGCCGTGCGCGCGCAGGTTTCCGCGCCGCAAGCTCCCGCAGCCCCGGACGCAGACGCAGCCCAGACGCCCTCGGAGCCTGCGGCTCCAGGCCAAAAGACCAACCCCGCGATTCGCGTCACCACTCAAACTGTGCCGCTGACGATCACGGTCTCAGACAAAAAGCACAATTTCGTCACGGACCTCGGCCAAAGCGACTTTCGCGTCCTCGAGAACGGCGTGCCGCAGGATATCCGCTTCTTCTCGGCAGAAACCGACCTGCCTCTTCGCATCGCCGTTCTCATCGACACGTCAAACAGCATTCGCCCGCGCCTCCAATTCGAGCAGGACGCCGCGATTGACTTTCTCAATCGTGTGATCCGGCCTCTCAAGGACCAGGCGTTCCTTATGACGTTCGATAACGAGCCGCAGGTGATTCAGGATTACACGGACGACGTCGGCATTCTCAGCGACGCGATACGAGATCAGCGCGCCGGTGGCGGTACGGCCCTGAATGACGCACTCTATATGGCTTCTGAAAAGCTTCTCAATGCGCCGCTTCCGAAGGGCACCGACAAAGACGTTCGCCGCGTCGTCGTGCTCATCAGCGACGGCAACGACAATCTAAGCGACCGCGCCCCGAGCGATGCCACCGAAGCCGTCATTCGTTCCGGCGCTGCTGTCTACGCTATCAGCACCAACACAGATTGGATCACGCTCGATCAAGGCGACGCTCCGCGCAAATATGAGTTCACCGAAGGCGACAAGATCCTGATGCAGTTCAGCGATCAAACCGGAGGGCGTACGTTTTTTCCATACAAGGTAGAGGACCTGGGCGAATCGTTCGTTCAAATCGGCACAGAATTGCGCAGCCAGTACTTCATCGCCTACACGCCCACGCTGCCGGCCGACGGTAAATATCGCACCATCAATGTTCAGGTTGACCGCAAAGGTTTAGTTGTTCGCACGCGCAAAGGCTACTACGCCAAAGCGGCGGATGCCGCCGCCCCCGGCCACTAAACAGGTGCCGTAGGGGCGCTGCTTGCTGCGCCCGCGTGCTATCGCTGCAACACGTGGATTAATAACTATTTGGTGCGTAATACCCCTTACGTGAGAGGATTTTCGTTCCCGGCTGCGTCGTTTCCACTTTGATCTTGCGATACGTTCCATCGTGCGCCGTATTTGATGGGATATATCCCAGCACGTATTGAGAGCGCAGCTCTTCGGCAATCTCGTCAAACGCTTTATTCATCGTCTTATCGTTGTGCACGGGAATCACGCGTCCGCCGGTGTCCCTCGCCATCTGCACCGCCACGCCATAGCCGTATCCCATA
>DATNBB010000279.1:0-7810 GCA_035607335.1 Binatia bacterium | reverse complement strand
ATCGCGATGAGCAGATATCCCGCCTTGATCCTCTTCATCGTGGGACGAATTACGATATCAGTCATAGAGCCGCCACCACGCATTGTACAGCGGCGCGCGGGAGAGCCGGTGTTAAACTGACCTTCGAACGCCTATGCGCATTCTAATAGTAGAGGACGAGAAGAGAATCCAGGACTTTCTTTCACGGGGGTTGGAGAGCGCGGGGTACGCCGTTGACGTCGCGGGCGACGGCGCGACGGCGAACGAACTGGCGCACAACACCGAATACGACCTGGTGATTCTCGACCTGATGTTGCCCGATACGGACGGGTTGAGCGTCCTACAGAAAATTCGCAACCGCAAGGCGAGCCCGCCGGTCCTGATCCTGAGCGCGCGCGACACGGTGGACGATCGCGTGAAAGGCCTGGAACTCGGCGCGGACGATTACCTGGTGAAGCCGTTTGCTTTCGTGGAGATGTTGGCGCGAGTGCGGGCGCTGCTGCGGCGGGGCCAGCCGACGCCGGAGCGCTTGCAGGTGGGCGAACTGGTGCTCGATTGCATCCGGCGCAAAGTTGTGCGGGAGGGAGAGAATATCGATCTGGCGCCGAAAGAGTTCAGCATTCTGGAATACTTGATGCGGAATCGCGGGCGCCCGCTTAGCCGCACAATGATTGTCGAGCACGTCTGGGACATGGATTACGATGGGCTGACGAACATTGTGGATGTCTACATTCGGCACTTGCGCAGCAAGATCGACGACCGATTTCCGGACAAGATGATTCACACGGTGCGCGGCATCGGCTACATGCTGGACACGCCGGAGAAGATGTCCGCGAAGACCTAGAACGGGCAAGGCCCGAGCCATGGAAGTTACTCGCCGAGCGGTTCGCTTTTCACGCAGTCTGCGCTTCCGTCTCGCAGTCAGCTACGCTCTCGCGTTCTCGCTGTTGTTGGTTTTGCTGGGACTGGCGTTTCGCCCCACGCTCCGCAACATTATGGATAACCGGGCCGCCGAGACGCTGAACGAAGAATGGGGGGCGGTTCACGGGTATCTCTACTTTCCCAAGTACGGGCCGGATTTCTTCTACGATGCCTTCGATCCGGAAGAAGGGCTGATCGTCTCACGTTTGAAGAGCATATTCTTCATGGCAGATGCACAAGGGAATCCAGTGCTGGTGTCGGATTCCTTCAAGACGATCGGCCTTCCGTCCAAGCAGGAGATCGAGAGCACGCTCGCGAGCGGACAAACGAGTATTCAGATCCGGAAGGGGAAGGACGGAATTCCGTACATGATCCGAATCGGCAGGATCGTGGACGAAAAACCGAAACCGCAGCGTGTGTACTTCATGGCGATCGGGCGGTCGCTTGCCGATGACCGGCGTATCCTGGACCGATTCGCGCGCGACTATTTTCTGCTGCTTCCGGTTTTAATCGCGCTGTGCTGCGGCTTCGGGTGGTTTATCGCGGGACGAGCGCTGGAGCCGTTGAATTCGGTTTCGCGGACCGCGCTGCGGATCACCAGCTCGAAACTCGGCGTGCAGATTCCGCTGCGCGGGGCCGACGATGAATTAGACCATTTGATCCGAGCTTTCAATCGGATGATGGAACGATTGAACCGCTCGTTTGAACAAATCCGCCAATTTTCAACGGATGTCTCGCACGAGCTGCGGACTCCCCTGACCGTGGTGCGAGGTCAGCTTGAAGTGGCGCTGTTCACGGCAAAAACGACGGAGCAATACCGAGAGGCGATGGTAAACGCGCTTGAAGACGTCGAGCGGCTTTCGAGCATCGTTCGCGCGCTGCTGCTGCTTTCGCAATCGGAATCGGGCCAGCTTGTGCTGCACAAAGCGACGTTCGATCTCGCGGAGACGACTCGAGATCTGGTGGATCAGTTTCAGATTCCGGCACAGGAGCGCGAGATCAGGCTGGAAGCCGAGGCTCCGGAAACGTGCCTGGTCAATGCGGATCGCATTCAGATCGAGAGATTGCTCTCGAACCTATTGTCGAACGCAATCAAATACACGCAGCAAGGCGGCTGGGTGCGCGCCACGCTCCGTCAATTGGAAAATAAGGTGGAACTTGTGGTCGCGGATGA
Source organism: Binatia bacterium (assembly GCA_035607335.1). Classification (GTDB taxonomy): domain Bacteria; phylum Acidobacteriota; class Terriglobia; order Acidiferrales; family UBA7541; genus Palsa-295. The sequence continues at coordinate 5,736 of DATNBB010000279.1, read as the reverse complement.
TGGGGCCGGTATCGCGCCGGAGCACTTGCCACACATCTTCGACCGGTTCTATCGCGTGCCTTCTTTCGAGCCGGAGAAAGGACTTGGCCTGGGCCTGAGTTTCGTCGCGTGGATCGTCAAGGCGCATGACGGGAAGATTTCCGTCGACAGCGCGCCTGGGAACGGAAGCCGGTTTACCGTGATCCTACCTTCCGGACTACCGACGCCTGCTTCTCAACCTTCGACGCTGACCGGCGCCGAAAAGATACACTAGGGGCGTGGCGAACCTCGAAATGACCGGCCGCGAGAGAGAAGGCATCACGATTTTCGATCTCAGTGGCCGCCTGATTGTCGGCGAACCGGCTCAGATTGTACGGGAAAGCATTCTGGAGGCTCTGAAGGAAGAAAAGAAAAACGTGATTCTCAATTTAGAGGAGGTTGAGTATATCGACAGTACCGGCCTCGGCAGCATGGTGATCTGCTACACGACGCTGCAGAAGGCGGGCGGCGCGCTCAAGCTGCTGAAGCTCAACAAAAGGAATATCGAGCTGCTAGTGCTTACGAAGCTGTCGACCATCTTTGAGATCTTCAACGAAGAACAGGACGCCGTAAACAGCTTCTTCCCCGAACGGGAGATCAAGCGCTTCGATATTCTCAGTTTCGTGCAGCAGCAGAAGGACCAGTAACGCGGGAAGATGTTGAGATCCGGCGCACAGGCTCCTTCGTTCCAGTTACCCGATCCGGATGGCAAGTCCCGTTCTCTGGACGAGATGCTTGCCGAGGGGAAGCCACTGCTGCTGGTTTTCTTCAAAGTAAGTTGCCCGGTGTGCCAGCTTATTTTTCCGTTTCTCGAACGGATATCAAACAGCGAGGCACTGCGGTTCGTCGCGATATCGCAGGACGATGCCGCAACCACGCGAAATTTTCATCAGCGGTTTGGCGTCACCTTTCCGACGCTGCTTGATAGCGTGCGGGCTGGATATCCCGCTAGCAACGCGTTTCAGATCACGAATGTTCCGTCATTATTTCTGATTGAGCCGGACGGCACGATTTCTCTCGCGATTCCCGGCTTTTCGAGGCGGGATCTGGAGGCGCTCGGGCAGCGCGCCGGCGCGAAACCGTTTCATGCAGGCGACCAAGTGCCGGAATGGAAAGCGGGTTGAGGATCGAAGAACTGAGCTCCCGGCGGGGGCTTACGATGATGCCAGGATGATTCGTTGAGGTAAGCTAAAAACAGACATGGCTTCCAAAGTTGGCGAAGTTTTCCAGTCCGCGGCCGCGATCGCCAAAGGTATGAGCGTCACCTTCAAGGAGATGATGCAGCCGACGATCACGGAGGATTATCCGGATACTCCGCCGAAGTTTCAGGAGCGGTATCGCGGCGTGCACGTCTTGCAGCGGGATGAAAACGGCCTGGAGAAATGCGTGGCGTGTTTCCTGTGCTCAGCCGCGTGTCCCGCCGACTGCATTTATATTGAAGCCGCTGAGAACACGGACGAGATGCGGATCAGCGGCGGCGAACGTTACGCGAAGGTGTACAACATCGACTACAATCGTTGCATCTTCTGCGGCTATTGCGTGGAAGCGTGTCCGACAGACGCAATCACTCACGGGCACGGCTTCGAGATTGCCAGTTTCAACACTTCTACGCTCGTTTATCGGAAAGAACAGTTGCTCGCTCCGATTCCTCCAGGCGCGAACTTCCCATTGAAAGCGGAGCCCGAGACGGCTGTGGCGGGGCACTAGGCAAGGACCGAGGCCGAAGATCGGTTTTAGCGCGCCGAGGAGGGCCGATGAACGGCAACAACCAAAACAGACTGGGCGGCGCAGCGGTGCTGGGGGCGTTGCTGGCAGTCGGTCTGATTCTCGGCGGTTGGGTCGTGGGATCGCAGATTAAGTCAACCCGGCTTAGCGACCGCTACGTGACCGTCAAAGGTTTGGTAGAGCGCACGGTCAAGTCCGATTTGGCCATATAGCCGCTTAGCTACAAGGAAGCGGGAGACGATTTATCCGCGTTGTACGCGAAGACTGAGAATGATAAGAAGACCATTCTCGATTTTCTGGATCATCAGAATATTAAACCCTCTGAAATCGAGCTGGGTGTGATTCGTGTCGTGGATACCCAGGCTAACGAGTATGGCGGCAATACTCGCGCTCCTCACCGCTATATCGTCGAGCAGCAGATTACCGTACGAACTCCACGAGTCGATCGGATTGCGGCTGCCGCGCAGAAAACTATGCAGTTGCTGCAGAAAGGGATTGTGTTGACGAGCAATCCCGGGCAAGGATTGGCTTACAAATTTATGGGGTTGAATTCGATCAAACCAGACATGATCACGGACGCTACGCAAAATGCCCGCGCCGCCGCCGCGCGCTTCGCCTCGGATTCAGGCAGCAAGGTGGGATCCATTCGGCAGGCCAATCAGGGTTTTTTCTCCATTTTGCCGACGGACCAGGCAAGCGAAACCAGCGAGGGAAATTTCTCAGCGGACAGCAGCCTCATGAAAACGGTCCGCGTAGTCACGACGGTGCAGTATTACCTTGACCAGTAGAGATGACGCTTGCGCGCGCTTTTGCGGTTTCTGTAAGTCACATATCGATCCGTTTTTTGCTCTGTCGGCTCACATACCAGCATGGCCTGTAGCCAAGGTGGGGAAAAAGAGAGTGAACGCAGGTCTCTTCTTGCGGATCAAGAAACATAAGTTCCGTCTTTTTATTTTTTAGCGGGACTGCGTAATACGGTTGGACTTTCACCACTCCGAGCGGATTGCGGTTGTGAGGAATGTGGTAACGGACCGAGAGATAGTCGCAGGCGTACAGAACAGCGACAAACAGCAGCGCTATGGCGAGTATGCGCCGCGCGAGCTTCATGGGCGATAGGCGGCCGCCGAAACATCCGTTTCCCAGACCTTCACTTCGGAAATCCGGACGGGCGTTTCCGTTTTTAAGCCGGAATAAATCTCGTCGTAAAAATACTTCGCGATATTTTCCGCTGACGGATTGATTACATCGAACGGCGCGATGTCATTGATGAATTGATGGTCCAGCTTGTCAATTATGGCGCTCATCAGACGCTTGATTTCGACGAAATCCACCAGCAATCCGGTGGCGTCCAGTTGCTCGCCTTCCATTGTCATGCGGACCCGGTAATTGTGGCCGTGAACGTTCTCGCACTTCCCGTGGTAATTGCGCAGGGCGTGACCGGCGGCGAAAGTATTTTCCACGCAGACTTCAAACATCAAAAAACCTTTCTATATCCTCAAATTCCGTAGTGAATCCATAATCCGGCAGACTGTCGAAAAATACCTGCCCATAACGCTGTTTCGTGATTCGATTATCCAGCAGGACTAGCGCTCCGCGATCGGAGCGGCTTCGGATCAGGCGGCCGAATCCCTGCTTCAGCACCAGCGCCGCTCTCGGAATCTGATACTCATAAAAAGGATTGCCGCCGGATTCCCGAATGTTCTGGATCCGCGCTTCCACTACCGGATCGGTGGGTGCGGCGAACGGTAACTTATCGACGATGACGCAGCTTAATTGTTCCCCTTGCACATCAACACCTTGCCAGAATGACGATGTCGCGAACAGCACGCAGTTAGGCGTGCGGCGGAATTCTTCGAGCAGGGCGCTTCTTGGTCCTGTCCCTTGCAGCAGGGCCGGATATTCGAGTTCAAGCGACAGGCGGTCGTGAATCAGCCGCATCTCCCGATAGCTGGTGAAGAGCACGAAGGCCCGGCCCGCGCTCGCCCGCAAAACGCGCGCGATCTCGTCGCCGGCCGCTCGCGTGAATGCCGGATTCCGGGGATCGGGAAGATATTGCGGCACGTATAACAGAGCCTGCTTCGGATAATCGAAATGACTCGGAACGATCAACGTCCGGGCGCCGCGTAACCCGAGGCGCTGTTCGGCATAATCGAAATTGCCTCCAACGGCGAGAGTGGCCGAGGTGAGGATCACGGTATCGATGCGGTCGAATAGCTTCTCCGCGAGCACGGAGGAGACATCGATCGGAGTGGCTTGGAGAAAACAGCCGCGCCCGCGCCTTTCCACCCAGTACACATAAGCTCGCTCCTTGCCCGACATCCAGAAGCTGAGATTCTGCGCGATCACGCCTGTACGCCGCATCAGAGGAAACACCTCTTCGGGCGATTCTTTTACCAACTGCAAATGGCTGACGGTCAGTTCCAGCGCGCGCAACAAATCGTCGAAATCTTCGCCGTGAGTTTCAAGAAATGCAGCGTGTTCACGGAAGCCGGCGCGCCCATCGGTGTCGCCGAAGCAAGCGAAGAAAATGGCGGAGCATTCGCGTAAAACTTGCAAGACCCGGTCGAGTTCCTCCGAGCCGAACTGCTTCTTGCGCGAAATGCCGGCTATGTCCCGGGCGAGATCTTCGATTTGATAATTGCTAATGCTGACACCGAAATACTGGCCAGCGACATCCTCAATCTCGTGCGCCTCATCGAAAATGACAGCGCCGTATTCCGGAATGATGCCACCGAAGTCGTCTTCCTTCACTGCGAGGTCGGCGAAGAAGAGGTGGTGGTTCACAATGATGATGTCGCTCTCGTGCGCTTTCTGATGCATCAACGTCAGAAAGCAGCGCTCGAATTGCTGGCAGCGCTGGCCCGTGCAGAGGTCGCGCCTTGCGTCGATTTTTCCCCATGTGGAGCTGTGCTCTGGAAGCGTTTTGATCTCGGCGCGGTCGCCGGTTTCGGTGGACTTCTCCCATTCACGGATGATTTGAAAATCCGCAATCTCTTCGAGGCCTTGTAGAACGGGCTCGCGCTCGGCGTCATAGATTTTCTGGCGGCAGGCATAATTGCCGCGGCCCTTCATGTAGCAGACGCGCAGCGGCGTTGAGAAGTGCTCCTGCAGGAACGGGATGTCCTTGTAAAAGAGCTGCTCCTGCAGGTTTTTCGTGCCAGTGGAGACGACTATGCGGCGGCCGGAAAGAATCGCCGGGACGAGATATGCCAGCGTCTTTCCGGTACCGGTGCCGGCATCCACGAGCAGATGCCGTTTCTCATTGAGAGCGGACTCTACCGCCTCAGCCATCTCGAGTTGGCCCGCACGAAATTCATAATTCGGATGCCATCGGGAGAGCACTCCCCCGCGCGAGAAAAACTGTCGCGCACTCATGGCTTTGGCGGGTGACGACATGTTAGAACGGTACCTCCAGGGTATCATCCGTCCTCGGAGACTCGACTACTGCTGCGATAATCATTCTTGATGTCTGATTACCCCAGCCTCGAATCCCAGTTTGTCTCGCAATTACGGCTTGCCCGCCGCCCGGTCGCCGTGGCATTTCTGAAGGAGCCTCCGGCAGGCGTGGAGAAGTTCTCCGGTTCCGTGCCTTCCGGTTGCAGCTTCTGGCGGGTGGCCGCTGAAGGCAAGGCCTTCTATACGGTTCCTTCGGACCACTACAACTGCCCTGTCGGTAGCCACACTCATAACATTCCTCTGCCCGAGGAACGGCAGCCCGAGTTTGACGGAGTTCTGAACCTCATGGGCGAGATCGGGTATCTGCGGATGGAGGAAGTTCCGGGAATTCCGGTTCTGCCGAAGACTCCGAAATTCGTGTTGTACACGCCGCTCGGCTCGATGCCCGTCGCGCCTGACGCGGTGTTGTTTTCCGGAACGCCCGGCAGTCTCATGTTACTGGTGGAAGCGGCAACGCGCGCAGGGATTTTCGGGCAATTCCCGTTGCTGGGGCGGCCGACTTGTATGTCGATTCCAGCGGCGATGGGGCACGGCGTG
>DATNBB010000264.1:0-7081 GCA_035607335.1 Binatia bacterium | reverse complement strand
AGTGAGCGACGTTCCGGCTGACGCGTTGGCGGACTCTGTACCGTTGCCGCCAAATATTGTGGAGAAGATCAGGTTGGAGCCTGTAGCATCCACTTCGCTCACCACAAGATCGTTTCCTGCTCCGCTCGTTAAGCCCTGCGTCGGGGCGCTGCCGTCGGTGACGGGATAGTCTGCTGACGTCGTGGTTCCAAGCACGGCGGCATTTCCGTTTGCATCGACCGCGACTCGCCCACCCGCCTGTGCGCTGCTGCCTCCGAAGAACGTGAGATATTGAAGCGCACCGATTCCGTTCGAGAACGCTACTTTTGCAATGAATAGCTGCGATGCGCCGCGGATGTTGCCTGCGATTCCGTTTGCGGCTTCGGGAAAAGTCGCGGCGGAAGTGGTTGTTCCGGCGACGTAGATGTTGCCGCTTGGATCTCTTGTCATGCTGTTGACGGAATCTGCGCCTGCTCCGCCAAGAAATGAGGCGTAAGTGAGCGCGATGGAAGGATCGATCACCAGGGCGTCGTCTGGATCGTGCTTCCCTACCCAAAATCCGATGGAGCCGTCGGCTTCGAGGATGTAGCCGCCGTCGATGCGGCGGCCGTTTTCGCGCGGTGTGCGTGGCGTTCTCTTTGAAGCGCCGCTTTTCACGGAATTATCGCCTAACGGCAACGACGGCATCTTCTTCTGGCGCCTCTTGTGTGTTGAATGCGAGCCTTCGCGTGCCGATGGGCGCATGCGCGGTCCAGTGTTCGCACGGCCATGCGGGCTTACGCGGGGCGGCCTTGTGCCACGGGAACTGCGCGGCGTGGAGCGGCGTGATGTGGGCTTTCTAGGGCGCGAGCTCGATGGCCTACTTCGTTGCGAACGTGTGTGAAACGTTGCGATCTGCTCGTAAACTGCGGGCGCTTTCATGCGTAGCTCGCGTCCGGCGAGCCGCATCACCAGATCGCCCTTGCGATCGATTTGCAGATTGCGTGCGCCATTCACTTTCAACCGCAGCTTGGCGGGATCGAAACCGCTATCCAGCCGCACGTCATATTCAATTCCTTGCGCGCCGTCCGGTTCCTGATTGTTTGCGCTGCCGTAAACCGCCAGGCTTAGGCCATCGGCGTCCGCGCTCTCTACGCGGCTGAATCGCGCGATGTGAGTTCGCCACTTTTGGGGATCGTTGCCGAAGAAATAATTGGTTTCACCTTGCGCTTTATCTGTGCCGTGCCACTGAAGCGGTCCAGCGCCTTTGACTTGAATTCCCAACGTGTCCGGCGTGGTGCTGCCGTTATTTGTTGGCTTTATGCGAACAAAAATCCCTCTGGTCGTCAAAGCGACGTTCATGCCGCTGGCTTTGGCAACAAACTGCGCGCCATCTTTGGCTGCATTCGCAGAAGGTTCAAAAACGGCGGGTGTAGAAAGGACGATGGCCGCGAGCCGCTTGCGACTGTTAGCGTCCGGCATACGTGTGGCCTTCGTGGCCCTTTGAGCGAAGGCTGATCTAGCGGGGATTGGTTTTGAAGCAGATGAGACAACGACCGGAGTCTTCGAAGCGGAAGCGTCAATTAGAACGGCGATGCCCACTATGCAGGCGAGCGCAACCACGAGTGCCGGGAACGTCTTTTTCATTTAGGCCTTTTCCCGGCAGCGAGAAGGCTCTCGTGCACGGGATGGGCGGCTCAAAGTTCGAGCCAAAATTCGTTTAGTTGTATTGCAATCTGAACGCGACTGCGCTCAGAACGCTCGAACTATCGCGCCGTAACCCACAAATGTCAATATGTGTCGGAGCTCTCCGAACACGTCCCCGGTGTGCTTTACAGCAAAGCGTTGAACGACGATGCCGGATCCCGCGAGTCTGCACCCTAAAATATTTCCATGCACGCATCCGGACCACACGGCGCGACGCTCGCCGCATTGTTGATTCTGCTTTTTGTGTCTTGCTGGATTGTTACCGGCATGCTGGTGAGCAGAATGACGGGTTGGCATCGGCTCGCGGAGAGGTTCGCGCTTCAAGGCGATTTTCCCGCTGAGTGCTGGCGTTTTAAAAGCGCGACGGCAAGATACGGCTCGAACTACAACAACTGCCTGACGATTGCGGCGAATCCTGTGGGGCTATACATGGCGATGCTGCCGTGTTTCCGCATGGGGCATCCCCCACTCTTTATTCCGTGGAGCGAAATTTCGATTTCGCGCAAAAAGGTTCTGTTCTGGAATATCGTGCAACTCCAGATTGGGCGTGTAGACCCGGTTGCGTTTGGCGTCCGCGAGGATTTCGCGGAGCAGATTCGGCTCGCGGCCGGTGCATCCTGGCCGAGAGAAGGTCTAGGCTAATGGGCGTTCATCCCCAGGCGAAATTCTCTTCGCCCAGCGCTATGGTAAGCATTCCTTCCACGGGCAGCACATCGACGGGAAGCCCGCCGCTCCAGAGCGCCACGCTCAGCAACAGTTCTCTCCTGCCGGATAAGTCAAACATTGCTCTCGCTACGCTTACTTCCATGATCTTATCGTAAGCGGCTTCCACAAATTGCTTCGTATTCAGCAAGCACACGCCCGCGCGCTCGACGATCACGCCTGTGAGTTTGCGATTTTCGACGCGGAGCGTGATTCTGTTTTCTTGCGATCCCCAGATCGTGAGACGCAGCTGAAACTCCCGCATGCTCTCCACAGCTTCGGAAAACGGATCGACGCGCAGAAATAACCTGTCGTTGCTGAAGCCATAGAGAAATTCCGCCAGCACGTACAGGCGGCCGTGCATCGCGCCGCCCTGCCGCGACGTGGTGTAGATTCCTGCGCCCAGCCATTCGAAGTAACTGCTTTCGCTGCCGCTGATTTGCACGTCAAGAAACGCTTGCGGCGGAATATTCTGTCCCCGCTCCGGCGCTTTCTTTATGGGGCGCGCCAAGGCATCCGGCGCTGGTTCTCCGAGAGCGCGATAAATTTCGCTCAGATGCTTGCGGTACAGCGCGTCGAAGTCCGCATCGTTTTGAGAACCGTGTTCCGGGCCGTACCACCAGCACCAGTCGCTGCCCTCGGCCGCCAGCACGGATTCGAAGGCGCGCGTCAATTGCGCAATCACGGCGGGATCGGCGCTTCCATCGCCTCGGGCTGAAACTGCCTCCGCGTCAGTGGTTCCTTTGCCATCACGCGAAACTGCTTTCCGGGCTATCCCCACGCTCGCCGCTGCAGGATTGCCTTTCAGGCCCGCGCGCTCCACAGCCCGTTGATAGGCATCGCGCGCGTCACGCAAGAGATCCCATGCGCGTACGTCTTCGCCATGGCCAATCCATACGTCAAAATTCGCATTGATCCACGACGCGGGAAAAATCCCTTCCAGCATAGGCTGGTCGGGAACAGCCTCCATCGCTTCGCTCATCGTGTAGGCGAAGATGTCCGGATCCTTCTCGATACGCCGGTAAAACTCGCGCAGAAACTCGCGGCCATTCTCCGGGTAGTATTCCCATGCGTTTTCGCCATCAAGGATCACGCTCACCGTGGCCGTGCGGCCCTTCGGCTCACGATCGCCGATCGAGCGGATTCTCCGATGCAGGTCTTCGGCAGCGGCATGCGCGCCCATCCGGCTGTAGACAAAGCCTGCGAGATCGGAAATATAGTGGTCCCGGAAGAATCCACTCATCTCGCGGCCATTTCGCCGAATGCGCCATGGCGTGTAAAGCTCCGCGCCGTTTTCAGGATAGCCGCTCGCATCGCGCCAGAATCCGATATTCTTCGTGCGCCCGAGCACGCCTTCGTCTGTGGCAAACCACTTGAAACCCAAATCCATCGCAATTTCCAGCGCCTGATCTGAAACTGATCCCTCGGAAGGCCACAGACCGGCCGGTTTTTGCCCGAATACTCGCTCGTGATACGCGACGGCCCTGACCAGTTGTTCGCGCGCGTCCTCCGGATATCGGAAAGCTGGAGCGGGGCGAGGCGTATGAGGATTCGCCACAGACGCAATATCGCTATCGCACAAAAGCGGAAGGATCGGATGATAGTAAGGCGTCGTGGAAACCTCTATCTGGCGCCGCGCCGCGGCAAGCCTGTATTCCGGCAGCACCGCCGCGAGCAATTCGTGCTGCTTATCCAGCAGAATCGCTTTGTCGTCCTCAGTGAAACCGCTTCCTTTATCCGACAGCTCGCGCACCGCCGGATCTTTTTGGAGATACTCCTCGTCCATCCACGCCAATTGCGAAAGCACCTGCAAGTCCCGCCAATCGCCTGCGCTCCAGTGCGCGGCGCATGCCTCCACACCGCTCGAATGCAGCCGCGAACGCAATTCACCAAAACGCGGCCATCGCTGCAGGAAGAGATCGTTCACCTGAAATGCGCGCTCGAGCGCCGCCTTTCGCTGCTCGAACGTCAACGAGCCAGCATCAGCGAAGGCAATCTCGAACCAGGACTCCTTGAAGCGCCCGCTCGCGTACTCTTCGATCTGCTCCGCCAGAAGCGGAACGAAATTAAACGTCGCGTGTACCTTGGGGAATTCTTCCATCATCTTCACCATTCCCCAGTAGTCCTTTAGCGCGTGCAGGCGCGTCCAGGGCAAGCGGTACTCGCCCGTGACGGGGTCCTTATACTGCGGCTGGTGCATGTGCCAAAGGATGGTTAGGTGAACCCGGCTCAATCGGTCCTCTCTCTTTTCACCGTAAAATGGTCAGCGCAAGATGTACTTACTTCCTCAGCGCTCGTTGCCTCGCGGCGGCGCGTGGAATGTTAAACTCATACGCATCTCCATGCGTTTGCTGGACAAATATATCGGCCGCGAAGTCGGCGCGCATTCCCTGCTCGGCCTGCTCGTCTTCACTTCGGTTCTGTACGTGCCTCTGCTCGTAGACCTGATGGGCGTGATCGTCCGCCACTCCAGCGGCCTCGGCACGATCCTGCTCCTCGTGCTGTGCACGCTGGCTCCCGTATTTATCTTCACCGTCCCCATGTCGGTTTTAGTGGGCGTGCTCATCGGGCTCGGCAGGATGTCCGCGGACAGCGAAATCGTCGCCCTGCACTCGTGTGGCATCAGTCTTCGCCGCCTTCTTCGGCCCATCGGATTCGTCGCGCTTGCCGCCGCTGCGATCACCGCAGTCATGACCTTCTGGCTCAGCCCGTTGGCTTCGCGCGAGTTCAACCGTTTGGAGGCGCGCGTAATCGCCTCGCAAGCGCCTTACGCCATTCAGCCGCGTGTTTTCGACGAGCGGTTTCCGCGCTTCGTATTATACGTACAAGAAGTAGTTAACGGAGCCGCCCGTTGGAACGACGTCTTCCTTGCGAATACGGACAATCCGAACACGGCCACAAATCCTCCTTACATCACCGTGGCGCAGTACGCGCAGATTCTCGAAGGGCCTGGCCCGAATGAGATTCAGCTCCATCTCGGCCCTGGAAGAACGGATCACTACGATCCGCGCCATCCCGCGAATTACGACGTTACCGATTTCAGCGCGAGCGATCTCTCGATCGATCTTTCGAGTGCCATTTCGACCCGCACGGTAGCTCCGCGTCCACGTGAAGAGGCAACCAGTGCGCTCCTGAACGATAACGGCCCCGATTGGCTTGAAGCGCGCATCGAATTTCAGCGTCGCATTGCATTTCCCTGCGCGGCTCTCGTTTTTGCACTGCTTGGCATCCCCATCGGCGTTCGTCCTCGTCGCGGAGGACGCGCTGCCGGCCTGATTCTTACGATCACGCTCATCGGTTGCTACTACTTGATTTATGTCTATGGCTACGAAATGGCGAAGCAGGGTCGTATCTCGCCATTTTTGGGCGTTTGGGCCGCGAATATCGTCACTGCCATTTTTGGGCTTATTTTTTTGAAGCGCATCGAAACTGTTCGCAGGCCCAGCAAGATCGCTGAATGGCTGGAAACGCAATGGTTCAAATTCCGCAGACGTCGCGCTGCCGCGGCGCGCGCCAGAGCACAGGCTACAAATGGTTCCGGCAACGGTTCTGCGGCTCTTAGTGTAGTTCCGAACGGAGGCTACATAGCCCGCCGCGCAACTCGCATTAATAATACGATTGGATTTCCTTTGCTGGTCGATACATACCTGCTTCAACGTTTCTTTTACTATTTTCTTGGGTTACTGGCGGGATTCGTACTTATTTCCGACGCGTTCACGCTTTTCGATCTTCTTGCGGACATCTCAAAAAATCACATCTCGATGTTTGTGGTTGTGGACTACTTCCGCTATCTGATTCCCTACATGGTGTATCAGCTTGCACCGCTTGCCGCTCTGGTCGCAACGCTCATCACATTGGCGATCCTTGCGAAAAACAATGAAGTGGTCGCCTTCAAAGCCAGCGGGATCAGCCTCTATCGCCTGATTCTACCGCTCGGCCTTGCGGGCTGCCTCGTCTCGGGTGGAATGTTCCTCTTAAGCGAGACATATCTTCCTTACGCGAATACGCAGCAAAATGCGCTGCGAAGTGAAATCAAAGGGCGGCCGCCGCAAACGTATCGCCAACCGGGTCAGCAATGGATCTTCGGCCAGAATTCGAAGATTTTTAATTATGGGCTTTACGATCCGAACTTAAAGCTGCTCGGTGATTTGACCGTGATCGAGCTCGATCCGAAGACGTTCTCGGTTCGGCGCCGCGTCTATGCCGAACGCGCGACCTGGGACCCAGTGCAAAACGCCTGGGTGCTGACGGCGGGCTGGATTCGCGATTTCTCCGACGGCAAAGTCGTTGATTACAGCAGATTCAAGGCTACGTCACTGTCGGAACTCACCGAACCGCCGAGCTACTTTGAGCAGAAGATCAGCACGTCCGACCAAATGAACTGGCGCGAACTAAGCGGGTACATCAATAAATTAAGCCAGGCCGGATTCGATACATCGCGATTACGCGTCCAATGGTATGAAAAATTCTCATACCCGTTGATTGCCGCAATCGTTGTCCTGCTCGGCGCACCGTTTGCCCTGCTGGTGGGGACGCGCGGTGCCGTGAGCGGGCTTGCCGTCGCCGTCGGCATCAGCATTTTCTATTGGGCCGCGTCCGCGCTTCTTGAATCGATGGGCACGGCCGGCCTGCTGCCGGCGGTGCTCGCCGGCTGGTCGGCTGACGCAATCTTCGGGTTCCTTGCGGTCTATTTCTCGCTGCGCATGCCGACGTA
>DATNBB010000192.1:0-3540 GCA_035607335.1 Binatia bacterium | reverse complement strand
GCCAACTTTGGCCGAAGCGGCGGCTTATGGGGGCGCCGCGGTCCCGCGATCGACTCGCAAGGCACCGTTTGGACCACCACGGGCGACGGTAACGTCGATATCAGCAATCCCAATAACCTGATCATTGCGGACAGCATGGTCGGATTCCGCATGGAAGACGGCGTCTGGAAGCCCTGGAACTGGTTCACGCCCTCGAACTGGGCATGGCTCTGGCATCGCGACCTCGATCCCAACAACACGCCAACCATTTTCAACTATAAGGGCCGCGAGTTGATGGCTTCCTCGGGTAAGGAATGCCGAGTGTTCCTGCTCGATCCGAAAAACCCCGGCGGCGCGGACCATCACACCCCGCTCTACAAGACTCCGCTCTTCTGCAACGTCGGCGCCGACTTTCAGAACGCCGGCAGTTGGGGCGCGCTCTCCAGCTGGGAGGATCCTAGTGGCACCCGTTGGGTTCTCGTTCCCTTCTGGGGCCCGCCGAATCCGGCCGTCAAATTCCCAACGACCAACGAGCCCGCGGCAAAAGAAGGCGGCGAAGCAGCCTTCAAGGTCGTCGGCGACGCCAGCAATCCCTCGCTCGAACCGGTGTGGATTTCCCGCGACATGCACCGCGGCGAACCCTCCATCATTGCGAATGGCATGATTTTCGCTTACGGCAGTGGCGAGAATACGCAGCAGGCATGGCCGGACATCGGACTCAACTTCGATTCCACTATCCGCGCCGCAAAATCCGGGCACGCCATCATCTACGTGCTCGACGCAATGACCGGCAAGCAGCTCTGGTCGAGCGGCGACACAATCAAGACGTTCAACCACTTCTCCGGCATCACGGTAGCCAACGGACGCGTTTACCTGGGAGATTACGACGGCACGCTCTATTGCTTCGGCCTCCCCAGCGAAGCCGCCGCTGGCCAGTAGAACAAGTAGCACAGCCCTCCCGGCTGTGCAGGTTTTGGTTGGGTTTAGGCGCCATCGCCGCCGTCGTGGTGGCGCCTTTTGTAGCTCGGGTCCGCATCTTGGATCCGAGGCCATTCGAACGATGCAAAACGCGGGCGTCAGGTCGTTGTTGAAGACCCGACGCCCGCGTTCTTTTTACCCACGCCGCCGTCCGCGTGCGGTCCGGTCCCGGCTCTAGCTCGTCCCACTCTTAAGATCCATGGCCCTCACCATAGCGGTTTTTATCCTGCTTGCTTTTGTAAGCAAGATCCATTTCCAAATAGTCGGCGATCGGAGATGTACCATAATGGCATCCATGACTGACAACGACCTGCACCTTGGCTTAGATTCGCACTACTCCGTAACCGAATTGGCCGAACCCGCGGACCCATTGCGCGCGCGCCGCACGGCACTCACTCCGCGCGAACTTGACGTCGTTCAACTCTTGGCAGAGGGAAAATCAAACAAGCAAATAGCAGCCGAACTTGCCATTTCGGTTAGGACCGTTGAGGTGCATCGCTCCCATGTGATGCGGAAAATCCACGTCCGTTCGGTGGTCGGACTCGTGTATTACGCCATGGACCACGGCATAGTGCCTCGCCGATAGCACCGCGCTAGCGCGATTCGCGCTCGCCCCAATGTCGAGACCGCGGTTCTTGGCGGCACTTAAGCTCGCTCGCCGAGGCGCGCGAAGCGCCGCCGGTCCACCGTACCAAGCGAAAGGAACTCCGGCGTTTTGCTAATCATTCGCATTCAACGCTAGGTCAACGTCGTCGTCATCCTGAGCGAAGCCAAGGACCTCTCTCGCTTTTCCGCAACTTCTCGCCGAGCACGCCCCGGACTATCCTCCACAGGCTCTACCTCGTCTGCTTCCATCTATCGCTCTTCAAAAGCCATCCGCACCGGCGATCCCGGCGCCGCGGCACGCTGATATTGAACGGGCCACGAAACCGTTTCGCCCGTGCGCGCAGCGGCGTGCAGCGGGAAATAGGGATCGCGCAGGAATTCCCGCGCGAGGATAACTATGTCGGCTTTCCCTTCCGCAATGATCGCTTCCGCTTGCTCTCCCGACGTAATGAGCCCCACAGCGCCCGTGAGAATTTCTGCTCCTTTGCGCACCGCTTCCGCGAACGGCACTTGATAGCCGGGCGTCAGCGGAATCTGGGCTGTCGCCGTATTGCCGCCCGATGAGCAATCGATGAGATCGACGCCGAGCGGGCCGATCTGTTTCGCGAGTTCGACGGATTGATCGACATCCCAGCCGCCTTCAGCCCAATCCGACGCGGAAATGCGAACAAATAGCGGATATTTTTCCGGCCACACGCGGCGGACAGCCGCAATCACCTCGCGCAGAATGCGCGTGCGATTTTCAAATGAGCCTCCGTAGGAATCCGTTCGCTGATTCGAAAGCGGCGAAAGGAATTCATGAATCAAGTATCCGTGCGCCGCATGGATTTCGACGATTTTGAATCCAGCCGCGAGAGCGCGCGTCGCAGCTGCAACGAAATCGCTCACGACCTTCGCGATTCCCTGCTGATCCAAGGCTTTCGGCATCGGATAGTTCTGCGCAAACGGAATCGCGCTCGGCGCAACCGCAACCCAGCCGCCCTCCGAAACAGGCAACTCACCCGCCGGAGATTCCCACGGGCGGCGCGTGCTCCCTTTCCGTCCAGCGTGCGCGAGTTGAATCCCGGGCGCAGCGCCTTGTTGGCGCAGAAAACGCGTGATGCGCCCGAGCATATCCACGTGTTCATCCTTCCAGATCCCAAGGTCCTGCGGACTGATTCGGCCTTCGGGCGAGACGGCCGTCGCTTCGGTAAAGACGATTGCCGCGCCTCCCACCGCGCGGCTCCCAAGATGCACAAGGTGCCAGTCGTTTGCGAAACCGTCCTCGCTTGAATACTCGCACATCGGCGAGACGGCAATACGATTGCGAAAACTGAGGTCGCGAATCTTGAGTTCGCTGAAAAGTCGCATGAATGAGCATCTCCCGAAATGAATGGCCTGCGGAATGGTTGCGAATGCTTCGCGGGACCGAATACAAGTATATTGGGCGAACGCACAGACACCAACGCACAACTCCGCCTATCCGCGCAGTCGGCCGCCCAAATTTCACCGGAGTGAAAGGACTATCGCAGGTCCGTTTGCAACTCAGATTGAGCAGGGCACGGCTATCGCAGACTGCGGGAAAATTGCGGGAAACTGTAGCGCTTCGAGAGTCCGCATGGTAATTCGGATTGTTGGAAGGGCACGGCCTCCAGCCGTGTCGTAATCGGCGCAAAATGATAGGGCTTTAAGACGTTGAGGCCCAGGTTTGCTCCTTGCCACACAGACTGTTTTGGCCCTCAGGCGCTTCGTTGCTCCCGAGCCGTACAGCCGCGGCAGCGCATACGGTAAACACACCTCACCCTCGCAATGCCCTGCCGTCACTCACTATCCGTTCAGGCGGCCAGTGCCTTCGCCTGCGGAGCATTTTGCTCTGTTTCGGCGAGCAATTCGCTCTCGGCCTGCAGCCAATCCTGCACGTCGAAGCCGTCCGCGCACCCGCGCCCTAAATAAAGGTCGTAGGCGCGCTGTTCGATCTGTTCGCGAGTAGGAAGCACC
>DATNBB010000247.1:0-3792 GCA_035607335.1 Binatia bacterium | reverse complement strand
GACGAGCAACAACGTGCCGGTCGATTTCATCTCCACGCACGTCTATGGCAATGACAGCGCGAAGGACGTCTTCGGCACGAACGAAAACATTCCGCGCACGCAGATGGTTTGCCGCGCTGTGAAGAAAGTCCACGATCAAATTATCGCCTCCGCAGCGCCGAAGCTGCCATTGATCTGGAGCGAGTACAACGCGAGCTACAAAAATGAAGAGGACGTCACGGATGCGCCGTTCATGGGGCCTTGGCTCGCGGATACGATCCGCCAATGCGACGGCATGACGCAAATGATGAGCTACTGGACATTTTCGGATGTGTTCGAGGAGCAGGGCGTCGTAAAAAAGCCATTCTACGGAGGATTTGGGCTGCTGGCGGAAGGCAGCGTGCCGAAGCCCGCGTTCAACGCGTTCGCACTGCTGCATCTGCTGGGCGACCGGCGGCTTGATGTGCGCTCGGACTCAGCGTTGGTGACCAAGCGCAGCGATGGTTCGCTCGCGATTGCCGTGTGGAATTTGTTTTTGCCGGAGGAGAAGGGAAGCGCGAAGAAGGTGACGCTACGCTTCTCGAATGTGCATGGCGCGCACGCGCAAGTGTGGATTATCGATGCAAATCACGGTTCGACGCTGCCCGCCTTCAGTGCGATGGGCTCGCCGGCTTTCCCGACGGGGAAGCAATTTGAGGCGTTGCGCAAAGCAGCGGAGCTTCCCGCGCCGAAGAGCGAAATCCTTACCGGCAGCACATTGACGTTCACATTGCAGCCGCAGGCGTTGGCGCTGATCGAACTTCGTTAACCAGGCTTCTGCGTCGCGGCATCCGCATGGAAACCGGCGCGCTCCATGCCGCGCTGCACGTCTTTATCCTTCATGAACGTCTGCCAGACGAAACCTGTACGCAAATTCTCAGCCATAAGCGCCATGATGCCGAGATCGATGCCAAGCACATCCGCGTCATACCAGCTCGTGAGCGGATTAAACGCATCGACCAAGCCGTAGCGCGTCCAGGCACGGCTGCCGTACTTGTCGCGCATGTTGTGAAGCACGGGAAGAGTTTCGCCAGGGAGAAATGCGACGGAACCCCCGGCCGCGCAAGGAACGACAGAGCCGTCGATCTTACCCAATGGCGGAGGTCCGCCCCACGCTGTGTAGCCATGCGCCGAATCGGAAGCGCTTATCCCCCAAAGATTGTTTGAGTAATCGGGAAATTCCTTTGCGAGCGAAAGGCAAAAGAGCTTGTGCGCGCGCGTTGCCGTGACGGAATTTTCAAAATAATTTGTGTACTTGTCTCGCTTGCCGCGGAAATCGAACCACGCGTGCGAATATTGATGCACGAAAAGCGGATCGGCCGCGCTAATGTATTTCAATCCCTGATATTCCATCGTAGGCCGCGTCCATGCGTCCCATGTATCCGCCGGAAGCGGGTGCGTGGGCGAGCCCAGGCCGAGCAGATAGATCATCATCAGTTCGCAATAGTGATTCCACCGGGCGTCCAGAAAGCCGGAGTCGGGCTTCCAACCCATTGAGAGTGTCTTGCCGCCGTTTAGAAACCACGTCCAATCGGCGCGCTCGTAAAGCTGTGTTGCCAGTGTTCGAATTTCCTCGTCGTTAAAATGGGATCGGCACGCAAGGACGCCGCAGAGCAGCAGGGATGTGTCAATCGTAGAGACTTCCGAATTGAACGCGCGTTCGCCCGAGTGCATGTGCATGAAGTGATAGAGAAAGCCGTGCTGCTGAAATGCACGGTCGTTCAGGAATCGCAGTGTGACGCGGACGCGTTCGACTAGCTGCGGAGTTTTCATCCAGCCGCGTTTGTCCGCGATTGTGACCGTCGTTAGGCCAAAGCCCGTGGCAGCGATGCTGGCGATGTCGCGCGGATCGTTGGAAGTGTTGGCGAGGTTGCGGTCTTTCGTCAGGCCGGTAGCGGGATCGGATTGCTCCCAGAAAAAATGAAATGCGCGCTGCTCGATGTCTTCGAGGAGTGCATCATCTCCGGTTGTCAAGGGCGACGGATGCGAGGACGGAGAAGGCGCTCGGCTCGATCCTTGAGACGCGCCGGACTTTGCGCTTAATTGACCAAAGGCTTCGGATTGCACGAGCGGTGCACATGCGGCGAGTCCAGTCAGACCACGCAGCACCGAACGTCGAGAGCACAGCATATCGAATACCTGGTTAAATTTTACGCCGGTCGACAACGTAGAGCGAGATACGAATGACGTCGCCTTTAAGCGCGCTTGTATGGCCCGACGTGACGCGCTAAGCTGTCGCGCCGGAGCCAAAAAATCATGCCGCAACAGAGCAGAAGGCGCTTTTTGAAGTCCGCGACGGCGCTTGGCATCGCCGGAGCCGCGCAGACCGTTGCCGCCGCGAACTATGCTGGGGCGCAAGCCGCTTCGGCGGCAAACGATCGTTCGTACTGGGTCGATTCGCTCGAAAAGGTCACTCTACCCGTCGTCAAGAATCTCTCGAAGCGGCAGCTTCGAAAGAACATGCCTGTCGAGGCGGCGAATCCCACCGACCGAGCAAAGTACACGCATCTCGAGGCGTTCGGGCGGACGCTCTGCGGCGTAGCGCCGTGGCTCGCGGCTCAGGGAATTGATGATGCAGAAGCCACGCGCCAAAAGCGATTCGCAAGTTTAGCGCGCGAGTCTTTGGACGCAGCCACTGATCCGCACTCGCCCGATTTTCTGAATTTCAATCGCGGCTCACAGCCGCTCGTCGACGCGGCATTCATGGCGCAAGGAATTCTGCGTGCGCCGTCGGTGCTATGGCAACCGCTTGATGCGCGCGTCAAGAGCCAGATCGTAGCGGCGCTGCTTTCGTCGCGCTCGATTCCGACTCCTGCGAGCAATAACTGGGTGCTCTTTGCGGCGATTGTCGAAGCGGCGCTGCAAACCATGGGCGAAAAGACAATCGAAGAGCGATTCGAGAATTGCGTCACGCGCATGCTGAGTTGGTACAAAGGGGACGGAGCTTATGGCGACGGAGAATTCTTCCATTTCGATTACTACAACAGCTTCGTGATTCATCCGATGCTGATAGACGCGCTTACCGTGCTCCGGCAGAAAGATGCCCAATTTGACGCGGCATATTCAACGGAACTCGCACGCGCGAAGCGTTACGCAGAGGTTTTAGAGAGATGGGTCGCGCCTGACGGATCGTTCCCTTCGATCGGCCGCTCGACGACATACCGTTTCGGCGCATTCCATGCGCTGGCGCAAATTGCCTGGATGCGCGAACTGCGCGAAGCTGTGAAACCCGCGCAAGCACGCTGCGCGATGGCTGCCGTGATGCGCAAGATGATCGACGCGCCCGGCACGTTTGACGCTCACGGATGGTTGCAAATCGGCTTCTGCGGGCATCAGCCGGCGCTCGCGGAAACGTACATCTCCACGGGAAGCTTGTACATGTGCGCCGCGGCCTTCCTACCGCTGGGCTTGCCGCCTTCCGACGAATTCTGGAGCGCGCCCGCCACACAGTGGACCCAACAACTGATCTGGTCCGGACGGTCTCTTCCTGCCGATCATGCGATTCCCGACCGCGCCTGATTAAGCTGATTGCCCGGTAGGTGTGGCAAGTAAGGACGGCTTGCGTGCGCTCTTCCGCGCCAGCTTCCGCTCGAGCCGCGCCAGGCGCTTCTCAAAACGAGCGCGTGCGTGGGCGTGGAGATGCGGAGCGATCAAGCCGTTGCGATGTGCGCGACGAAGCTCGGCCAGCGCTTCGCGGGAGATTTCCACGGCGCGTTGGGGCTGGCGCGCATGGCGCTCGTGATAAATGGCAAGCTGTTCGTAAGCCTCAAAGCC